>CAZOGY010000035.1:0-27907 GCA_964579305.1 uncultured Hyphomicrobiaceae bacterium
ATGCCGTCAGCAGCACCGTCCGTACGGCCGCCGCGGATGGCACCGAGCGAACGCGAGCGGATGAAGACGTACACGTCGTCCGTTTCAACGTCGCCGTCGAAGTCACCTTCGAAGTCGAACTTGAAGCCGACGGTGATGTCAGCGTTCACTTTCGCAGTGCCTTCGAATTTGAATTCCGAGTCAGCGTCGCCGAACGTGTCGCCGATGCGGACTTTGTCAGCCAGAACGCCCGTCTCAGAGTCGTGCCAGATCACGCCGGAAACGACCTGACCCGAGATTTTGAGCGACATTTTGCGGTTGCCCTTGCGAGCCGTCGTCGCTTCCAGTTCAGCAACGCGCTCTTCGAGATCCGCACAGCAGTTGCCGCCGAGGTCAGCAGCTTTAGCGGCAACGCCGCCCAGCGAAGCAGCGGCTGCGATCAGTGCAGCAGCGCTGATGGACTTGAGTCCCCCGTTCATACTCTTTCTCCACGCTACGGTGACGCAAAACGCCACTATCGACATTAACCACCCGAAACTCGGGTCAAGGAGGGTGAAGCTAGCCGTTGAAGTGCCCTGCACCCTCAGCCCCGACAAGCTTCGCCATGATCTCTAGCGGGACGACCGAGCCCAGCGCAATCGCCAACACCTGATTCGCCCACACTGTTCGGGGCTCTGTGTTAAACGCACCACAGAAGGCATCGCAGAAAGGCCGCAATCGGCATCGGCCGGCCAGATTCAACCGGTAACACGGCGACTTACATCACCTGACGCGCGACGCACAAAACCCCGGACAACCGGGGCGTGCAAGGGCAGACCCTCCATCTAGCGCAAGCGGACACCGGTCGGCACCCGCAATCGACGAATCAGCGAAATTATCGACAGGAAATGCTTGACGCTCGGTTGGGGGCTGCGGTCGCATTGTTTGGAAACGGCCAAATCAGTGCGCTTAGTGCCAGCCGTCACGCCGTTTCCATTCAATTGAGACGACTGTGACGAAGCGGCCAACGCGCCGCCGCTTGACCAACAGACCGGGCGCCCCCTGCTTCAAGACACCGACGGCCCAACCGCAACGCTCAACTTGGACGCATGCCAATGTCCCTGACAGACACCTTCCCCGCATCAGGCGATCACCAACCCGCTAGCCATGAGAGCTTTGTGCCATGTGTGGTTGTTGGCGGCGGTGCCGTTGGGCTGGTGACCGCGCTTTTGCTGGTCCATCACGATGTACCGGTCACCGTGATCGCGCCGCGTGCCACATCCGAGCCACCGCAAACTGAGGCTGGCGGAATTGGCGGAACTGGCGGTGATTGGCGCACGGTCGCGCTGTTTGGGGAAAGCCTTGCACTTCTCGACAGGATTGGCGCTTGGGACCGGATTGCCGATCACGCAACGCCGCTTGCCGGCATCCGAATGGTCGACATGAGCGATGCAATCCTGCGCGCACCCGAAGTCATGTTCCAAGCCACAGAACTCGGCCTGTCGATGTTTGGTGCCAACGTCGCCTACACGACCCTTGTTGCCGAACTGACGGAACTTGCCCTGGCGCACCCGCAACTCACGTGGATCTCCGACACGATCGTGGATGCCGAATGCGATACGGCTAACGCAACGCTGTATACGGCTGGCGGCCATCGCCTGGCAGCGCAAACCGTCATTGCCGCCGATGGGCGCAATTCCCTGTTGCGAACGCTCAGCGGTTTGTCTGCGCGCACATGGGACTATGAGCAGGTCGCAATCACCGCTTTGTTTGCGCACACGCAGCCGCACGATAACATCTCAACCGAGCTGCATTTCACGTCCGGTCCCTGCACAAGCGTACCGGCAGACGGCAACACATCGGCCCTGGTCTGGATGGAGCGCCCGGCCGTTGCCAAACGCCTGATGCGCGATGGTGCCGCTGGCTTCCGCGCTGTGCTGGCCGACCGCTTTGCCGACATTCTGGGCGATATACTGACGATTTCAGATGCGCGCCCGGTTCGCCTGACCGGCGTACTGGCAGACCAATTCGCCAGCCAGCGCGTGTTCCTTGTCGGTGAAACAGCCCATGCATTCCCGCCGATCGGCGCACAGGGCCTCAATCTTGGTCTGCGCGATGCCGCGGAGGCGGCCAGTCAGATCGTGGCGGCGATCAACGATGGCAAAGACCCGGGCGAAGCCGACACGCTCAATCGCTACCACAGCCGCCGCCGGGCCGACATTACTGCGCGTACCTATGGCGTGAACGCGCTGAATGCGTCGCTGACTGGATCGATACCGGGGCTGGACGTTGGCCGCGGCCTTGGGTTGCATGTGACGCGGGCCTCAACGTTGCTGCGCCGCCAACTGATGGCACGTGGCATGACAGGTCTGGGACCGCGCGCGGCGCTTATGCCTGACGGAAATGCCTGGCTGAGGGCACAAGCGGGCGCGACGGCCGGGCAACAGGCGATGGCAACCACTGGAGGCCAATTGACGTGATCGGTGCATGTGCGACCGACCTCTGCGCCGCTCCGCCAGCTTGACCGAACGTGCGCGCATTGGCAGACGCGAGGCCTCAATAACGCGGGGCCAGGGCGCGAAACACCACGATGACAACGGATAACGCAAAGCCGCGGGCCGCACCGGCAACGGCGCCGCCGCGGGCTGCCAATACGGACGCCCCATCGCAATTGCCTTGGACGCGCCAGCTCCAGTTCCGCCTGGAATATGCCGTGCTGCGCACCATCATCGGCGCCGTTCGCCTGTTGCCACTGGACATGGCCGTGGCCTGGTCCGGTCGCGCCTGGCGCGTGCTTGCGCCACGGATAGCTCGCAAACGCCATAACCGCGCATTGGCGAACGTGAAAATTGCTTTTCCGGAGATGAGCGAAACCGAGCGCGAGGCCCTCGTCGCGGCGCATTGGGAAAACCTGGGATTTGTCATGGCTGAGACCATGCAGCTTGACCGCATTCTGGCCGATCCCGACCGCATTGAGATCGAAAGCGCAGCCGTCTTCATGCGCTACAAAGATAAGCTCGGCCCGATCATCGGGATCTCGCTGCACATGGGCAATTGGGAGCTTGCGATCTGGCCGCTCACGCTGGCAGGCGCGAACCCGGGCGCGGTCTACCGCACTGTGACGAACCCCTACGTGGATCAATACCTGCGCGATCAACGCCGCGAATTGTATCCAGGCGGCCTGTTCGGACGCGGCAACGTTGAAGGTGGCCATGGCGATGCACAACGCGCGGCCCGTGTCATAACCGATTTTGTGCGCAATGGCGGCCGGCTCGGCATGGTTTGCGACCTGTTCGACAGGACCGGCATTGCCGTCCCGTTTTTCGGCAAGGACGCCAAGACCCAGGCGATCGGGCCGATGATCGCGCGCCGGATTGGTTGCCGCATCTGGCTGGCGCGCTGCCTGCGCGTGGGCAAGCAAAGCCGGTTCCGCATTCAGCTCAAGGAGCTCAAGGTGCCGCGCACGGCCAACCCATCAGATGATGTGCGGGAGATGACCGCGGACATGCAGCGGCAGTTCGAAGCCTGGGTCCGTGAAGCGCCGGAGCAATGGATGTGGTCCAACCGGCGCTGGGGGTGATGTATGCCCCAACCCTCTGCATCCCCGAACGGCGCGCGATAGCGCCGCGAGCCGGGGCAGCCGGGGCCATTGCCGGCAGACGCTTGACCGCTGCGCCCGGCACCGGCTTTGCTGCGGCGCACAACCCGATACGTATCAGGACACACGCTCATGCCCGCGACCCGCACGCCTGCCCGCTTCTTTGCGCCGCTTGCCATAGGCGCACCCGAACCGCTGCGCAGTTTGCCGGTCCGGGTCGAGCGCATGATCCACTTCGTCCCACCGCATAACGAAAAGATCCGCGCCAAGCTGGGCGATATCATCACGCAAGTCGATGTTGTGCTCGGCAATCTCGAGGACGCGGTTCCAGCCGACGCCAAGGAAGCCGCGCGCGCCGGCTTCATCGAAATGGCAAAGGCCCACGACTTTGGCCAGACGGGACTGTGGACGCGGATCAACTGCCTGAACTCGCCATGGGTGCTCGACGATATCACCGAGATCATCGCGGCAGCCGGCAACAAATTGGACGTGATCATGCTGCCCAAGGTCGAAGGGCCGTGGGATATCCACTATCTTGATCAGCTTCTCGCGCAGCTTGAAGCGCGCCACCAGGTCGAAACGCCCATCCTGATCCATGCCATATTGGAGACGGCAGAAGGCGTTGCCAATGTCGAAGCGATCGCGACCGCAAGCCCGCGGATGCACGGCATGAGCCTGGGCCCGGCAGACCTTGCCGCATCGCGCGGCATGAAGACCACGCGTGTTGGTGGCGGACACCCGGCCTATGGCGTGCTGGCTGACGGCAACGGTACGGAAGCGACACGCGCATTCTACCAACAAGACCTGTGGCACTACACCCTGGCCAAGATGGTCGACGCGTGCCGGATGGCCGACATCAAGCCGTTCTATGGCCCGTTCGGCGACTTTTCCGACGCAGCGGCCTGCGAAAGCCAGTTCCGCAACGCCTTTCTGATGGGCTGCCTCGGCGCCTGGTCGTTGCATCCCTCGCAAATCGACATTGCCAAGCGGGTCTTCTCGCCCGACGTCGAAGAGGTAAAATTCGCCCAACGAATCCTCGAAGCCATGCCCGATGGGACAGGCGCGGTCATGATCGATGGCAAAATGCAGGACGACGCCACCTGGAAGCAGGCCAAGGTGATCGTCGATCTCGCCCGCCAAATCGCTGCAAGGGACCCAGAAACGAAGTCCGCATACGGCTTTGCTTGATTGCCCGCGCCAAGTCAGGTCTCGCTGGAATAAACACCGCAGGCAACAGCGCGGCGGGTTCCGCGTTAGGCACCCAGCTGGTGTGTTGACATGCCAGCCCGCCGTCCTGATGGTCTGGCCTGACCTCAACCGCTGCGAACCCATTGAAAGCCATGGCACAAAAGATCATCGCCGCGAAGTACGCCGTTGGCGACATTGTCCGCCACCGGTTTTACCCGTTCCGCGGCGTCATTTTTGATATCGACCCAGAGTTTGCGAACACGGAGGAATGGTGGGCCTCGATCCCTCCGGAAATCCGCCCCCGCAAAGACCAGCCGTTCTATCACCTGTTGGCCGAGAACGACCAAACCGAATACGTCGCGTACGTATCCGAACAAAACCTGCTTCCCGACGACAGTGGCGCGCCGCTCAGGCACCCAAAAATTGCTGAGATGTTTGACCGCGCACCGGATGGTCAATTACGCGCAACGTTCCTGCATCCGCACTGATCCGGTTCGCGCGGCGCGCGGCTTGGACCGTCGCGTGAGGAACCCGACAAAACGCGATAAAACGAAACGGCCCGCAGCGCGATGCTGCGGGCCGATTTGTCGTCAACAAGCTCAGTGCGAGACCCAGAGCAGCCGTTAGTTTTTCTTCTGCTGCTGTTGGCGCTTCTCGCGTGCCTGGCGCACCAATTCGCGTTGACGCGCGCGGATCGTTTGCAGCAGTTTGCCGCGCTCGGCCGCATACAACTTGTTATCGATCGGCTTGCCTTTGTGAGCGGTCTCAAAACCAGTCAGCGGAACCGGGAAGCCAATCGGCTGGCCAACGGCGTTGATCGCCAGAACCATCAAGCCGCCGCCGTTCCGCATCCGCTCCATCAGTTCAGGCGTCGCATCGATCTCAGCCGTGCAGCCCGCCGGGTGGCACAGCGAATACTTGAGCGACATCGGCTTCAGCGCCTTTTCGTCGATCTTTTCGCGCTTTTGTGCTTTGGCCCATTGCTCCGGCGTGTAGACGGCGGCCCGCAGACCTGGCTGAAGCGACATGCCAAGCGGCACCATCAACATCAGGCTTTGCTTGTCGCTGCCTTCCACTTGGCGGACCGCAGCCGAAACCATCACCATGCCCGTGTTACCATCGAGGCGCTCGTGGTGCGTCAGACAGACTTGCTTGCGCGTTGAGACGACTTTGCCGTCCTTACCGCGCGAGCGCATCGGGGCGACCTCACACAGCTTCACCCAGGCGCTCTGCTCTGCTTTTTTGTCTTGGGCAACGGCCGTCGTCGCGGCAACGCTCAAGCCTGCTGCGATCAGGCCAACAACGCCGCCCAGCGCCACAGCACGATTTGCCAGTTCAGTCCGAAACCGCATCTTCCGCTCCAAAGTTTATGGATGGGCGTCACCGCCCCGCTTTACTCGTCAGCCCTCCGGGCCTCGATCGACGCCACATCAAAGTCGCGTATCCCGACCGCGGTGCGAGCCGGGCCGGTGATTGAGGCTCCCGCATTTGCCGTGAGCCGTCGGGGCGCGGTGTAACGGGCCGAATGCGGCAATGAGAAGGCTCGTGTGTGTCACCCACATGCCATCGTCCAGCCGCATCCCAGGCGTTGCATTACAGCCACGTCGCCGCCTACCTAACGGGAGCCTGGCCGTTCGCGGAGCCCGAGACAATGTCTGAGACGAATTCCAACTTGCGACAGTGCGCTGCTTTGCCCGCGCGCCACCGTCCTGCGGCGGTTCGCGCAGCAATCGCCGTGCTGATCGCAGTTGGCACCGCCGTGACCGCCATGGCGCCGACAGCCGCGTTGGCCGAAGTCGCCCGTCACGGCATCGCGATGCATGGCGAGCCAGCGCTACCCCCGGGTTTCCGGCATTTCCCCTACGTCCGGGCCGATGCACCGAAAGGCGGCCGCCTGACGCTTGGCCTTCAAGGCACCTTCGATAGCATGAACCCCTTTTTGCCACGCGGCGTGCCGTCGCTTGGCATCCGCGGATATGTCTACGAGAGCCTTCTGGCGCGTGCCGATTCGGAGCCCTTCACGCTTTATGGTTTGATCGCTGAAAGCGTCGAAATGCCCGATGACCGCAGCAGCATCACGTTCAATTTGCACCCCAAAGCCCGTTTCTCAGACGGCAAACCGATCACGGCGGAAGACGTGGTCTATTCGCATGGGGTGTTGAAAGCGCACGCCCTGCCCTTCATGCGCGCGCATTACAGCAAGGTCGCCAAGGCCGAGATCATCACCCCGCGCCGCGTGCGCTTTACCTTCCGCGCTAACGGCGACCGTGAAATCCCACTCATCCTCGGCCTTATGCCTGTGCTACCCAAACATGCGCTGCCCGAACCGGCTTTCAAAACAACGTCGCTGCGCGCCCCGATTGGCAGCGGCCCATATACCGTCAGCACCGTCGATGCGGGCCGATCCATTACCTTCCTGCGCGATCGCAATTATTGGGGGCGCGATCTGCCGACACGCCGCGGTTTTTTCAACTTCGATGAGATCCGCATCGAGTATTTCCGCAACGATGCAGCCCTCTTCACCGCATTCAAGACCGGTGCCATTGACTTACGCGTTGAAGACGATCCCGCACGCTGGTCAGGCAGCTATAACTTTCCAGCCGTCGCCCAGGGCCGCGTGATCAAAGAAGCGCTCCCAACCAAGCTACCCGCCGGCATGCTTGGCATCGTGCTCAATACGCGCCGGCCGGCTCTGCGCGACGCCCGCGTGCGCCGCGCCCTGATTGAATTGTTCGATTTCCCCTGGATCAATCAGACCCTGTTCAACGGGTTATACGCCCGTTCGCAGAGCTTCTTTGCGCGTTCTGATTTGGCAGCGGTCAGCCAGGCCGCTAGCCGTGATGAACGCGCGCTGCTTGCGCCGTTCAAGAGCCTGGTCAAAGCCGACGTGCTCTCGGGCCTCTGGCGCGCACCGCAAACCGATGGAACCGGCCGCGACCGATCCGCTTTGAAGGCGGCCTATCGTCTTTTCACGGAGGCCGGCTATGAAATCCGCAATGGCCAACTGGTGGACGCCGACACTGGCGCGCCATTGGCCTTCACGTTCCTTGCGCGCACCAAGGCGGAGGAGCGGCTGATGCTTGCCTACCAGAACAGCCTGAAACGGTTGGGCATTGCGCTCGCGATCCGACAGGTCGACGACGCCCAGTACTGGGCACGCCTGAAGACATTTGATTACGACATGATCCAGTGGCGCTATCCATCGTCGCTTTCACCGGGCAACGAGCAGATCAACCGCTGGGCCTCATCCTCGGCGGGCGTGGATGGCAGCCTCAACTTTGCCGGGGTTCGCAACCCAGGCGTCGACGAGATGATCAAGGCCATGCTGCGCGCACGGTCCCGGGCCGATTTCGAAGCCGCCGTCCGCGCGTTCGACCGTCTCTTGATTTCCGGAGACTATGTGATCCCGCTATATCATCCGCCGGCCGTTTGGGTCGCCTATTGGCGGCGGCTTGGCAGACCACAAACGCTTCCGTTGTCAGGTTTTGCGGTTGATACATGGTGGGCGCGCGGTGCCGGCTCACAAAGCGCGCAGTAAGCCCTGAAGCCGCGCGCCATGAAAACCGCGCAATGGCATACGGAGCCAATCGTTTGACCTATTCGGCAGACTTTCCCCCACCGCGGTTCAACATGGCAGCCTACGCGCTGGGCCGAGCCGCAACTGCCCATCCCGACAAACCAGCCCTGATCGTTTGTGACACACCCGACGGGCCACCGTGCGAAATCTGGACCTTTCGCGAACTCGATGCTGCTTGCAGGACCATGGCCCGCGGGCTCGTTGCCCAAGGCCTCACGCCGGGCGACCGGATCGTTATTCGCCTGCCCAACACCTCACAGTTCGCCATTGTCTTTTTTGGCGCCATCGCAGCGGGCCTCGTCCCCGTCCCAACGTCCGACCAGCTCACCGATCCCGAGACTGCCTACGTCTTGCGCGATA
Organism: uncultured Hyphomicrobiaceae bacterium; assembly: GCA_964579305.1. GTDB lineage: Bacteria > Pseudomonadota > Alphaproteobacteria > Rhizobiales > Hyphomicrobiaceae > JBCBWG01. The sequence continues at coordinate 8,682 of CAZOGY010000035.1, forward strand.
GCGGCGCGCGCGCGCTGTGCAGCGCCTATCAGCACGGCCCATCAACCGTCCCGAGCCAGGTGCAGGTCCTCTCGCCTGACGACCTTGCGCGGATCTTGGCCGACCTCGCGCCGGGCGCCTATCACGACACCGCCGCCGATGCGCCCGCTTACCTGATCTACACGTCAGGCACGACCTCCAAGCCCAAGGGCGTCCTCCACGCACACCGCGCCGCCTGGGGCCGCCGGCCCATGTACCAAGGCTGGTATGGCCTGCGCCCTGACGACCGCATGCTGCATGCGGGCGCATTCAACTGGACCTACACGCTGGGCACCGGCCTGACCGATCCCTGGGCAAACGGCGCAACCGCGATCATCTTCACCGGTGCCAAGGAGCCCGACGTCTGGCCGCGCCTAATCCGTGCTCAGGGCGCGACGCTGTTTGCAGCCGTGCCGGGGCTCTACCGCCAGATTTTGAAATACGCCCCACCCGGCCCCGATGGTCTTGGCGATCTTAGACACGGGCTGATCGCAGGCGAGAAACCGCCGCCTGGACTGAGCGCGGCCTGGCATGCGGACAACGGGCGCCAGCTCTATGAGGCGCTCGGGATGAGTGAGATCTCAACCTACATTTCAAGTTCGCCCACCACGCCGCCCAAACAAGGTTTTGTCGGCCGGCCGCAGCCAGGCCGCTCTGTCGCGATTCTTGATCCAAGCGCCGATCCGGACGAGCCCGACGCCTGGCAACCGCTCCCAGCGGGCAGCGAAGGCCTCCTCGCTGTGCATGAAACCGATCCCGGACTGATGCTGGGCTATTGGGACGGCACGCAAGCCGTCAGGGACAGTGCCTTCCGCGGCCCATGGTTTTGCGGCGGCGACCTCGCACTGCAGGACGCAGACGGCTACATCGCCCATCGCGGCCGCGCCAACGATATCATGAAAGCGCTGGGCTACCGCGTCTCACCGATGGAAGTTGAGGCCGTCATCGCGGCCTGTCCTGGCGTCGCCGAAGTGGCCTGCGCCGAGGTGCAAGTCCGTGCCGATGTCTCGGTGATTGGGGCATTCATCGTCCCGCTCAATCCGGACGCGCCCCCGGGCACCGCCGACATCCTCGCTGCCTGCGAAACGCAATTGGCGCGCTATAAAATTCCGCGCGAGATTCGCATCGTGGAGGCCTTGCCGCGCACCGCAAACGGCAAAGTCAAACGCGCTGCGCTGACGCTTTAATCGTGCGCGCCAAGCGCCGCGCCATGCCTGTCAAAGCTGGGCGACGAGAACCAGATGACCCGCATAGCTCGGCAGATCGGGCAGTCGCAGGGCACCGCTCGAAACAAGTGTCGCAAACAGCGCGCATACCACTGCCAAGCTGCGCCGCGTTTCGTCCGGCACGGATGATACCAAACCGCTCAATTGCCGCGCTGGCCAAGCCATCAATAGGCCCCACAGCAAAGCCGGGTTAAACAGCAGAATTTCTGAAGCGCAATGCAGCCGCTCGCGGACCAACGCACGCAGTCGCCACCATCGCGCCTGGAGTAATTTACGGGTTTGCATGGGAATGAACCGGCATCTCGGTTTGGATTGCGGGAAAACAGATGGGGCAGACGCAAACCAGCCCTGCGCACCGAATATTTTCTCAATCCGATAAAAATTCCGTCAATTTCTATACAATTTTGAGCGGCGAAACCGCCGCCCCGGTCTCAAGCATTTTGTTTGGGGGCTTCAGCAAGTTTGGCCAAATCGGTTGCAAGCTTGCGAACGCCCTTGAGACGCAAGTCAGCACGGTCCCAATCGCCTTTTACAACAAGCTTGTGGTCCGCCTGCATTTTCGCTCTCGGCCCAAGTTTTTGAAGGAACGCGACAAGGCCTTCGGGATTGGCGAAGGTATCGTTGTGGAATTGCAGAACCGCGCCCTTCGGACCCGCATCGACCTTCGCAATTCCGGCGTGGCGGCAAAGCGCTTTGATTTCCATGACATCCAACAGCCCTGTGACCTCAGCCGGTGGCGGCCCAAAGCGATCGGCCAATTCCGCGGCAAAGTTGTCGATGTCATTGCGGGTGTCGAGATTGGACAATCGGCGATAAAGCCCGAGCCGCAATTGCAAGTCGGACACGTAGTCTTCAGGGATCACCGTTGGAATACCAAGTCCAAGCTGCGGGCTCCACTGATCTTCGCTTTCAGCCATTTCCCCGCCCTTGAGCGCGCTAATCGTCTCCTCAAGCATGGATTGATAGAGTTCGAAACCGACCTCTTTGATGTGGCCCGATTGCTCTTCGCCCAGCAAGTTGCCGCCACCGCGCAAATCAAGATCGTGGCTGGCAAGCGTGAACCCTGCGCCAAGCGTATCGAGTGACTGCAATACCTTCAGACGCTTGGCCGCTCCCTCGGTCAGCTTCTTGCCCGGCGGCGTCGTGAAATAGGCATAGGCCCGCGTCTTGGAACGCCCGACGCGGCCGCGCAATTGGTAAAGCTGGGCAAGACCAAACATTTCGGCGCGATGCACAATCATGGTATTGGCATTGGGTACGTCGAGGCCCGATTCCACAATTGCCGTCGACAACAGAACGTCAAACTCCCCGTTATCGAACGCCGTCATGATGTCTTCAACTTCGGTTGGCGACAATTGGCCATGCGCGCGTGCCACCCGCAATTCGGGCACCGCTTCCGACAAAAATTCCGAAACCTCATCCAGATCAGAAATACGCGGCACCACATAATAAGCCTGCCCGCCGCGAAAGCGCTCCCGCCGCAACGCATCGCGCAAAATGACCGGATCAAATGGCGTGACGTAGGTGCGCACGGCAAGCCGGTCCACAGGCGGTGTCGTAATCAATGACAATTCGCGAACACCCGACAACGCGAGTTGCAGGGTCCGTGGAATGGGCGTCGCAGAAAGTGTGAGGACATGAACGTCCTCTTTGAGCTTTTTCAATCGCTCTTTGTGGGTCACGCCAAAGTGCTGTTCTTCATCGATAATCAACAGCCCAAGGCGCTCAAATTGGATTGCTTTGCCAAGCAGCGCGTGGGTGCCCACAACAATATCGATACCGCCTGACGCAAGCCCCTCTTTAACCGCAGCCAGTTCCTTATTGCCGACAAGGCGCGACGCCTGCGCCACCTTGATGGGAAACCCTTGAAAGCGCGCGCGGAACGAGCGGAAATGCTGGCGCGCAAGCAAGGTCGTTGGCACCACAACAGCAACCTGCATCCCCGCGAGCGCGGCGACAAAGGCCGCACGCATCGCCACTTCCGTTTTGCCAAAACCGACGTCGCCGCATACCAGCCGATCCATCGGGCGACCGGACTGCAAGTCATCCAGCGTCGCTTCGATGCTGGCGAGCTGATCGTCGGTTTCCTCGTAGGGAAACCGTGCAACGAATTCGTCCATGGCACCATGCGGCGCTGAAAGAGCCGGCGCCTCTTTCAACTCCCGCATTGCCGCGACCTTGATCAACTCCGAAGCGATCTCACGCAGGCGTTTCTTCAGTTTGGCCTTGCGTGATTGCCAGGCCGCCCCACCGAGCCGATCAAGCTGCGCGGCTTCCCCATCGGAGCCATAGCGGGACAACAGCTCAATATTCTCAACGGGCAAGAACAGCTTGTCGCCACCGGCATAGGCAAGTTCCAAACAGTCATGCGGCGCGCCAAGCGCCTCGATCGTCCGCAATCCCTCAAATCGCCCGATGCCATGGTCAGCATGGACCACCAGATCCCCGATCGAAAGATTGGCCGCCTCGCTCAGTACATCGGTTGCCTTCTTGCGCTTGCGTGTACGCCGCACCAGCCGATCGCCAAGCACATCCTGCTCGGCAATGACCATGAGGTCCGGCGTCTCAAATCCTTGTTCAAGCCCGAGGACAACGGCACCGGCGATCTTGGGCGGCAATGCCAACGCGTCGTCGTATTTCTCAACCGCGCGAATGTCCTCAAATCCGCGATCGCGCAGCGGTGCTAAGAGGCGTTCACGCGAGCCTGGTGTCCACGCGGCAAGCAAAACGCGCTTGTTGTTGGCAAACCCACCGCGAATGTGGCCGATCACGGTCCCAAACAGATCGCCGTTCTCGGCTTGACGCTCAGCGGCAAACGACTTGCCAGGCCGCCCGCCGAGATCATCGCTCTGCCGCGCCCCGGCCGGCGTGAACGTCGCCAAGCGGTAGATCCCGCGGGTCTGAAGCGCGGAATTCCAGTCTGCCCCCGTCAGATACATGCGGTCGGGCGGTACCGGCTTATAGGGCGGCGCACCGAAGTTTTGTGTTTCCAGGCCTTCAACGCGCGCCTGGTAATGCTCTTCGATCTGCTCCAGCCGCCGCCGGATCGCCTCATCGGCATTTTCATCGAAGCTGACGGCCGCATCGGGCCCGACATAATCAAACAGGGTTTCAAGGCCGTCGTGAAACAGCGCCAGCCAGTGCTCCATACCCGGATAGCTGTGACCCGCGCTCACCGCCTCATAAAGCGGGTCGTCAGTCGTGTTCCCGCCGAAAGTGGAAATGTAGTTTTGCCGGAACGCCTTGATGGCATCTTCGCCGAACGCGACTTCGCTGATCGGCATCAAGACCATTTGCTGGATCGTCTTCGTCGTGCGCTGGCTCGCCGGATCGAAACTCTTGATACTTTCCAGCGTGTCCCCAAAGAAGTCGAACCGGACCGGATTGATCCGTCCTGGCGGAAAGACATCGAGGATGCCGCCGCGCACCGCGTATTCGCCGGGGTCCATAACCGTGCCGGTGCGCGTATAGCCGCCAAGCGTCAGCCGACGCGTCAGGCGTGGCAGATCAATCCGTTGGCCCGGCGCAACCTTGCGCATCGACTGCCGCAGGAACGCACGGGGTGGAAGCTTCTGCAGGATCGCGTTCGCCGTTGTCACGACAATGGTCGGGGCCTTTGTCGTGCCCACCACCAGTTTGGCCAGCGCCGTGATCCGCTTGGCCACGATCTCCGCATTCGGGCCAACCCGGTCGTAGGGCACCGTGTCCCACGCCGGCAGCGAGACAATCCTTTGCCTTGGCGCGAAGAACGCAAGGCTCCGCTCCAGCGCATCAAGCCGGCGATCATCGCGTGCAACGTGCAAGATCAGCCCAGGCTTTTCCGCCGACAGGAGCTGCACCCGCTCCACCAGCACGCGGGCATCGAGGCCTTCTGGCACGCCGCTGAGCGTGAGATCGCCTGTGGTGATGTGGCCATCGGGCATGGCGCAGTCTTTCTCAAATTGCCGTCGCGCGTGCGTCAGATCGTTTCAATGCGGTCTTTGAGGACATCACGGGCCATGCTCGCTACATCCAAAACAGGTTTAGCGCGTGGCCGCAGCATCGGGCAGCGGGCTTAAGCCATGAAACTTGCGGATCCGGCTGATCAGCCCCGCAAACGCAGGATCGGGCGAAGCCAGCGGCAGGACCGAGGGCGCATCCATCAGCCAAGGCTGTAGCTCAGGGTCCGAAATCGCGAGGAATTGCTCAAACACGGTCAATTCATCCGCGGTCATTTCAGCAAGGTTGGCGTCGGCAAACTTTCCAATCAGCCAATCCATTTCTTTTGTCCCGCGGTGATGCGCACGCCAGGTTGCGCGTCGCCGGCGCGTATCAAGCGGATCGCTTGATGGCACGGCTTGTTCGTTCAAGACCGTCATTGCGTTTCCTCTCGCTGTCGCCGCTGAATGGCCGCGCCACCCGCTGAAATCTCAACGCACGGGAAAACCCGGCACCGTGGCATTGACGCTGGCCCGGCCATCCCACCACGTTGCGGGCGCCGGTCATAGACCGATGTGACGGTGCGCGCCAGCCTTGCCGAACGCGGGCGCGGCCTGCCAATCATCTGTTGCTGTGCAATAGAACGCGTTGCGGCAGGCTGCGTTGTCCCGCGCCGGTGTCGCAGCGCTCCCGTCGGCCTGCTCAGGAATGTTGGCATGCGCCCAGACAGTCTTGCGCCGTTGTTTGCACCCGCGTTGTCGATCAGCGGCGTCGGGCCGAAGCTGGTGCAATTGATGACCAAGGCCGTCGACCTGCCGCCGGGGATCGTCGAGCCGCGCGTCATTGATTTGCTCTGGCACCTGCCCCACGCGGTCGTGGACCGGAGAGCCGAGCCCACTGTCGCCGGCGCTGCGGCTGGAACGATCGCCACCTTCAAGGTGCGCGTGTTGACCCACAAGGCCCCGCCGCGCGGCAACAAACGCGCGCCCTATCGCGTCGCCTGCGAGGACGAAACCGGCCGCCTTGATCTGGTATTTTTCCACGCGGAACGCGCGTTCATCCAACGCCAACTGCCCGAAGGCGAGATACGGTATGTGTCAGGGCGTGTGGACGCCTACCAAGACCGCCTCCAAATGGTGCATCCCGACTACATCGTCGCCGAAGCCCAGCGCGATCAATTGCCCTTGCTCGAGCCGGTCTATGGACTGACCGCTGGGCTCTCCGGTCGCGTCATGGGCAAGGCTGTGCGCGGTGCCGTTGACCGGGTTGCAGAGCTTGACGAATGGCTCGTGCCCGCCTGGCGCGATCAACAAGGTTGGCCGACGTTCGCCGATGCCGTGCGTCGGTTGCACCACCCGCAGGAGCCTGATGACATTTCCGCAGGCGGCAGCCCGCGCCAACGGCTTGCCTATGATGAGCTGTTCGCCAGTCAGATCGCACTTGGCATTTTACGGCGCAACGCCCGTCGACAGCAGGGCCGAAAGGTCGTCGGCGACGGCGCTTTACGAGCGCGAATTGCCGCTGGCCTGCCCTACGAGATGACGGGTGCCCAAAAGCGCACGCTCGTGGAGATCGCCGACGACCTTGCCGGCGATGGCCGCATGCATCGGCTTTTGCAGGGCGATGTCGGCGCCGGCAAGACGCTGGTTGCGCTGATGACCATGGCAATTGCGGTTGAGGCTGGCATGCAGGCCGCCTTGATGGCACCGACCGAAGTCCTTGCCCGGCAGCACGCAGAATCAATTGGCCCGACGGCCGAGGCGGTCGGCATGACATGGGCCCTGTTGACCGGACGCGAGAAGGGCAAGACGCGCTCGGCCGCGCTGCAAGGGGCCGCCGATGGCACGATCGATCTTCTGATTGGCACGCACGCTCTGTTCCAGCCGGACGTCAAATTTCATGACCTGGGTGTCGCGGTGATCGATGAACAGCATCGTTTCGGCGTCCATCAGCGCCTTGCGCTTCAGGCCAAAGGGCGCGACGGCGGCGCCAATGTGTTGGCAATGACGGCGACGCCGATCCCGCGCACCTTGCTGATGACGCATTACGGCGACCTCGACGTCTCCCGGCTCGATGAAAAGCCGCCAGGCCGCAAGCCGATCGTCACCACGTTGAACCCGCAAGAAAAGATCGAGGACGTGATTGACGCCCTCAAGCGCGCGGTCTCGACAGGCGCGCAAGTCTATTGGGTCTGCCCGCTGATCGAAGGCGGTGGCGCCTCCGACATGGCAGCCGCCGAAGAGCGTGCTGCGCATTTGGGACAGCACTTCCCGGGCAAAGTCGGGTTGGTCCACGGGGCCATGAGCGGCGAGGCCAAGGATGCAACCATGGCGCAGTTCACAGCCGACACCCTTAAGATTCTGGTTGCAACGACCGTGATCGAAGTGGGCGTGAACGTGCCGAACGCATCGGTCATGGTCATTGAACATGCCGAACGTTTCGGCTTGGCGCAGCTCCACCAATTGCGCGGCCGCGTCGGCCGGGGCGATCGCAAATCCTACTGCATCTTGCTCTACCGCGGCCCCCTGAGCCAGACCGGCGAAGCCCGCCTGCGCACCATGCGCGAAACCGAGGACGGGTTCGTGATCGCGGAACGCGACCTGGACTTGCGCGGTGGCGGCGAGGTTTTAGGCGCGCGCCAGTCAGGCATGCCGAGCTACCGCGTCGCCGACGTGCCTGGCGTGGACGATCTGCTTCAGGCCGCGCGAGACGACGCGCAGCTTGTCCTCGACGCAGATCCAGACCTCAAAACCCCAAGGGGCCAAGCCATTCGCGCGCTTCTTTATCTGTTCGAATGCGACGAGGCGGCCCGCCTTTTCCGCGCCGCATAAACGCACGTGGCCTCACGGCTGCCCGCACGGGCCCACGCATACCGGATCGAAGCGCCGTGCGTGCTCAGCGCACCACGTGACAATCAAGCCCATCACGCCGCAGTTGCGCACAGATCGTCTTCGTCTCGCCAACGGTGCGGTAAGGGCCAATCTCGACAAGATAGAATTTGCCCATGCTACCGATCGACCGGTTGGTCACCCGCGCCCGCCCGCCGGGCAGCGAAGCACCGTGTTTCGATGTCACGGAAGCGGCAAGCTGCGTTGCGTCCGACTGACCGCGCATGGCTGCAACTTGAACCCGGACCGTGCCCCTCGCCGGGCGCGGCTTTGTTTGCGTAGGTGCAGCCATACGACGCGCAGACGCCGAGGACCATGACGAGACGCTCGCTGTGCCATTGCCGGCCGCAGATGGCAGCGCGCCAGTCGCCCCGTTCGACGCCTGTGATCCACCACTAAACAAGTTGCCGAAGAACGACTGGATGTTGTCGCCCACGGCTTTGAGAGGGTCGCTGCCCGCCCCGCCATTGGTTGCGCCCGTGCCCGACCGTGGGTTGGCAGCCGTCGACCAGGCGCCCGGCGATTGCGCGGCCGCCGCTGCCTGGCCCGGCTTGGTCGGGTTGGTGATCGTCACCCCGCCAGGGTTCGCAAGTTGCTTGGGCGCTTGCTTTTTGACGGCCGGCGCAAGCGCAGGGTCTTGGCCCTGGGCGGAGAGCCCCGCCTGCTGATACGTCGCAGCGCGAGCCGCCAAGGCGCTTTTGCGATCCGCATCCGACAAGCCGTTTTTCATCCACAGTGCAGCCGTGAAGTCCGAGACCGCTTGTGCGAGTTTTCCGGAGGCGCGATAACCCAGCCCGCGATAGTAGAGCGCCTGCGCCAGCTCCTTGCGGTTCAACCTCTTGGAGGCAACGGCGATATCAAGAAGCCGCACACCGTCTTCGGGCTTGCCGCCGCTGACCGCCTCCTTGCCATCGGCCAGCGCTTTGCGCGCTTCCGCAAGCGTGATGCGTTTTTGTGCCTTCTTCGCCGCCAGCGCCTGGTCCGGCAGTGCGATCTGCGCTGTTGCGACCATCAAACCAAGCATGATCGCCGCACAGATGCGGGGACCGATACCAGCTGCGATATGGGGCAGGCCTGCCCATACGCGGCGCATGAAATCCGTCTTTGGTGTCATGGGCTCGATCCTTCCGGGTCGTCGCACATCACTTCAGGTTGCGGCCGAACAGCCGCCGACACGCGTCTTGCCAATCGCGTGGCCAAACCGGGCCCGCAGCAAGCGCCTGCTCACAACAGCCCGATTCTCTAGCGCGATGCCATGACAGCGCAAAGGGGCACGTTCATGATCGCGCCCGATCCAGGACGTCAGAACGCGTGTCCTGCCGTAAAGACGACTACTCGACGGTAACGGATTTCGCCAGGTTACGCGGCTGATCGACATCCGTGCCCATGCTGACGGCGGTGTGATAGGCAATGAGCTGGATCGGCACGGCCGCAATCAGCGGGGTCACGAAAGCCGACGTACTCGGCAGCGGGATATGCTGGAGAAGTTCGCAGCCGGCCTCTTCAGCGGTTGCATCTGATACGAGGATGATGCGCCCGCCGCGAGCGGCCACTTCCTGCATGTTGGAAACGGTCTTTTCAAAGAGCTCGTCTTTCGGCGCGATCACAACCACCGGCACTTGCTCGTCGATCAGTGCAATCGGCCCATGCTTGAGTTCACCTGCGGCGTACCCCTCAGCGTGGATGTATGAAATTTCTTTGAGCTTGAGCGCGCCCTCAAGCGCGATGGGAAAGCTCACGCCTCGGCCGAGGTAGATCACGTCGCGCGCCTTCGCCAACGAATGCGCCAATTGCTGATAGGGGCTTTCATCCCGCATCAGTTCTGCGACATGCCGCGGCACTTCCGTCAGGGCCTTGACCAACTCGGTTTCGCGTGCCGCGTCGAGTTTGCCGTTTGCACGCCCAAGCGCGATTGCAAACGCCGCAAGCGTCGTCAACTGGCTGGTGAATGCTTTGGTCGACGCAACCCCGATCTCAGGTCCAGCAAGCGTCGGCAGCGTTGCGTCGGCTTCCCGCGCGATGGTCGATGTTGGCACGTTGACGACGGCAGCGATCTTCTGGTCATTGTCCTTGCAATACCGCAGCATCGCGAGGGTGTCTGCCGTTTCGCCAGACTGCGAAACGAAGATGGCCAACCCACCATCGCTGAGCGGCACGTCGCGGTAACGCATTTCCGATGCCACATCGATTTCGACCGGCACGCGCGCGATCTGCTCGATCCAATACTTGCTGACCAGGCCAGCGTAGTAGGCCGTGCCACACGCCGAAATCGTCACGCGAGAGATCCGTGACAGGTCGACACCGACATCAAGCGTGCGGATTTTGAGCGCGTTCATGTCCACGTAATGGGCCAGTGTATGGCCAATCACTTCCGGCTGTTCATGGATCTCTTTGATCATGAAATGCCGGTGGTTGCCTTTGTCGACCAGCAGGGCGCTTGCCGACGATGTCACCATGTTGCGCTGAACCGGGGCGCCGCTCTCATCGAAGATGACCGTCTGCTCGCGCGTGATCGCAGCCCAGTCACCGTCTTCCAGATAGGTGATCCGATTGGTGAAAGGTGCAAGCGCGATCGCATCGGACCCGATGTACATTTCGCCGTCGCCATGCCCGACAACCAGCGGGCTGCCGCGCCGCGCCGCAAACATAAGATTGTCTTGGCCCGCGATCAGGATCGCCAGTGCGAACGCCCCTTCAAGCTGGCTGAGCGCCTTGGCAACGGCATCACGCGGGGCATGGCCGTCGTCCAGGTGCGCCGTGATCAGATGCACCACGACTTCGGTATCGGTTTCCGACTGGAAGCGATGGCCTTTGCCAGAAAGCTCGTCACGCAGCTCGCGAAAGTTTTCGATAATGCCGTTATGGACAACGGCCACCCGGTCGCTCATGTGAGGGTGAGCGTTCGCCTCATTCGGTTTGCCATGCGTCGCCCAGCGCGTATGGCCAATGCCTATGTGACCCGGCAGCGGGTCCTCGCCCAAGCGCGCTTCCAGATTGCGCAACTTGCCTTCGGCCCGCCGGCGCGAGATTGCGCCATCGTCCATCGTGGCAATGCCAGCGGAATCATAACCGCGGTATTCCAGCCGCCTCAACGCATCGACGAGGTCATCGGCAACCGCTTTCTGACCCAAGATCCCGACAATTCCGCACATAGCCGCCTCTCGCGCTCGTCTGCCTGTTCCGCACTGATGTCTCGGGTCCCCCCGCCGGTGCAATGCAACAAGCATTGCCGATCGTTGCAGCGCACCCTCAAGCGTCGCCCTGCACAGCCAGTGCCATCCCCGCAGTGCCGGGAACCCACAGCACCGAGCCGCACAACAAGCGCGCCGTCAGCGCGCCTTCCGCTTGGCCATCATTTCCCGAAAACGGCTTGCCCACCCCTCACGCAAGCTCTGCTGGTTGCGTTCCAGCGCCAGCGCATCGGCAGGCACCGATTTCGTGATGACGCTACCAGACCCCACGTACGCCCCGGCCCCAATGGTCACTGGCGCGACAAGCGCGGAGTTGGAGCCGATAAACGCGCCATCTTCGATGATCGTGCGGCTCTTGTTGAAGCCGTCGTAGTTACAAAAGATCGTGCCTGCGCCAATATTTGCGCCCACCCCGACTTCGCCATCGCCCAGGTATGACAAGTGATTGGCTTTTGCGCCGCGGGCCATCCGCACGTTCTTGACTTCAACGAAATTGCCAACGCGCACATCGTTGCCCAGATCAGCGCCTGGCCGCAGGCGGGCAAACGGACCAATGGTGACGCCGTCAGCCAGCCGCGCGCCCTCCAGATGTGAATTGGCGCGGATCAACACGCGATCGCCGACACGCACGCCAGGGCCAAAAAACACGTTGGGCTCAATAACAATATCGCGGCCCAACACGGTGTCGTGGCTGAACCAAACCGTCTCCGGTGCAATCAGTGTTGCACCGCCTGCCATGGCGGCCTCGCGCGCGCGCTTCTGAAACACGGCTTCGGCCTGGGCAAGTTGCATGCGCGAGTTGATGCCGAGAACCTCGTCCTCGGGACACACGGTCACCCGCACGCTCAGCCCGTCGGCCCGGGCCAATTCCACCGCGTCGGTCAGGTAGTATTCGCCTTTGGCGTTGTCGTTGGAGATCCGGTCAAGCAACCCCAGCAGATCAGGGCAGTTGAAGCCCATCACACCTGAGTTGCACAGGCGCACGCCCCGTTCCGATGCGCTGCAATCGCGATCTTCGCGGATCGCAAGCAGTTCGCCAGCCGCATCGCGCAACAACCGTCCATAACCGGTCGGGTCAGCAGCCTCAAACCCAAGCACAACGACGTTGGCACCCTCATCAAGCGCCCCGCGCATCGCAACGAGCGTCTCGGGACGTACCAACGGGGTGTCGCCGAACAACACAAACACCGGGCCGGCATGGGCCGCAATCGCCGAGCGGGCGGCCAGCACGGCATCGCCTGTTCCGAGCTGATTTTCCTGCAAATGCGTCGTGGCCTGTGGATCAGCGGCGTTTGCCTCAGCACGCACCACGTCAGCCCCCGTCCCCACAACAACGGCCGCTTGCATGTCACCCGCCGCGTGGACCGTGGCCAGGACATGGGCAAGCATGCTGCGCCCAGCGATCTCATGCAGCACCTTGGGCGTGTCGGATTTCATGCGCGTGCCCTTGCCGGCGGCGAGAACGATCGCGAGCGCTGGAGCCGTCATGCTGTGAGCCCTTTAATGGCCATCGATGAACCGCCCTGACTGCTCTCAGCTGGCGGACATGTTGGGTCTTAGTTCACCTGAGCAGAAATCGAAACAGTTGCCACGCCGCACCATTCTTTCAGGCTTAACCTTCGCCCGACCGCGCTTGTCCACAAAGCGTCCCCAAACGCCGCCGCGAAGCGTTGACGCATCCGTGGGGCCAAGCGAAACCGATCCCACTGGTTGATTGATTGAGTCCGGTCTGAAGTCGCGCGTGCCGGTCAAAGCCCTCGAAAGGCTCCGTGATGACGCGCGCCCAGACGTCTGAGACCTCGCTTCGCCCGCCAACGCTCGGCTCGGCTGCCCGAAATGCGCCGCGACCACCGCGGTCCCCCATCGGCTGGTACATCTACGCCAGCGTTTGGACCGTCCTCGGCACGATGGCTTCGGCATACATCGGTGCCATCGCGATTGCACCCGACGCAGTCCGCACCACCGTCGCCAATCTGATCGCACCGGACCAGGCCAACCCACCGCTTGTCGCCGCGGTTCAAACGACGCAAAAGCCGGCACGGCCAGCCCCGTCCGCCGAGGCTGCAAAGTCGGCGCAAACAGGCAACGACACGCAGGCGCGGCCGGTCGACGATGATGCCGCAGCCGGCGCGCTCTCGCCTCAAGCGGGAGCACAAGGTACGACGAACCTCACAACAGGCTCGATCCCCAAGCCGCAGCAAGCCGATGCGGACCCCATCAACGGCGAGGACAGCGCAGACCGCCGCGTCCGCACGGTCAAGACCGTGGTGCTGACCCGGCCGCGCGAACCTGCTGCCCCGTCGCTTTCGAATGAAGGCAAGACTGCAAACGCCGCCCAACCAGACGACACCGGCGGTCGCACGCCGGGCGATGCGCGCGTGATGCCTCCGCTTCCGCAACGGGTTGCGCGCAAAGCTCAAGCGCCGCAGGTGCCAGCCGGCGTCACCTTGATCAATGTGCAACCGGCCGCGGCGCAATCGACCGATGACGACGATACGCCGGCACCGCGTGCGACCGCTGACACGGCGGCCGGGGCAGACCGGCGCGCGCCAGCCGAGGCATCACCAGCCCAGCGGCGTGCAGCCCAGCAACCGGCAGCAAACGCCGCGCAGCCAGAGCCCGCGAAACCGGCCGCGCTGAAACCGCAACCCGCACCAACGCCCAAACAACCGCCGGCCATTACGTTTGGCGCACCCGAAATCACGATCTCGGGGCCACGCCCGGGGATCGCGTTGTCGCGAGGGCCGTCAATCGAATCCTTGCGCGTAAGCTGGTCGTATTTGAAAGAGCGGCACGCGCAGACGCTTGCTAACCTTGAGCCGCGCTACACCCGCCAAAGCGACCCGCAACGCGGCAACGAATACAAGCTTGTGGTCGGGCCGTTGGAAAGCCGCGCAGAGGCCGAACTGTTGTGCCGCCAGCTGGCTGCACGCAGCGTTGCCTGCAGCCCGTCAAACTTTATCGGCGGCCGGCTCCAGTAAACAAGCGCGCGGGCCGGTATTAGCCGCGCGAGCAAACTGTCGACCCAATCGTGATCAAGCTCGCCAACGCGATCGGGCACCACAGATCGTGGTCGGTTACCTACAGCCGCTGGGCATCGAACGTATTGCAGTCCTGCATGCGTCCCGATTCCAGTCCGGTGCGGAACCAGCGGACGCGTTGTTCCGAAGAGCCGTGCGTGAAAGCATCCGGCACAACCCGACCGGTTGCGCGACGCTGGATCATGTCATCGCCAATGGCGCTTGCCGCGTTGAGACCTTCTTCCACGTCACCTGGCTCAAGCCGGTTGTTCAGTTTCTGGTTCAAGTTCGCCCATACCCCGGCGAGGCAATCGGCCTGCAGCTCCATCCGGACTTGCACGCGGTTGGCCTGCACCTTTGAAAGCCGCTGCTTCATTTGCTGAACGCGAGTGGCAATGCCAAGCAGGAGCTGAATGTGGTGGCCGACTTCGTGTGCGATCACATAAGCCTGCGCGAAATCACCCGGCGCTCCAAATTGGCGGCGAAGTTGCTCGTAAAACGACAGGTCGATGTAAATCTTGCGATCCGCCGGACAATAAAACGGCCCCATGGCGGCTTGCCCAAGCCCGCATGCGGTCGGATACTGGCCGGAAAAAAGCACCAATCTCGGCTCTTCATAATTGCGGCCGAACTGCCGGAACACGCGGTTCCAAACGTCTTCGGTATCGGCAAGCACGCGCTTGATGAAGACGCCCATCTCATCGCGCGTCTGCTGACCCTGCGGGCTGGACTGCCCTCCTGGCAGCTCAAACGGATTGTTTGACGTACGCCGCTGTTGGCTCGGATCGGATTGTGGCAAACGCGGAAGCTCGGAATAATCCGGCGCCTGGACGTTCGTCCCACCGCGGAACAGGTCGAGCGGATTGAACCCAAAGAACAGCATGATGATGCCGATGATAATCAGCGTCGTCAGCGAGAACCCACCTCTCCGCCCGCCGATCGGGATCTGAATGCCACGCCCGCCGCGGCCCCGTGGCAAGCGAAAACCCCCTGGCAAGCCAAAGCCGCGGCCCCTGCGCCCACGCATGTCTTCGACGTTGTCACTCTCGCGGTCACTGTCATCGTAACGCATAGCGCCGTCCTGCCTGTCTGAACTTCCGCACCCGGCGCCACTGCAGCGCTGCGGGCGGTCAAAAACCGCCGCCATTCTGCATTTTGCCTTGACCGGAACAAGCACAACCGTCGTAGCCCGCCGCACGCCGGCCCTGCACCCACGCTCGTTCGTATCGACATGCCAGTGCTTGCGCCGCATGCTGATCCCCAAAGCGAACCAACAAAGCTGCGACGGCAACAAGACAACCTGCGAACGGGAGGCAGTCCATGTCTGAAACATTAGGCGCAGAAACGGAGACCTATGAGGTGCTGGCGGTAAAATACGCTGAGCTCCACGAGCGCTATCGGCGCGATAATTTCATCCTCGATGACGATCATGCCGCGCGCATGCCAATCGACTTTTTTGTGTGGATCATCCGCAACGACAATCGCACCATCGTCGTCGACTGCGGGTTCGACCATCGCGAGGCGCAAAACCGCGGACGCGCCATTACGGCCATGCCCCGCGAAGTTCTCAGCGGTGCCGGCGTTGATGTGGAAACGGTCGAGACGTTGATTGTCTCCCATCTCCATTTCGACCACGCAGGCACACTCTATGATTTTCCAAAGGCGCAGTTCCATTTGCAGGACGCCGAAATGGCTTACGCCACCGGGCGATGCATGTGCGACGACGCCCTCAAACGACCTTTCACGGCCGATCATGTTTGCGAGATGGTCAAGAATGTCTATTCCGGGCGGGTAACATTTCATAACGGCGACGGTTCGGTCGCACCCGGCATCACGGTCCACCACACCCCTGGCCACTCCAAAGGCATGCAATCGGTCCGCGTTATGACCGAAAGTGGACCATTAGTGCTCGCAGTCGACGCCGCCCACTTCTACGAAAATTTTGAGAAGCGCAAATTGTTTCCACTGCTGCATTCCGCTGAAGAAATGCTCACGAGTTTCGACAAGCTTGAGGCGCTCGCTGGAAACAAGCGCAATGTCGTTCCCGGCCACGATCCACTGGTGTTGCAGCGCTATCCCGCTTGGAAGCCTGAGACGGCTGGATTGATCCACCGCCTGGACCAAGGTCGGCTGGATAGTTGATATTGCCGCAGCATGTTTGTGGCCTTAGCCAACGGCACCTTGGCGGCGACAAGCGCGTTCTGCCCAACACCACCGGCGAAAAAACAACGCCCCGAAAAACGGGGCGTTGACGCGGGATACTCGGTTCTGGCGGCCGGCGGCTTATTCAACAAGCCGCAGGGTTGCGATTTTCAATGCGATGTCGCGGAACGCGGACTTGAGATCGGCACCGTCCTCCGCGTCATAGAAATGCGACGAGCTTGTCGCGCAATAGCTCATGGTCTGGTGAGCCGTTGAACCCTCTTGCAGGGCAAAGACCACCGAGTAAACCTCAATACCTTTGGCCTTCATTGCATCACACAGGGCTTTGGCTTGTGTGTTCGTGTCGTCGCCGTTGTATTGCCGGTTGAATTCACCATCCGTCATCAGGACCGCGATTTTGCGCAGCTTCGGCACTGTCAATGTCTGCCCGGCGACCGTGACGGTGTGGTTTTGTCCAACATCGCTATCCAGACCAGGCGCGCTTCCGCTCGGCCAGATGTCGCGCCATTTGCCAGACAGCGTCATCCACGACCAGTTGATGCCGAGGTGACCAGCCGTGTAACCGGTCGTGCGCAGGTCGTCGATCCGGCTCTTGAGCGTATCCTTATCGCTTGAAAGCGGCATCAGGAGATTGTCAGCGCGCGGCTTGCAGTATCCGCCGGCGGCATACCCGCCGAAGTATTTGCCTGAGCCCGGCGCATCGTCGGTATAGCGATATGTCGACGAAATACGTTCGTTGACGCAGGTGGAATGGTCACCGCTGCTGCTTGGATCAAATCCGGTAACAGTCCGGAAGTAATCGCTGCCGACATTCACGTATTCAGAAAACGGCACCAGCGCGACCCGTGACTGATACGAGGATTGGTCGTCCCAAACCACGATATCGACCATGTCTTTGGCCGCGACCTTGAGGTCGACCATTTTATCGCCGCTCATGGAGCCCGTCGTGTCGAGCATCAAAGAGACTTCAATGTTGGTGCCGGCGTTGCCATCAACTGCGAGAACAGCCCGCGAAATCACCTCTACCGTCAATTCTTCGGTGCCCAGAAACGACAAGAACGGGCTCAGCATTTTCGCCAATGTTGTGCCGCTGATCGTGGTACCGTCTGACGACCATTCAAACGTGGTATTGTCGGTCGTAAATAACGGCGATTTGGCCTGCTCGTAGTAATTCCGAGCCGCCGCAATCGCCTTGTCCGAATCGCCAGTGATTTGGAGGACGCGGCCCGCAGCGAGCACCGCAGCATCCAAAGCCTGCAATGTGTGCGCGCGCGCCGTCACCGCGCGTCCATAATCGAGCGAGGCGCCAACAGTTCCAAAAACGATCATGAGCATGAACGCAAACATGATCGCGACCGAACCGCCGCGGGCGCCAGCGAAATGGCGCACACTGCGCAGCTTGAATGGGCGCTCGGCGCCCTGCGAAATGCGACCGGGCATATCGCCTCTCTCGCGGCTTTGCTGCAGACTCCGGCGGTTCATTATTTAAACTCCCAACTAGAACCAAGTTCCCCACGCTGCCTCTGAAGTAAAAGCCCGCCAAAGCTCACTCAAGTTTGATCTAACTTCAGTCTTCCTTTTCGGTACATCTTTGTTTTCTTTTGAGACAACTGCCGCAACAGACAGTGTGCCATTTAAAAACAGTTCTCCTTCCCGGCACGCAAACGCCCAGCCCAGCGCGTCATCGCACTGTCACGCCGTGTCCGCATGTTGCCGCAGCGCCAAAGGGTGGACAGGGAGAGCGGACATGGACACGAGCGATCGCCCAACAGGGCTGAGCGAGACGTCGCCCACGAGCGATCGCCCCACGGGGCTTAGCGAGACGTCACCGAGGGTCGGGGCAGCCACCATGATCCGCGACATCAGATCCAACGACGCCCTGCGCAGATTTGTTGTCGAAGAAAGCCGCGACCTGGAGATCCAGGATTTCATCGATCCAGCGATCATTCGTGACGGCTGGCGCGAGGCGGCGGAAGCGGCCCGTGCGCTGATCGACGGACATACCGGACGGGTTGGGATCCACGGCCCCTTCATCGGCTTCCAGATTGACGTCGGCGAACCAGATATTCAGGCCATTGCGCGCGAGCGTTTGCTCAACGGCGTGATGGCCGCAGCCGCACTGTCGGGCAAAGATCGCCAACCGCACATGGTGGTCCACAGCCCCTATACGACCTGGGACTGGCACAACCTCGACACGCGCGTCGGCGCCCGCGCCAGCCGTCTGGAGCGGGTGCACGCCACGCTTGGCCCAGCCGTTGCGCGCGCACGCGAAGAAGGCGTCGTCGTTGTCGTCGAGAACATCGAAGACAAGAACCCGCTGGACCGGGCCGAATTGATGGATGCCTTGGGCAGTGACGCCGTCCAGCTTTCAATTGATACAGGCCACGCCCACTACGCCCACACGATGACAGGCGCCCCGAGCGTCGACCACTACGTTCGCTTGGCCGGCGTGCACTTGGCGCATATTCACCTGCAGGACGCAGACGGTTTTGCGGATCGCCACTGGCGGATCGGTGAAGGCACGATTTCGTTCATCGAGATCTTTCGCGCATTGGCCGAGACCAAGGCAACACCGCGGCTGATCCTCGAAATGAAGCGGTCAGACGACGTCCTGCCCTCGGCAAAGTTTTTACAAAACTTGGGGCTCTGCCGATAAGCCGGGCAACTGGCTCGGCAGTCAGAGCTTGTCTGGCTTCGGTAGCACCGACTGAGACAAAGATGCAGCGACCGCCCAGAACCTCGATCATGGCAGGTAAACGCACCCACTTCTGACATGCCCTATAGCGCGCCGCATGAAATGCG
>CAZOGY010000036.1:0-19793 GCA_964579305.1 uncultured Hyphomicrobiaceae bacterium
GCTGCTTGCGCCCCGCTCGCTCAGGCTGGTTGTTTGATCGCGGCGAGCGCAGACGGGTCGACCGGCGTGAGTTCGACGGACTCGCCGCAGCCGCATGCCGACGTTTGGTTCGGATTATTGAACACGAACTGCGCGGCAAGCTTGTCGACTTGATAGTCCATCTCCGTGCCGAACAGGAACAGCACGGCTGCGGGATCAATCAAGACCCGCGCGCCCTTGTCTTCGACGACCTCGTCGTACTTGCCCGCTTCGCCGACCCAGTCGAGCTTATACTCCATACCCGCGCAACCGCCTTTGATCACGCCAAGGCGCAGACCGAACTTGTCTGGATTGGCCCGCATGATCGTGCGTATGCGCTCGGCTGCCGCGTCCGTCAGGGTCATCACGTTCGGGCGCGGCCGGGCTGTTGTCTGAGTTTGCATGGCCATTGCTGGCTCCATCGCTGCAAGCGTTGTTTGCCCCTAACATAGGCGCAAAGCCATCTTGGACAAACCGGGCCAATGTGATGGGGCGGCACGTTACCAGCGGCGTTGCCGCTACAGCGTGGTCAAGACTGCCTTAAAACATGTTCAGCGCCAAGCGCGCTTCATCGGACATCCGTGACATGTCCCAAGGCGGATCGAACGTCAGGTTGACGGTTGTTCCGCTGACGCCCGGCACCGAGTTGACGGCGTTCTCAACCCAAATCGGCATCTCACCTGCCACGGGACAGCCAGGAGCCGTCAATGTCATGTCGACGGTCACGTGGCGGTCGTCATCGAGATCGACCTTATAGATCAGCCCCAGCTCATAAATGTCAGACGGGATTTCCGGGTCGTAAACCGATTTCAGCGCCGCAACGATGTCGGCAGTGATTTGTTCCAGCTCTTCTTTGCTGAACGCAGACGTCTCATCTGCATGAAACTCAGCTTCATTAGGACCGCGCGGTTCAGGCGCCGGCGCAGCAGCGTCGGGTACCGGTTTTGTCACTGCGTCCATGTGGTCGTCGGTGGCCATGGTCACGTCCATCGTGCGTTCAGGTTGCACCAGCTTTGGATGCGGTTTGGTCATGCAAACAAGTCGTGCGCCTTGATCAGCGCTTCCGCCAGGCGGTCGACGTCCTCGCGCGTGTTGTAGACCCCAAAGGAGGCGCGGCACAACGCAGGCACGTCGAAACGTTCCATCAGTGGCTGCGCGCAGTGGTGGCCGGCACGGATCGCGACGCCGGAACGGTCGACAATCATGGCCACATCGTGCGGGTGCAAACCGTCGACGGCAAAAGACACGATTGACGATTTGTCCGGCGCTGTTCCGTAGACCTGGAGCCAGTTGAGCTCACCAAGTCTGGAGAGCGCATAGTCGGTCAAGTCGCGTTCGTGCGCCTCGATGTTGGCGAGACCGATCTGGGTCATATAGTCGAGCGCGGCGCCCAGACCGGCGGCTTCCACGATTGGCGGCGTGCCCGCTTCAAACTTGTTTGGCGCCTCGCCGTAGGTCACGTTTTGTGTCGTGACGCTCTCAATCATCGAGCCGCCGCCGATGAATGGCGGCAACTTCTCAAGCCATTCCTTGCGGCCCCACAAGACGCCGATGCCGGAGGGCCCGTAGACCTTGTGGCCGGAGAACACGAAGAAGTCGCAGCCCAACGCCTGCACGTCGACCGGGGTGTGAACTGCGGACTGGCAGCCATCGATCAGGACGGGAATGCCGCGTTCGCGCGCGATTGCGCAGATCTCTGCAACCGGCACATGGGTGCCGGTGACATTCGACATGTGCGTGAGCGCGATCATCTTGGTGCGCGGCGAAAGCAGGGCTTCGAACTCGTCGATCAGGAATTGGCCCGTATCGGCAATTGGCGCCCACTTGAGAACAGCACCGTGGCGCTCGCGCAGAAAATGCCAAGGCACGATATTGGCGTGGTGCTCAAGGATCGACAGAACGATCTCGTCACCCGGCTCGATGCCCATCTGCGCCAGACCGTAAGCCACCAAATTGATGCCCTCGGTGGCGTTTTTGGTGAAAACGATTTCGCTGGCGTCCGCGGCCTTAAGGAAGCGACGCGTTGTTTCACGCGCGTCTTCATAAGCCTGGGTGGCCGTGTTCGACAGCGTGTGGATCCCGCGGTGCACGTTGGCGTAGGTGTGGCGCATCATATGGTCCATGGCTTCGATCACCGACGTCGGCTTTTGGGCCGATGCCGCGCTATCGAGATAGACCAGAGGCTTGCCGTTGACGTCGCGGAACAGGATCGGGAAGTCCGAGCGGATCCGAGCGACGTCGATCGGTGCTGCACTGTTCTCAAGTGCCGTCTGGTTCGCTGTTTGCGCCGTGACTGCCATACGTGGGGTTCCTTAACTCGCGTCTTGCCGCAGCCACGCACGCGCGATTTCACTCAGCGCATCGGCGACCGCATCGTGTTCGATTTGCTCGATGGCCTCTGTGACGAAGGCTTCAACGAGCAGTGCTCGGGCGGTGTCGGCTGGAATGCCGCGGGCGCGCAGGTAGAACACGTGCTCGGGATCGATTTCCGCGCAGGTAGATCCGTGGCCGCAGGCAACGTCATCTGCGTAGATTTCCAACTCCGGCTTTGAATCGAATTCCGCGTCCTGCGACAGCATGAGCGCCTGCGCCATCTGCTTGCCGTCTGTTTTCTGCGCGATCTGGCGGACAATCACCTTGCCCTGGAAGACACCGCGCGCACGATCGTCGAGAACGCCTTTGAACAGCTCGCGGCTCTGACACCCTGGAACAGCATGATCAATGATCAGCGTATTATCGACGTGCGCGTTGCCACGCCCGAGGAACGCGCCGGAACAGTCCAATTTGCCGTCTTCGCCATCGAAGCGAAGTGCGAGTTGATTTCGCGTGAGGGCTGGACCCGCCGTGAAGAAAAACGGGCGATAGACGGCTTCGGTCCCGGTCGTCGCAGCGACATTGGCAACTGCCGTCTGATCAGGCTCCAGGCCGGCGATCACGTGTGTCACGTGTGCACGATCACCCACCGTCACTTCCGTGACATGGTTTCTCTGGCCTGGCGCCGCGCCGGGTAAGGCAAGTGCCACCTCCACCAGGGTCAGCGATGCTTCTGCGCCGATCTGCACGCGCGAACGCAAGCTGGTCCACTGGGGCGCGGCATCGGCCGAAACGGTCACGATGAAAACCGGTTTATGAAGCTTGGTCCCGGCATCGACCGTGATAATGGCGCCATCGCTCATGAAAGCCGTGTTCAAAGACAGCATGCCCGCTGCACTTGGCCCGGCGAGCTCCTGTGCGAACGCGGTATCGAATTCGCCGGCGGCAAGCGCGTTGGCGAGTGTGCGCACATGCAGACCGGGAATGCTCTCATCATGTGAGAACTCGGCGCGGTAGTGATCGTCCACGATCACAATGCGATGCGCATCGATCTCAGAGAGCGGACCAAGTGCGGCCTCAATCGCGGCCGGGTCAATGGCATGGCCTGCGGAAATGTTGGCGTCGCCCACCTCTTTGACGGCGGCGCGCAAGTCCGTGTACTTCCACTCCTCGATCCGCCGATGCGGAAAGCCCAACGACGCAAATGTCCCAATGGCCTGTTTGCGTTGATCGGCAACCGCCGCATCGCCAGGCAAACCGGACGCAATGCGCTCGAATTGTTCAGTCAAAGCCGTCTCGGCCTTGGTTCGGTTCAATGCGATATTCATCGGCTGCAATCGTCCCTGTCGGATTATCTTCGCCATCTTCGCCCGACGCGCGGCGCCCGCCTCACTTCAAGGCGAACCTGCCGCGCGATGCGAACGTGAGCGGATGCGTCAGGCTGCCCGCTCGGCATATTCGGCGTAACCGGAATTCTCCAGTTCCTGGGCCAACGACTTGTCGCCGGAGCGCTGGATTTTCCCGTGGGCCAAGACGTGCACGCGGTCCGGAACGATATAGTTCAGCAGGCGCTGATAGTGCGTAATCACGACCATCGCGCGGTCTGCAGAGCGCAACGCGTTGACGCCTTCTGACACAATCCGCAGGGCATCAATATCGAGACCGGAATCGGTTTCATCCAAGACGCACAAAGACGGCTCGAGCATCGCCATTTGCAGGATCTCAGACCGTTTCTTTTCGCCGCCGGAGAAGCCCACGTTGACGGGGCGTTTCAGCATCTCAACATCGATGTTGAGTTCAGCACCTTTGGTGCGCACGAGCTTCATGAAGTCCGGCGTGGACATCTCGCCCTCGCCGCGGGCGATCCGCAGCGCGTTTACGGCGGTGCGCAGAAACGTCATGCCGGCCACGCCGGGGATCTCAATTGGGTATTGGAAAGCCAAGAAAATGCCCGCGGCCGCGCGCTCTTCCGGCTCCATATCCAAAATGCTCTCGCCGTTCCACAGGATGTCGCCACCGGTGACTTCATAATCGTCGCGGCCGGCGAGGACGTTGGCCAGCGTCGACTTTCCTGACCCGTTCGGGCCCATGATCGCGTGGACTTCGCCCTTCGGCACCGTCAACGACAGCCCCTTGATGATGTCTTTGTCTTCGTCGGCCAGCTTGACGTGCAGGTCCTTGATTTCCAGCATCACGCTCTCTCGTTCTTGTGTCTCAAATCACCGATCGTTGTCCGCAAGCCGCCGCCAGCCCCACACAAGGAACACAACGGACAGTGCGATGACGAAGATCAGATCCGGCCCCAGCGCCGGAACGATCCCGTCCAGGTGAGTGATGGGGGCGTTGTGGAGCCCCCAAATGGCTGTTGGCTCGGCGCTTCGTCCGTACCAGGAGGCATCAACCACGGTGCGTGGCAGCGGGATCAGATGCCCAAGTGCGACTACGCCGGTCGCGAGCGCGAATGAGACGGCAGAACGTTTGGCCGGATTTGCGTTCACAGGCCGATCAACTCCCGCTCGTTGCGCGCCAGAACCTATCAAACGCCGCTTCCGCCTCTTGCTCCGCCAATTCACGCCGTTCCGCCAACCGCTGTGCCTCACCGACGAGCACCGTGAGATCCGGGTCGGTCCGCTTGCCAAGCTCGCTCAGTTCGGCGGCGGCCCGCTGGGCGCGGCGCGCCCGGCGTTTGGCGCGATCCGCACGCGCTTCCGCTGCGATCCAAATGCGCTCAAGGTGCGTGACGTCCGTGCCGTGGTGACGCTCCGTCTGTGTTTGCTCGACTTGGGCCATGACTGACTTCCCTCGCTCCACTCCTAGGCTCCGGTTCTTGTGCGACCGGATGCCGCGTTATCGGGTGGCGCACCCTAGGCCCGTCATGGTTTCGTCGCAATCGGTTTGGCCGTCTTTCCCGCTCAAGCTTGGTTGCCCGACAGTCTACGGCGCCAAGTGCGGTGGCACACGTGTGCGCGGCTTGCTCCACGTGCGCCGCCGACCAAGCGCCATTTAGCCAACGCTGCCTTCCAGCGAGATGCCGATCAGCTTTTGCGTCTCTGCCATGAACTCCATTGGGAGCTGCTGGATCACATCGCGCACGAAACCGTTGACGACGAGGGCAACCGCTTCTTCTTCATTCAGTCCGCGCTGGCGGCAGTAAAACAGCATGTCTTCGGAAATCTTTGAGGTTGTCGCCTCGTGCTCAAAGTGTGAAGACGCGTTTTTCGCCTCGATATACGGAACCGTGTGTGCGCCGCAGTTATTACCGATCAGAAGACTGTCGCAGCAGGTGAAATTGCGCGCGTTCGTTGCTTTGCGGTGCGCTGACACCAAGCCGCGATACGTGTTTTCTGAGAAACCGGCTGCAATACCTTTCGAGATGATCCGGCTTGATGTGTTTTTGCCGAGATGGATCATCTTGGTGCCGCTGTCGATCTGCTGATGACCATTCGAAATTGCGATCGAATAGAATTCGCCGCGTGAATTGTCACCGCGCAGAATGCAGCTTGGATACTTCCATGTGATCGCAGAGCCGGTTTCGACTTGCGTCCACGAGATCTTGGAATTGTTGCCCCGGCAATCGCCGCGTTTGGTGACGAAGTTATAAACGCCGCCTTTGCCGTCCTTGTCACCCGGATACCAGTTTTGGACAGTTGAATACTTGATCTCCGCATCGTCGAGCGCGATCAATTCAACCACGGCTGCGTGGAGCTGGTTTTCATCACGCATCGGCGCGGTGCAGCCTTCCAGGTACGAAACGTAGCTGCCTTTCTCGGCGACGATCAAAGTACGTTCGAACTGCCCGGTATTCATTTCGTTGATGCGGAAATAGGTCGACAGCTCCATCGGGCAGCGGACACCTTCTGGAATGTAAACGAACGAGCCATCCGAAAACACGGCCGAGTTGAGGGCTGCATAATAGTTGTCCGACTGCGGCACGACCGTGCCGAGATACTTTTTGACAAGCTCGGGATGCTCGCGCAGCGCTTCGGAAATCGAACAAAAGATGACGCCAGCTTTTGCCAGTTCATCTTTGAAAGTCGTGACGACGGAGACGCTATCGAACACGGCATCGACCGCCACCCGCGCGCCTTCAACGCCGGCCAGCACTTCCTGCTCTTTCAACGGAATACCCAGCTTCTCGTAAGTCCGCAGGATTTCCGGGTCGACTTCGTCCAGGCTCTTTGGCGCTTCGTTCTTTTTCGGCGCCGCGTAATAATACAGATCCTGGAAGTCGATTGGCGGATAATCGACCTTCGCCCACGTCGGCGCGGCCATGGCCATCCAACGCTGATAGGCCTCAAGGCGCCATTCCAGCATCCAAGCCGGTTCGCCCTTCTTTTCGGAGATGAAACGGACGATGTCTTCGTTCAGGCCTTTTGGGGCCTTGACCATTTCAACGCTTGTCTCAAAGCCATACTTGTACTGGTCGACATCGATGTCTTTGACCTGCTGGATGGTCGCTTCAACTGCAGGCATTGCTCATTCTCCCACAACACGGCGTCAACGCCGCTCTCGTGCCGGTCCATTCTCGTCATACGCATGCGGCTTTCCGGGCGCTGCACAGGGGCCCCGGTCAGCCAGCCGGGCTCACGCCACTGCACGAGCCAGCCGATCGGCGCCTGTCACACGCCGCCATGCAGTTAAGAACGGTTCTAAATCAGATTCAGATGTCGTCCAGCCCAAGCTGATCCGCAAGGCCCCCTGGGCGTAGGTCGAATCGACGCCCATGGCTGTGAGGACGTGGCTTGTGCCAACCTTGCCGGATGAACAGGCAGAGCCCGCGCTGACGGCGATGCCGGCCAGGTCAAACTTGATCACCATCGTTTCGGAGCGCAGGCCCGGCACGGCGACACAGGCGGTGTTGGCAAGCCGAGGAGCGCCTTTTGCGATCACCATCGTCTCTGGGTGAACCGCGCACATTTCTGCTTCCAAACGGTCGCGGAGCCGTTCCAGGCGCGCCATGCCGTCAAGTTCCGCCAACGCGGCCTCGGCAGCAGCGCCAAAACCGGCAATCGCCGGCACATTTTCTGTTCCAGCGCGCCGCCGGCGTTCCTGGCCACCGCCCGTAACCGCGGCTTTGATGTCGATCCCGTCCCGCACAACCAGAGCGCCGACGCCCAATGGCCCGCCAATTTTGTGGGCGGAGAGCGAAAGAAAATCCACGCCGGACCCGTTGAATTTGATTGGCAGGCGACCAACGGCCTGGACGGCATCACAGTGCATCGCAAGGCCGTGTGCGGCGCAGAAGGCGGCGACGGCTGGGATGTCTTGCACAACGCCGGTCTCGTTATTGGCGTACTGGATTGAGACCAGATCTTTGGCGAGCGGGACTGAGCCGGTGAGCGCGTGCTCGGCCACCTCGGCAAGATTGACACGGCCGTTGCCATCGACGCTCAAACGCGTGATGGATGCGCCTGACGCGGCGGCGGGCGCGAGAACGGCATCGTGTTCGATATCGGCCCGTAAGATGCGATCCCACCCGGCGCGAAGCACCCAGTTATTGGCCTCCGTCGCGCCAGATGTGAACACCACTTCGGCCGGCTTCGCACCGACAAGAGCGGCGACCTTTTCCCGCGCATCCTCAATAATTTGGCGTGCTCTGCGGCCGTCGGCGTGAACCGAAGACGGATTGCCCGCGACATCAAGCGCGGCCAGCACAGCGGCTTTGGCCTGCGGGCGCAGTGGCGATGTCGCGTTGTGATCGAGGTAGATGCGGTCCTTGCTCATGTGCGCGTCTCACCTGGGGTTGGTGCAGCGTCAGAGCTTTTTGCGCCAGCCGCGCGCTCATTCGCGATATGGGGTGTCGAGGTGGGCATGGACGTTGGCGCCGACGCGATCACATCGGCCAATGTCACGCCGTCGAGGAACGTGCGGATCTCGCTGCCGAGCGCATGCCAGAGTTTGTGCGTCAAGCAGCGCCCTGGCCGGCCCTGGCAGCTCAGGGTTCCATCTTCCATGCAACGCGTCATCTGCGTGCTTTCCTGGACGCTGGCCATGATCTCAGAAATGCGGATCGCATCAGCCGGACGATCCAAAACGTAGCCACCGCTGCGCCCGCGTGTGGAACGCACGAGACCCGCCCGGCGTAACGGGACGAAAATCTGCTCCAGGTAGGCGAGTGATATCTGCTGGCGCTCGGCCACCATCGGCAATGGAACAGCGCGGCCGGATTGGTGCAGTGCGATATCCGCCATGGCCATCACGGCATAGCGGCCACGCGTCGTCAGTTCCATGGCGCGCCCTCCCTCTGTCCAGTCACAGGGGCACCGCAGCCATCTGGCCCCGAGCTTCACTCAGCGCGTGATGCGCAACGGCCGCTGACTTTGCGACTGACACAATGACGATCAACCACCGCGGATCGATTGGCGCTTTTCGTGCAATCTGCGGCCGACCATGTTAGGCGTCGCGGCTCACAACGATCGGTCACACCACGCAATCCATTGCGCGCCATCTCACCTAGCAAACCCACGAGGTCATCTAGAAAACCTGAGTGGTGCAGTCAAGATTGTGTCGGAGCCGTCTGAGACGCGCAACGGTCCGCGCTGCCCCAACGCCCGTCCGGCCGCGGGTACCCGAAATCCGTGCGTACCAAAACATTGGCACATGCGTCGGCCGTGGTGCCAAAAACGACAAGGAGAGGCGCATGCCTGAACTGATCATCAATGGCCCGGCTGGCCGGCTGGAAGCGCGCTATCACCACGAACCGGCCAGCGACAGCCCGATTGCCCTGATCCTGCATCCTCATCCGCAGTTCGGCGGCACGATGAACAATCAGGTTGTGTACAATCTCTATTACGTGTTCGCCGAGCGCGGCTTCTCTGTGTTGCGGTTCAATTTTCGGGGTGTTGGCCGCAGCCAAGGCTATTTCGACAATGGCCCGGGCGAGCTTGCCGATGCCGCCTCGGCACTGGACTGGCTGCAAATCGCCAAGCCCGACAGCCGTGCCTGTTGGATCGTCGGCGTTTCGTTTGGCACGTGGATCGCCATGCAGCTTTTGATGCGCCGGCCTGAAATCGACAGTTTCGTGTGTGTCGGCCCGCCCTACAACATCCAAGGCTACGAATGGGGATTTCTGGCGCCGTGTCCTGCGTCCGGCTTGCTCGTCAACGGCGAAAACGACCGGGTTGTGCCATCGGCGGCCGTGGCGGAAATGGCTGTGAAGACCAAGGTGCAAAAGGGCGTCATCCTGCAGCATGACGTGATCCCCGGCGCCAACCATTTCTTTGAGGGCGAGGCGCAAATGGCGGCGCTCAAGACGAGCGTCGGTGATTACGTCGACAAGCAGATGGTGGAGATCCTGGCCAAGCGCGGCGAGAAATAGCCTTGGCGACCGCACGATTTGGCTTTGACGACAACGACGGCATGATCAGACAAAATGGCCCGGCGCACAGGCGACCGGGCCGACGTATATTTGCAAAGATGCGGCGCTTGCGCGGTTACGATGGATTGCGTGCCGAGCCGCGACCCAGATCGGCTGCATCATCGGGTTCGCCGCGCAAACGGTGCGGCAGCGCCAGCGCAATCGCGATGAATACCACACCGGCGATCAGCCCGAAGACTTCGCCCGGCATACCCGTGACCATGGCGGGATAATCCGATCCTGCAATCGTGCCGACCGTTGTCTTGCCGCCGAAGATGCCTGCCAGGATGCCGGTTGAGCGAACCCAATCAAAGCTCAGCATGTAGGCGGCTGCGCCGAACAGACCGCCGATGACAAATACCAAACCGTCGATCCGTCCGGTAAACGCGGCTGCCAACCCGGTGCCTGGGCAATAGCCTGCCACAGCAAAGCCAACGCCAAGTAAGGCGCCGCCAAGAACAACACCAAGATAGGCGGCCTTGACGCTGAGGTTGCCAACGTCGATCACGCCAGCCAGCAAGCCGCCGAACAGCCCGACAGAGCCAATCCCGATCGCAAGCAGGATTGTTTTCATGAGGTGAAGGCGGGACAGGCGCAACATGCCGATGATGTAGTCTGGGTTGGTTGCGCCAATGCGGTCGAGCACGAAGCCGAACGCGCCGCCGATGACGATCGCGAGGATAAGCGTTGTCATATCAGGCCTCCTTGCGGAACAGAGCAATGGCAACAGGGATGCCAGCGGCGAAGGCGCCAAGCGCGAAGAGATATCCCGAAACTGCGGTCTGCATCATGCCGCTCATCATGTGACCACTGGTGCAGCCGCCAGCGAGACGGGCGCCGTAGAGGACAATGAAGCCGGCAATGAAGGCGGCCACGTAGCGCTTAAACGCGCTGTCGCCAAAGTTTGCCCGCCAGATTTGCGGCATGGCGCGCTCGCGCGATGGTACACCGCCGCGTAGGATCGCCGAGAGCATTGCGCCCAAGGCCATCGCGACCACGAACACGAAGCTGTAATTCAGCGGGTTTGCGACGTTCTTGGCGTAAGCGCCGCCTGATTTGTTGAGATAGGCGTTGGGGCTGGCATAGCCGCTCTTGGCCGTTTCGGATCTGGTGATCACGCCAGGCGAAAGCGCGTTCCAGACAATGCCATCGAAGATCACGAACTGGGTTGAGACGCCGATCGGCTTGACCAGCACGACGGCGGCCAGGAACACGAGCCCGAGTGCAAGCCCGCCTGTGCGCCAGGATAGTGGCATTTCACGCTCCCTTTGTTTGGGTCCCGGCGCTCATATTCAAATTTCTGAATGTTGGTTCGTTGACAAAGATCAATCGCTTGCAGGCACGTGGCCGTGGGCACGGACCGATCCAGGATTGGCCCGGATCGGTCTGATGTCGTTTCGCTGAAGGGCTGCCTCGCTGCACGCGCTTCCCAAAGGACGGCACTTAGCCAAGATTCCGGCCGCGCGTGTTGACCGCTTTGCACAACATGAGAAGCGCGCAAGGTGCGGGCTCCACGCTTTCGACACTGGTTGGATCAGCGGACGCATTTGTGGAAGCGCACGCGCGGTCCATTGTCGATGTGGATGTGGCTCATGCGGCAGCTGTATGTGCCAACGCCGCCATTGTGATTGGCCTTGAGCCAACGGGCGACAGCGCGATATTTGCCCCGCGGCGGATGGAAATCGACGGCGCGGCAACTTGCGTGCAGGCTGCGACGACCGCTTCCGCGGACGCGGGCGCCGCGGCGAAAGGTGGATGTGATCCGGATTGGCCCGAAACGACGACGGATCTGGTTCAGCCGTTGCCGCAAGACGCCTGGAACGCACGACAGGCTAGCAGCGTGAGCGGGCCGGACACCGGCCTCACCGCCAACTCTTGGGTCGGCGACCAATGCCGCTGTGGCGACCGCGCAGGTGACGGCCAAGGTTGAAAGACGCATGGAACCTCCTTTGACAACGCAACGGTCCCGTGGCGCGCACGCCAGACCGGTTGCGGTCCACGGCCCGGGATCGAGCCGTTGTCGGAGCCGCGGGGTCTCCGCGACGGGCGGGGCGCCTAGCGGCTCGCGCCCAGGTTGCCGATGCGACCGATTGTCAGGCCGATATCTTCAGTTTGTCAGAAGGTTCGACGTTTGAGTTGCGTGAGTGTGTGAGCATGTTCGGGCAAACGCTGAGATCGGCAGCGATTCACGATCACGCCCAGCGCGCGACCGCCGCCCGGCTCGCACGGATCTGACCTGCAAAAGTTGGGATGCTTAGGGCGTGTCGCATGAAATGCGCCGCGCTTTGGCTCTGTTGCGCTCACGGGCCGTTGGCTGTCCGCGGGGGCGGGCCGTTTTCGTGTCGATGTTTCGAACACGAACATCGACGGCCCGAGCCGCTTTGCGGCCGTGGGGCGTGCCTCCGATTGGACGCGACATGCGTTAGGGCGTTGCGATGCGCCCGCCGGGCTTTGGGTCTTCAACGCCGGTTGTGCCGGGGAACGTCAACGGTAACCCGCGCTTGGCGCGCACGGCCAGATATGCCCAGGCTTCCGCTTCAACCGTATCGCCGTCGAAACCGGCATCCTCCGCCGTCATGACAGACACCGGCAGGGCCGCACGCAGGCCCTGGAGAATAGCCGCGTTGTGCCGGCCACCGCCGCAAACGATCCAGGCTTGCGGGGCATCTGGCATATGCGCCTGTGCGGCCTTGACCGCGCCGACCGTCATTGCCGTCAGGGTGGCCGCACCGTCGGCCACTGACAGGCCTTCGATCAGATCCCAAAAGAAGGCATTGCGATCCAGCGACTTCGGCGGTTGCGCCGCGAAATAGGCATGGCCCAGAAAGAACTGGACGGGTCCGTCCTGCGGTGTCCCGGCCATAGCCGCTGCGCCACCCTCGTCGCGTGCGGCCCCCGTGCGCTTTGCCATCCAGTCATCGATCAAGGCGTTGCCCGGCCCGGTGTCGAAGGCGATCAATTCGCCGTCCGGCCCGATCCAGGTGACATTGGCGACGCCGCCAATATTAAGGATTGCGATTGGCCGCTTAAATCGCCCAGCCACCAAGGCGCGATGGTAGACTGGTGCAAGTGGCGCGCCCTGCCCGCCTGCGGCAACGTCGGCCGCGCGCAGGTCCCAGGCCACGCGCATACCGGTCAACTGGGCCAGACGCTCACCATCGCCAAGCTGCACGGTGAGGCGCGCTTCGGGGCGATGCAGCACGGTTTGGCCGTGAAAGCCGACAACGGCAACGTCGCCGCGATCGGTCCCTTCGGACGCCAGGAAATCGGCAAGCACGTCGGCATGTCGGAGTGTGAGTTCGACTTCGATCTCGCCCAGAACGCCAGACCTGTCGTCGCGATCGATTAAATTGGCCGCCGCGCCAACCGCCTCTCCAAGCCGGCGCCGGAATGCCCGGTCGTAGGCATAACTGGCTCCTGCAATGCGCCGCAGCGCGTCGTCGCCGTCGGTCTCGATCAAGGCGACGTCGATGCCGTCCATGGACGTGCCGGACATAAGGCCGATGGCTCTGACGGGTTCTGGCATTGGGCCTCTTGGCGCATGAGGGGGCCGGCCGGCACAGGAGGTGCGCAGCTATGCCGGCAAGCAGGCAAGCCCTACATCTACGCGTGGAAACGCACGACGGGCAACGCCTTCAGCGGCCAGCGATCGCACGGCGGATGACATTGTGCCGTGCGGTCCCTATACCACGCGATCGCAACTTACCGGCGAGCGCAATCCATGACCGACGCGACCGATTTCAAACCAACCTCAGAGTTCCTGCGCGTGTTGCAGGAACGAGGCTTCATCCACCAGTGCTCCGACCTGGCAGCCGTCGATGCTCTTGGCGCCAAGGGCGAGGCCATCGCGTATGTTGGCTATGACTGCACGGCGCGATCGCTGCACGTGGGATCGCTGATCTCAATCATGATGCTGCACTGGCTTCAAAAGACCGGCAACAAGCCGATTGTTCTGATGGGCGGCGGCACCACACGCGTTGGCGATCCCTCCGGCAAGGATGAGACCCGCCAGTTGCGTCCGATCGAGGAGATCGAGGCCAACAAAGTCGGCATGCAGCAGGTCTTCGCCAAGCTGATCGACTTTGGTGAGGGGCGGAACGATGCGGTGATGGTCGACAATGCGGAATGGCTGGCACCGCTAAACTACATTTCATTTCTGCGCGACGTTGGTCGGCATTTTTCGGTCAACCGCATGTTGGCCATGGATTCCGCGCGCCTGCGGCTGGAGCGCGAGCAAGAACTCAGCTTTATCGAATTCAACTACATGCTCTTGCAAAGCTATGACTTTGTGGAGCTTGCCCGGCGTTATGGCTGCAACATGCAAATGGGCGGGTCTGACCAGTGGGGCAACATCACCATGGGCATGGACCTTGGTCGGCGCATGGGCACACACGCCCTGCACGCGCTTACCTGCCCGCTTCTGACGACCGCGTCGGGGGCGAAAATGGGCAAGACCGCTGAAGGCGCGATTTGGCTCAATCCCGATATGCTTTCGGCGTGGGATTACTGGCAGTTTTGGCGCAATACCGAAGACGCTGATGTTGCGCGCTTTTTGAAGCTGTTCACGCTGTTGCCGATGGATGAGATCGCGCGGCTGGCGGCGTTGGGAGGCGCGGAGATCAACGAGGCCAAAAAGGTGCTTGCCACCGAGGCGGCTGCGCTGATCCACGGGCGCGACGCGGCTGAGCAGGCGGCTGAGACCGCGCGTCAGACGTTTGAGGAGGGCCAGACGGCGGCGGACCTGCCAACCGTCGAGATTGCCGGATCAGATCTCTCCGGCGGTATCGGTGTTCTTTCGGCATTCGTGGCGGCAGGGCTTGTTGCCTCGAACGGTGAAGCGCGTCGACAAATCAAGGGCGGGGCTCTGCGCGTCAATGACGAACGCGTTAGTGACGACAAGGCGGAAATTTCGCCGGCCGATGTCAGCGCTGATGGCGTGATCAAGCTTTCTATGGGCAAAAAGAAACACGTGCTGCTCAAACCGGTCTCATGATTGCGGCGTTCAAACCGCGCGCCGGAAACACGGCGCAACGGCGCACGTGGCGCGGAGGCGCGGTGGCAGGCCGATCCGTTGACAGCGCCATCACAGGACGTCTTCCAAGCTCTCGGCCGCCGCGCTCAATGTGCGGGTCTCAATCCACGTCGAACACGGAATGATCTGGCGATTTGCGGGTCTTGACCGACCAATCGCCAATGATCTTGGGCGTGTCGCGCGGCCGTGGGATCGGCGGTGTTTTGGGCCGTCGTGCTGCCGGTGTTTGTGCTGCGGGCTGTTGTGCTTGGCCATCGTTCGCCCGGCGGCGGGCGGGCGGATTGGCACTGACGGTCGGGTCCGGCGCGGCCTGCCCTTGCCCGTCCTGGCGGCGCGACGGCGTAATCTGAGGTGATAGCGGCGACATCTGGAAGACTTCGCGCAGGATGCCCGGCGCGGCCAGTGAGAGCGGGTTCACGATGACTTCTGGATTATCCATCGGGCCTTGGATTGCGAACGTCAGTCCGACGAGACCCTCGCCGCGCGGTCCCGTCAGGATCTGGCCAAGCCCAGGCACAACCCGGAAGACCGACGTCAGGCCTTGCAGCGGCGCGTAGGTGCCGCCCAGTTTCAGTTGCCTGTTGCGGTAATCGGCCTTGCCGCGAAGGCTGGCGCCGAACAGCGGTCCGCGCAGTTGTGCATCCCGCAGAATGAATTGACCGTGGCCGACCGAAAATGGCGCGTGCATCAAATCGAAATTGATAACCTCGCGCAGGACGCGCTTGTTTGACCCTGCGTTGCCCCGCGCGATGACCGGGCGCCCATCATCGGCATTCTGGATGACCTCGGCAATGACAGGGTCTCCAAGAACCTCGAAATTGCGCACGGTGAGCACGCCGCTTCGAGCTGCTGCGCCTGAGCCATCCAGATTGACCTGCAGCCGCATGCGACCGCCACGCGCGCTTGGATAAAAGTCAACCAGGCGGAACACATTGCCGGCGTCGTCACTGGTCGCAATCAGTTGTCGCTGCGCCGTGTCACCCGACCGGCGCAAGCGCACGTTGACGCTGCTGCCGCCGTCAAGCCGGCCGGTCGCCGTCAGCGCCACCATGCGGCCACCGCGTTTCGAAAGCGTGATTTCTGCTTTCTGCAACTTGGCCTCGTTGAAGCCATTGACCGCATCGATCCGCGCTGTGAGATCGAGACCGAGTTCATTGCGTGGCGCGTCCGCACCCGTCGCGCCGGCTGCAAACAAACTGCGGAAAAAGTCCGAGCCGTCGTAAAAGCTGCCGGTTACATCGACGGTCCAAATCGGAGGGGGGCTGGCGCGACTTGCCCCACCGGTATTCGCATCGGCCACACCGGACCTGGCATTTTGCTGACGGGGTGGCGTTTGACGTTTGGCGACGAGCGACAAGCGCGAGCCTTTGATTGACAGCGTTTCAAGCGCGACATGCGTCAAGCGCATCCGGCTATCGAGTCCCGCCATCCCGCCCACGGCCAATTCCGGACCGGTGATACGCAGATTGTCTAGTCGAACCGCGTGGGTCTTACCGGGCCGTACATCGAATTTCAAAAGTGCCGGGACGCCGGGCGGCTTACGCCAGTTCAGGCTCGCGACCGCGACGTCGGCTTTGGTCAAATCGACGTCGATATGCACGTCGCGCTGCGCAGGTGGTTTATCGAAGCCACGCACAGTGAGCACAACCGGCGTGTCACCGGATCTGAGGATGGCGCCGGTGCCCAACTTCAACTGCCGGCGATCCGCGTCGTCGAGAACGGCGGTGGCGCGCAGCGGCGGTTGGATCGCGTCGGGACGGCCGAGAAGCCGCTGCCACCTGAGGTCGGTTGGCACGCCACCGACGAGGACGCGCCCTTTCAGATCCACCACTTTTTCGTCGAGCGCGATCGTCACGTTGCCGCTTGTCACGGGATAGGCCTGCCCTGGTCCGCTGATTGCGGCATCGCGCAGTACGATACGTCCCGTCACGGTTGTCTGCGATCGCCAGTCCGGCGAGATGTCTGTTGGCAGCAAAATTTTCAATTCGGCCGAAGCCGTGCCCGACGCGCGCTGGGCCTCTGTTGCGTCCGGCAAAAGCGCAAGCTGATCGGAGCGGGCAAATGCGACGGCGGCATCAAGAGCGGATTGCCAAGACAGGGAAAGCTCGGGACGTGGCGCGCCAGGCAACACGCTTGCGCGGTAGCTGACATTTGAAAGGTCGGCTGACTTGTCGCCAGGCAGGGTCACCCGCGCACGGGCGGCTTGCGCGCGCACAACGCCATCGTTGAAAACAAGCGTGACGGCTGGGACTGCAACAGTTGGCATGCCAGCCCACGCCGTCAACGTCACATTGCGGGCCACAAGCTCGCCGGAAATCGTCACCCGCTCGCGCAGCGGCAAGGCCCCGCTCGGATCGGCCGCCGTGTCGACCTGGAAATGGCCAGTGCCGGGATCGCTTTTTTTTGCGTTCGCAAGAAACCAGGCGCGCGCATCGGGCTGCAGCGTCGCCGGCCACAAAGCGCTGATCGCTTCCAGCGGCAGGCGGCCGATGTTGACCCGCAATTGCGCCGCGTCGGCCCCTCCCAGAGATATCGTTCCACGGGCCGATGAGGCGGTCGAGCCCAACACCAGATCGCCTTCCTGCAACGTGAGGATCCGCCGGGTTGGCTCAACACGACCGGCAAGACGCAGGCGCGTGAGCCGCAATTGCCGCTGTTCGCCGCCGCCCGACACTCGGATCCCAGCGGCGTTCGAGATCGGCGCGCCATTGCGCAGCTCGGCCAGGCGCCCATCATGGCCGTTCAGCTCAAATGCCACTGCGCCACTTGGGCTGCGCGCAATACGCCCGGTGAAAGCAACATAGGCCCCTGCGCGTGCGACGCGGCTGTTGCCGATGATGACTGCGCTTAGGTCGCGGGGGATCTCGATTGCGAACGTGGCTGCGTCGACAAGTGTCTGGCCGTCGCCGCGAACTGATGAGGACGGCGCGCCATAGGACGGTGCGCCTGAACGCGCATCGCGCGCCGGTCGAAGGCGGATATTGCGCACAGCGACGCGCGCGTCTCCGCCCTGAAACGTGCCATCGGCGTCCAAATTCAAGCGGGCCGTTGCCTCGATCGGTGCGCTGGCCAACGGCGCTGGCTGCGGCAGCAGGTCGAATGCGCTGAGGCTCTGCATGGTCAAATTGTCAGAGCGCATGGCAATCACGAGACCCGCGCCAGGTTTGCGAGACACAACGAAACGCGCCTCGACTTCGGCCCCCTCGTCGACGGCACGTGCCCCGCTGCGCAACGGCGCGATCGCGACAGTTGCCAGCAGAGAGGGCTCTGACTTCGACGCGCCGTGCAACGAGGCATCGCCTTTGGATGCTGTCCTTTGAGCGTCGCTCAGACCGACTTGCGCCGCGCGCACTTGAAAGGTGCGCTGCGATCCATCGTTCATCTGCAGGATGACGGACGCCCGGCGCAGGGCCACCGAGCGGAAAAATGTTGCCCGCCTCGGGTTTGCTAGCAGCTCGTCGATGAAGGCTACGAGTTGGCCTTGCGCGGTCTCGGCTTGGGGCGATCCAGTTTGCAAAGGCTGTGTGGGTTGCGCGTCAGCGCGGGAGGGTTGGCGGGCAGCGTCACCACGCAAGCCAGGCTCCTGCGGAGCGGACGGCGCCAATGCAATCGTCAGGTTGCCGGTCGGGGTTTGGCGCAAGCGCAAGCGTGGCCCAATAAACGTCAGCGTTTCCGGGACGATGCGGCCTTGCCAGAGCGCGGCGACACTCAGGCTGACGCCGACTTGTGGGGCAACGGCAACCGTGCGGCCATTATCGTCGCGCAAGACCACGTCGGTGAGCTGTAACGACAGCCCTTCGGCAGTCGAAACAAGACGCGTGCCGCCAACGCGAGCCCGCAACCCCTCCAGATCGGAGGTCAGACCGCTTGCCAGCAGACGCGGCATGAACGGAATCGGCATCGGCCCGCGTGACAATTGGACGGCGACAATACCGCCGGCAATCACGACGAATACGGCGAGCGCAAGTGATACCAGGAGGGCTGGCCGCACAATCGACCAAAGCAAGGAACGTTGGCCCGAATTGGCATCTTCCATCGCCGGATCGCGATGGGCGGCTGGTCGCAAACGTTGCGGGCGCTCTCTGGTGATCATCTTGCCCATGGCGTTGCCGGACACTCCGTTGCAATTGGTGTTTGGCTATGGTGCAGGTTTGGCCGGTTGCTTGTCTCGGGTGTGCCTATGGCATCTGCGAGGCAGGATGGGCGATACCCAGCTTGCGTGGCCCGTTATACATGGAAATACGCTAACGCTGCGCGGTTTGGCCCTTGCTCTGGGACAGGCAGGCTGGTGGCTGGTCTCCCGCACATTCCTCGTACCCGCCTGCGTGATTCGGCGTTGACCCGCCGCCGTGCAAGCCTTCTTGTAGAGACCGCCTCGGTTGTCAGCCGGCGTGGTTGTTTTGCACCGCAACAATCGCGATCAGGCGCCACTTGGCCAGTGTGCCTGAGATTGGCAGCAGCGATCGTGCAAAACCGAGTTGTGTCTGCGCGCGTTGCAAGCAGCGCAAAACAACAAAACAGTGCGAGGCATCACAATGGTTGGCGATGGCGACAAAGCCCCCGAGATCGATTTGCCGGCAAGCGGCGATGGCCATGTCAAGTTGAGCGACATGACCGGGCAAATCGTTGTTGTCTATTTCTATCCCAAGGACGACACCTCGGGCTGCACCAAAGAGGCATTGGCATTTACAGAACTGGCCGATGCATTCGCCGAGGCCGGCGCGACCATCATCGGTGTCTCGCCCGATAGCGTTGCCAAGCACGACAAGTTCATCAGCAAGCACGATCTCAAGGTTGTGCTTGCTGCCGATGAAGATCACGCGGTGGCTGAGGCCTATGGCGTGTGGGTGGAAAAGTCGATGTACGGCAAGAAATACATGGGCGTTGAGCGCTCCACGTTTGTCGTTGCACCGGACGGCACGATCGCTAAAAGCTGGCGCAAAGTCAAAGTGCCCGGCCATGCGGAAGCTGTCCTCGAAGCCGTCAAGTCGATCGATTAACGGCTGGCTCGCGATTGATCGCAGACGCTTGTCGATGTCTGCATCGCGCGAAACCCACTCGCTCGACACCTAC
>CAZOGY010000036.1:19893-27555 GCA_964579305.1 uncultured Hyphomicrobiaceae bacterium
GGGGCGGATTGGCTCTGGACGCGTGGCCGGGGTGTCACAACAGGAACGGGACGTGTCCGACCACCGCGACCAAGCAACAACGCCCGAGCAGGCAATCGCGCAATTGCTGGACGATCAAGAGCGGGCGGCGGGCGGGCAGCTCCCGGTGGTACCGGCGCCGGCTGACCTCTACTCGGGCGCGCGGGCTATCGTCGCCACGCCCGACCTTGATGAAAAAATCGCTCTGTCGCGCGCG
Source organism: uncultured Hyphomicrobiaceae bacterium (assembly GCA_964579305.1). Classification (GTDB taxonomy): domain Bacteria; phylum Pseudomonadota; class Alphaproteobacteria; order Rhizobiales; family Hyphomicrobiaceae; genus JBCBWG01. Next base: position 20,129 of record CAZOGY010000036.1, read on the forward strand.
ACCGCCAAGGCTTGGTTCAAGCGGCGATTATCGCTTGGACAAACGGCTGCGCGCCAACCATTGCCGGCGCGGCCCGGGCGGCCGAATCGGCCGCAACTGCTTGCCCCGCGCGACATGCCCAAGCGTTCAACCCATGGCGAACGCGGTCGCTTTGCGCTTTTGCATTCGCTTGCGCATATCGAGCTGAATGCCGTCGACATGACATGGGACCTCGTGGCCCGTTTTATCGGCGCGCAGGTTCCGCCTTCGTTTTTTGACAACTGGGTTCAGGTCGGGCTGGAGGAAGCGAAGCACTTTGATCTTCTGCGGCGGCGGCTTGCCGAGATGGGCGGCGACTATGGGGATCTGCCGGCGCACGATGGGCTATGGCAGGCCGCCGAGGCGACGGGACGTGATCTGCTTGCCAGACTGGCTGTGGTTCCGCTTGTGCTTGAGGCGCGAGGGTTGGACGTCACACCTTCGACGATTGATAAGCTGACTGCGGCCGACGATGCGGCATCGGCGGCGATCCTGGAAATCATATATCGCGATGAAAAGCGTCACGTCGCGTTCGGCGCCAAGTGGTTCCGCTATCTTTGCGCGCGAGAAGGGTCCGCACCCGAGCCACGCTTCCACGCGCTGGTCAAGCGTTACTTCAAAGGCACGCTGAAGCCGCCATTTAACGATCGCGCGCGTTCCGAAGCCGGGCTGACACCAGGGTTTTACAAGCCTCTGTCCGGCGTCGGACTGGTTGGATAATTGTGCAAGATCGTTTGTGCAGATGTCCACAACCATTGTCGTGATCCTGCCAATAATGGCATGTTAGGCCCTCGGACCGCATGAGAGTGCGAGATGGTCAGTTCGAACGTCAGTGCGGCCGGGTCCGGCCGACCGTGCAACGGCGCGTCCTACGGCGAAGCCAAGGCTACGCTCGCGCACGTGTCGGGCTTGGGGGATGATAAAGGGTTGCCCGAATGCTTTCGAACTTCGGCATGAAGAAATCAGACAAGGATGAGACACCCGTGAGTGCACAAGCGACTGCAGGTGCGGCCATGCCGCCGCCATCGCCAGGTCAGTCTCAGGCGGCAGGTGCCCGCCCGGCCGCCCGGCCGGGGGAACGCACGGCACCGTCGCTGATCGGTCAAGACCTCACCATCATTGGCAACCTCGTCTCCAAAGGCGAAGTGCACGTGGAAGGCGAAGTCCAGGGGGATATCCACGGCACCAACATCTTGATCGGTGAAAACGCCCGGATCACGGGCGGTATTATCGCGCAGGACGTGGTTGTGCGCGGTCACGTGATGGGGTCGGTGCGTGGCGTGAAAGTGGCGCTGCAGGCCTCAAGCCACGTCGAAGGCGATATCTATCACAAGTCGCTGGCCATCGAGCAGGGTGCATTCTTTGAAGGGCGCTCGCGTCGCGCCGACGATCCAACGGCCGGTGTCAAGGTGCCAGAGGCGCCGCCAATGCCGCCGTCCGCGAACGCCAACAACGGCGCGCAGGGCAACGGCCAGGGCTAGAGCTCATCCGGTTTAGGCGGAACCGCCTAAACCGAAAGATGCAGCGACCATCCAAACTCTAGATCATGGAAGGTGAGCGCACGCGAACCTGAAATGATCTAAGCGGCCCGATTGGTCGTCGCCAATTGCCACCGTCGCGCCCATAACGCTGACAGTCACCGGCTGTCCCATGACGGGATGCCACTGCGCATTGAACGAGCCCCCAATCCTTGGCGGGCTCGTTTTGCGTTTGGCCCTTGTTGGCGACCGAAAAGCGGGGCGGAACAACCTGCTCAAATGCGCGGCGCGATGGCGGCGTGGAGATCGGCGATTGTTTCAGGCGGCCTGTGATGGCGACGGCCGGAGCGCGGCTGCGTCACGCATCAAGGCCAGACGGTGCGCACCCGCGTTATCAACAAGCGCGCCAATCCGGCTTTCCTGGCACGACAGCAAGATGATCTGGTGGTGGCGACCGGCCGCTGCCAGAACCTCCATCATTGCCGCCAACCGCGCATCATCGGAAAAGACCAAAGCATCATCGAGGATCACGGGTGTCGAAAGCCCGCGATCGGCAAGCACGCGCGCGTAGGCCAAACGTGCCAAGATTGCGACCTGCTCGCGGGTGCCCTCACTGAGTTTTTGCCAAGGTTCCGCGTCTCCCATCTCCACATCGGTGTTGCTCTGCGATCCCGGCGCAGCCGGGAGATCCATCGCAGCCGAGACGAGATCTTCATGTGCGGGGCGGCGATGCGCGGGCGCGTGATCATCACCCAGCACCAATGCACCCGGCCCAAACAACGGTTCAGCGAGACGTGCCAAGTTCGCTCGGGTGGGCGTGGTCGCCGACGCGCGCGTGGCACGACGGGCGTCACTTACAGTTTGTTGCAGCAATTGGAGCGCTGCGACCTGGCGCCGGCACGCATCGTATCGGGCCCTGCGCTGCTGAAGCACAGCGCGCGCTTCTTCCAACCGGCGCAGTGCGCCGGACTGCTGGTCGAGCCGAATTTCAGCTTCGACGACTTTCAGTTGTGTGGCTGCAGCGTTCTCGGCCTCTTTGTCGGCGGTTTGCGCGGCCAGCAATTCGGCCCGGCGTGCCACCGCCGCATCGTATTCAGCCTCGCTCGGGCAGGCCTTTGCATAGGCTTCGCGCAGTCGCAAAGCCTCAGCAGCGGCGGCATCGGCCTCCGCGTGTGCTGCACGTGCAGGCCCCAGGTCTTCAGGGCCAGGCAGTGTCTCGCGCTGCAAACGTTGGCACAGGGCGTCCGCGCGCGTTTTGGCATCCTGGCGGCGGGCCTTGAGCATGGCTTGGGTCTGGGCGGCCTGTTCGGCGGCTGCGCACGCGGCGCGATGCGCATCGCGCGCGGCCAGGCACGCTGCTTCCAGCGCGGCGATGTCTGGCGGGTCGGCTGTGAGACGGGCACAAAAGCGTGCGACCGCCTGATCGTCACCTGTGTCGATATCGCTATCGTCAGCGCACGCGACCGCGAGAAGTGCACGGCTGCGGGCACGCCCCTTGTCGATCTCGGTTGCCAAGGCCTGCTCTGCACGGTGCAGCGCTGCAAGGCCGTCGGGCGCAAGCACGCGCAAAGCCATTTCGGCTTGCGAAAGCGAGGCTTCTGCGTCGCGACGGGCGGCGGCAAGCGCGTGAAACGCGTCCACGGAGCTGACACCGGCGGCGTCCAATATCGCTGCCAACGCCGCGTCTATGCGCTGCAGTTCGCCGCCCATGTCGCCGGCTGTTGCGCGCGCTGGTGTGATCTGCACTGTGCCGATCCCGGGCACGGCAATCTCGGTAACGTCCAGCACCGATTGCGCAGTACCGTCGGCCAGCTCGACACCCGCGATTTGCAGGCGCGGTACGTGTGGGCCCTCGTAGGTTACGCTGAGCGTCGGTGCGGCCGCTTCACGACGGGCTTGGACGCGGCCCCTTTCCAGCACAGCGCGCTCCAGACTGGACACGGCTTCGGGCGTTGCCGTGTTGGCGGAAATCTCGCCGCGGAGCTGCGTAATCGTGTGTTCGACTTCCGCTGCCTCCAAGCACCGTTTGCGCAGCGCACCCGCTTGAGCCAGGCGCTCGTCCACCGAAGCTGAGACCTCAACCAGTTGCGCGCCGGCCTTGGCACAATCTCTGGCGGTTTGCGCTTCGTCCAAGTCTTTTGCCGTCACCTCGCGGGTGGCCACGCAGCGGGTCAGATCAGCCTCGGTCTCGGCAATCTGACGATCGAGCACGGCGCACGTCTGGACCGCTTCGATACCGTCGGCAATGGCTGCCACCCGCTGACTGGCAACGGTTTCTGCCGACGCGGCGGCGGCGGCGGTCGCCTTTGCGACTTCAAAGTTTTGGCGTGCCTCGTCCCAAATGGCGAGTTTGCCGGTGAGTTCTGCGCATCCGGTGTCGCGCTTTTGCTTGCGGTCAGGATCGCGCAGACGTGCCAGCGCGGCGCGCAATTGCTTGACTTGATCGCGGCGGCGGCGGGCGGCGTCTTCGACGGCGATGGCCGTTTCGTGCTCCGCGGTGGCCGCCTCAAGATCTGAGAGCGCCAGCGCAAGCGGGCCGCCCCGCCGCGGCTTTTGGGTTTTGTCCGTGAGATAGCGGCCCAACTCGGCGGTGACGCGAGACTCAAGCCGCGCAAGCTCAGCCCCCCCTGTCGCCGTTTCGGTTTCGGCTGCACACAGCGCCGTCAGCCCGTTTCGCATGTCAGTTGGGATCTGGGGCCAATCGAAACTCTGGGTCTGGCGGATCCACAATAGCGGCAGGAACTGGTGGCGGTCAGCGTCTTGGCCAAGAAGTTCGGCCAGAGCGGCATCGACGTCACGATCATCGAACGTGCGTTGCGCACCGGCATCCTCGCAGCTCAGCCGCGCGCGGGCGCCTGCGAGATAGCGCTTTTTCAGCGTCCAAAACTTGCCGCCGATTTCAAAACCACACGCGATGGTCGGGGCGCCCCCTCTGTACGGCTGCAGGGCTGAGATGTCCTTGTGGCGGGACGTGTGGGGATAACGAAAGACGCTATCGATGGCCCGGAAGATCGTCGATTTACCGGCCTCGTTTTGGGCCAACAGGACATTGAAGCCCGGCGCGATGGTCTCAATGGCGACGGGATCACCGAAGATGCCGACATTCTGCAAGCTGAGTGACGTCAAACGCATGAGCCTAGCCCTCCGACGTCGCTGCGGTTTCTGTCACAGCAGGGCTCGCGGCGCCGACGTCTGACGCAAACGCAAACAGCAAATCAAGCGCGAGCGCTGCGATCTGGGCATCCTCGCTTTCTGGCGGGCCGAGCGTGGCGTGATCGGGGTGTTGCGGAGCGGTCGCCTTGCCCTGTACGGCCGCAGCGCGCGCGGCCAGCGCATTCGCCACCGCCACCAATTGCGGCGCAGCAAACGCATCTGCGATCGTCGTTTGGTCGGCGCGCAAGCTGAGCCGCGATGTATCCCACGCCAAATGCCGGACCAAAGGTGCAAGTTGGTCGCGCCAGAAAGCCAAGGCGCGGCGTTCGCTGACGCCGGCAGCGCCAGCAATCGTCACCCGAACAATGGCCTCCGGCGCTTGGGTGCCGAGCGCATCGATGTCGTCTCGCAGGCGAGCCAAGTCGGCGTCGAGACCATCGGCCGACGCAACCGCATCACGATCGGTGACGTCGTCGGCCGGCATTGTGCCGTCGATTGGCCGGGCAGTGCGCGCGTGCACACAAACGTCGCACATGAGCCAGGGATGACGGGCGGATGCAATGTCGGCAACTTCAGTGGCTGCAACGTCGCCGCGCGCGGTGACGGCGCTGACAAAACCCGCGGCATTGGTCTTGAACTGTTCAGGCTCTGGTGTGCCGGCGTAGCGCACGCCGGGCGCCACTTGGCGCGCGCCATGCCAATCACCCAGCGCGAGATAAGCCAAGCCAGCGCTGCGCACGCGAGCCGGGTCGATCACATCGTCGGCCTCTTCAGGCGTGTTGGAAAAGCGCGTGACCGGCCCGTGGGCCAGCCCGAGACGCAGCGCCCCCTCGGGCGTTGCCGCATGGTCCATCCAGGCGGTCGGATCGCCGTGCGTGCCGGTTTCGACCGGCGACGGCAACAGCCACACTTGATCGGCAATTTCGCAAGGGGTGGGTGTGCTATGCACCTGGACCGCATCGGGCAGGCCCAGCGCCGACAATCTTGCCAAAACACCATCGGCGCCTGCGGGATCGTGGTTGCCGGGGATGAGGTGCCAGACCAGATCCGCGTTTGCCGCCCACCGGGCGATGAGCGCGCGCAATTCACTGTCGCCCAGATTCGGTGCATCGAAGGTGTCGCCTGCGACAAGCACATGGCCAGCACCATGTGATCGCGCGATGGCAGCGATCCGATCCGGCAAGGTCGTCCTTGCACGTCGCAAAGCTTCCGCGACATCTTCGGGGAAGCTGGCAAAGACCCGACCGACATGCCAGTCAGCGGTGTGGATGAAGCGAAAGTTGTGCATGCCTGCGGGCTAACCTGAGTCGCTGAAGTTCCGTTTATGTTTTTAAATTGTTCCAGCCCGCCTGTCCAGTTGGAACACGCACAAGTCCGTGAGAAATGCGCTTGCTCAAGCCGCAAGCCGACCGCAAAATGGGGGCATGTCAGTTGATATCGAAACAATCGTCATCGGAGCCGGCGTGGTCGGCCTGGCCGTTGGACGCAGCCTGGCGGAAAGCGGCCACGAGGTCATGGTGGTGGAGCGCCATGAGCTGATCGGGTCAGAGACCTCTTCGCGCAATAGCGAAGTGATCCACGCCGGCCTTTATTATCCGCCCGGAAGCTTGCGCGCGCGGCTATGCGTTGCAGGCAAGCAGAAGCTTTACGCGTTTTGCGCTGACAACGGCGTTGCGCACGCGCGATGCGAGAAGTTGCTTGTGGCAACGGACGACGAGCAAGTGCCACGCCTCAATGCCATTCGCGAGAACGCGGCCAAAAACGGCGTCGACGATCTGGAACCGCTCGACGCAAGGCAAGCTGCGGCACTTGAACCTGCGGTGCGCTGTGTTGCGGCCATGCGCTCGCCGTCGACGGGTATTGTCGACAGCCACGGGCTGATGGTTGCGCTGGAAGGCCATATCACCAGCCGTGGTGGACAGGTCGTGTTGATGAGCAATGTGACCACCATTCGCGCGCGAGGTGATGGCGGCTTTGATGTCTCTTTCGGCGAAGACGTCGTCAGTTGCCGGTATCTGGTCAATGCCGCGGGGCTTGGGGCAACCGACATCGCGCATACGCTAAACTATCCCGGCGGGTATGTGCCGCCGACAACGTACTTTGCGAAGGGCCAATATTACGCGCTGTCGGGGAAATCGCCGTTCCAACGGCATATCTACCCGATGCCCAGTGGCGCCTGGCTTGGCCTGCATGCGACGGTCGATATGGCGGGCCGCTGCAAATTCGGTCCGGATATCGCGTGGATCGACACGATCGATTACACGTTCGAGCCGGAGAAAATCACCCAATTCTTGGACTTTATTCGCAGCTATTATCCCGATCTCGATGCCGATAAGTTGCATCCGGATTATACTGGGATAAGGCCAAAGCTATATCGCGAGGGAGAGGCAGTCCCCGACTTCCAAATTCATGGGCGTGATCAACACGGCCATGATGGGCTTGTCATGCTGTTTGGCATCGAGAGCCCGGGCCTGACCGGCGCTTTGGCGATCGGTGATATGGTGGCTGCGCATTATGCGGCACAGGCGCGGGCTGCGGCCTGACGCGTCGAGCGATCGCCCCCGAGGTCCAGCACTTAATGCATGTCGCATCCAATCGGATTCACGCCCCAGCGGAGGGCCAACGGCCCGTGAGCGCAACAAAGCTAAAGCGAGGCGCATTTCATGCGACGCGCATTAGGCTGCGGGATGGGCGTGAGCGAGGCGCTTATCGATGCGGGCGACGAGCCGGCTGCGCGGTTCGGGCAGGGCTGCGCCATCAGCCTCAAACACACGCCGT
>CAZOGY010000037.1:0-27119 GCA_964579305.1 uncultured Hyphomicrobiaceae bacterium
CCGTTGACAATCTACGTCCATGGGCACATAAATTGTCAGGCATGACAAACAAGGGTGTACCATGACACGGCCCCCAAAAGGTGCTGAGCGGAGTGAGCAGATCCTTGAGGCGATGATCCGCTGTCTGGATCGCACAGGTCTTGCGGCCATGACTTTGAACGACGTGGCCAACGAGGCCGGCCTCCCGCGGCCGCTCGTGCGGCACTTCATGGGTAATCGCTCTGATATGATCGATGCGCTGATTGCGCATGTGGTCGAACTTGCCGAGGCGCAGTTCCAGACATTCATTGCCGGCGCGGAAACGCCATCGACAGAGCAACTTATTGGTTTTCTCAATGGCGGCCTTTTCTCAGATCAAGGCATCAACGCTGTCATGAACGAGTTATGGTACCTCGCCGTCCGCGACGAAAATATCCGTAGTAAGCTGCAGCGTATTTACGCGCGCGTCCTGGATGCCCTTGAAAAACAAATTATCGCCGAGGGCATTACAAAAAACAAGTCACAAGCCAGAGACCTTGCCTACACCTTGATGTCGCTTGCTTACGGCGACGCGAGCTACCGCGGCATCGGCGTGATACCCACTGATCCAAAAGCAGTTCTCAAAGCAGCGCTGGCAATTACGGGTCATACATCATCAAAGTGATGATGGGTGCCTGACCTTTCGAATATCGTGAACCTTAATCATTCCACCGATTGGAGGCCGGATCATGAGCATTTTGTCTAGTCTGACCGTCGTTGCCCTCGGGTTGATCGCAATTGCAGCTCTCGCCTACGTCAACCAGGCGCGGATTCGGCGATTACGCTTCGTTATGTCACTATTTAAAGGCAAGCCGCAGCACGCAGCTTTTGTCCAAATCAAGGATGTTTTTCCAATCCGTGATATGCACTGCCCGGCAAAGGCGGAGCCATTTCCTGAACAACGCGATTTTGGTCTTCCCAGTGACTACGCTTTTGCTGGCAAGCGTGTTCCAATGTCGCAATTCCTGGATGAGACCGACACGGTCGCGCTGCTTATCTTGAAAGACGGCGTCATTCGCCATGAGAGCTATCGACTGACGGGTGGGCCAGATGTCGTCTGGCCGTCCTTTTCGTTGGCGAAGAGTGTTGTCTCGCAGCTCATCGGGATTGCCGTGAGGGACGGCCTGATTGGATCGATCCAGGAACCGATCACGAAATACGTGCCGAAACTTAAAGGCTCCGGCTACGACGGGGTGCTGATCAAGGACATCCTGCAGATGTCATCAGGCGCGCGCTGGAGCGAGGATTACGGAGACTGGCATTCCGACGTCAGTCGCTTCGGCCGCATCTTTGCCCTTGGCGGATCATTGGCAAGTGCGACCGCCGCGGTTCCCATCGAACGCGCGGCTGGCAGTTTCAACCGCTACAGTTCTGCGGACACGCAAGCGCTCGGCATGCTGCTTGTCGCGGTGACCGGCAAATCAATCGCAGATTATATGGCGGAGCATATCGTATGCCCGCTGGGATTTGAGCAAACCGGTTCTTGGATCATCGATTCCGACGGTGTCGAAGTCGCCTTCGCCGGGCTTCTTTTGACGGCTCGCGATTTCGCAAAACTCGGAGAGCTTTATCGCTTGAACGGGAACTGGCGCGGTCGACAAATAGTTCCAGCCGAATGGGTTCGCGCGTCCGTCACGCCCGACGCCGCACACCTCCAACCTGGAAGGCGCATGTCATCGAATTCGGTTGCCGGCTATGGTTATCAGTGGTGGATCCCCGAAGGCAAAGATGGCGAATACCTTGCGATTGGCGTCTATAATCAATTTATTTATGTCAATCCGAAAACGGACGTGACGATCGTCAAGCTTTCGGCCAGCCGAAACTACGGAAATCCAAATGATGAGTCGACTTGGCGGGAGCTGGAAACCGTAGAGGCTTTTCGCGCGATCTCCAACAAACTCAGTGCAGATTGAGCGGTGAGTTCCTGGGCGTAGCATGACGTCTTGCTGCCTCGCCCGGTTTGTAGACGAGGGGCGGTTTGTGAAGAGGGTTTTTAGGACACAGCCACCTGTTGTCGGAGATTACAAGAAATCCCGTTTTGGGCTTGGCTCTGATTTGCCGGGCTTCAAACAGGTTCGGCGCGACCCGCGCGCCGACGCCCCTGATCATCTCTGCGCGGCGATCACGCGGAGCCGTTCCGGGTAGGTCACCATCGGGTCGGCGCCCTCGAATGCACGGCCTGGCTTTGGAAGGCAGCGCGTCAAAACTTCATTTTCGTGCGCAGGCCTGTGAACACCGCCGTGTCGCGATTGCCAAGCGCCGGTTCAACGATCTCGACATTGCCGGTAATCCTGAACCACGGCGTCAATGCGTAGTTGTAATAGGCCTCGAGGCCACGCTCCGGCTCAAGTGCGAAATTCAGATCACGGCGGGCGGCCCGGCGCAGGTCCTTGCTGAATCGATAGTCGAAGTAGACAATGCCCCACAGATCCTCGATGCGCCCTGGCACAATACTGTTGCCGCCAAGGCCGAGATACCAATGACCGAGGAACGGGTTCGGGTTGCCGTCCGAAATCGCCGCCTCGCCGAAGATCCCCCAACCCTTTCTGGGATTAGCCTGGCTCGCCCACAGGTACTGGTGGAAGGCGTAGGACGCGTACCAGTAGCCTTCTTTCGTACTCAGATCATCCTGGAGTTCAGGCGGAAGAGCCAACTGCGGCAAGTCGTTGAGGTCGACGCCTTCGTCGGTGCTGTAGACGCCCCGCACGCTGTGGCTGCCGTTCAATCCGTTGAGCTTCGTCGGCAACGTCGCCGTCAAACTGTAGGTCACGGCGTCTTCGAAGGGGTTGGCGACAACGTCAAAGTCCTGCGCGTTGCGCGGATCGTAGATGAACAGAGAGAACGACACCGGCTTGGTGAAGAGGCTGAGCGCGGTGCCTACAAGATAAGGCGGCGTCACGCCCGAAATGGGGAGTGCGACACCCAAGTGCTGGAACGTGTCCAATCCGCCGCCGCCCTGCAATGGCCGGCGTGACGCCAAATCAAGCATGTTGAACTTGCCAAAGCTCAGCGCGGCCCGCGTACCAAAGCGCTGCGTCACGACGATCGAGGTATCTTCGTCGAAGCCGCCGAGCCGGGGAAGTCCGAGGGCCGTGTTGGCCGGAAGGAGCGTCCCGTCTCGCAGCAAATTCGCATCCTCGCCGTACACGAACTCCTGGTGGACGTTGACCGAAAGGCCACCCCAAATCCGAAAAATCTTCGAGATATCGAATGTCGCGATAATGTCGGCCTTGCCGCCATACTGCCCGTCTTTCTCGCCATCGCCCTTCGCCAGGCCCTGATAGAACTGAGACCACCACAGATTCAATGTGATGCCACGTTGGCGCAGCGCTTCCTTCGAACTGCCGGGGCCATCGAACAGTGCTGGGCGGGACCAGATTGAGTTCTGCGAAGAAGCGGATCCGCTGTCTTGCGCCATCGCGCTCGATCCGACCAGTATCAGGGCGGCGGCCAGGATTCTGGCGGCCGTCATTCCAAGGAATCGGCGGATAAAAGCGTTGTCGTTCATGTTCGAACTCGCGTTGTTGTCGCTTCTATTCAAGCTCGCGTTACTATTCGACGATTCCCAGCTTCATGGGTTGATTAAAAGCCATGAAAGCACACACACTTATGGCCACATGAAACGCGACGGACCCGCGCAGCGATGCTGGTGCGCATAACGCGGGGGAAGCACTTTCTCTTTCAATGAATCGCGTACTTCATAAACGCCAAGGCCGAGCCAAGGCCCCCCGCAAAAACCGCGCCCCCGATAGACAGCCACCAACTCCGGTTGATGACCCATCCGACGCGTGACCCAAGCAGGACGAGGATCCCCACACAGAACACTTGCGACAGGGTTGTTGCCGCGTCCATCGTCAGCCATCCGAGCCCTGCGGCAATGAAGAGCGCCGTCGGCACGTTTGCGACCGTAAGCGTCGGGTGACTATGCGCCCAGGCAGATTGAAAGGCCTTGGCTGTCAGCAACCGCTCACCCGTTTCGATCGCGTGGGACAAAAGCTCGGCAAATGCTTTGGCGAACGTCATGGCGAGCACCGATCCGAACAGCACCAGAGCCGGCTCAAATGGAGCCTTGGGCGATTCGCCCAAGGCCATGAGCAGGCTCAGCACCATGATCGCACCATACAGAAGCCCAAACGCCGCCTTTTCCAGCGGTTTCCACCCGAAATGAACACCTGTCGCGCGGGTGGTCTGCATGGTTGATCTCCGTCCAGTGTGCGTGATCCGACCCGGCGATTAGAGATTTCGCTGGGTCGCCATTCTTTCAAGAATACGATGGGCGGTTTCGTATCCACTGTTCTGGTTTTGACCGGTGATCAGGTTGCCGTCGATGGTGGTGTGGGTCGCGAAGGGATCGCGCCACGCGTGTTGGCATTCGTAAATCGCTCCGGCCTTTTTCAATTCGTCCTCAGGGTGTTTTGGCGTGATCGCGATACCAAACGTATTGATCTGATTATTCGTTACGCCGGTTACACGGCGCCCCTTGACCAGAGGTTCGCCGTCCAGTCCTTTGGCACTGCACAGTCCAAGGGCGCCGTGACAGACCGAGCCGAGGATTTTGCCCTGTGCATTCGCCCGGGTGACGAAATCGGCCAACTCCTCACTCTGCATCAGGTCATAGGCTGCGCCCCAGCCGCCTGCCATGAAAATCACGTCGTAATCCCTGGGGTCGAGATCGGCGATGGCCTTGGAGTTCTTCAAATCGTGCATCGCTTTTTTGTCGGCCATGAAGCGCTTGTCGTCGTGTGCTGCGAGCGGCCAGGACCACGACCAGGGCTGGATCGGAATGACGCCCCCCTTCGGCGAGGCGAGGTCCACGTCCATGCCCGCGTTCACAAACGCGTAGTAGGGCACGGTGAACTCGGACCCGAAAGCGCCTGTCTTTCTCTTCGTGGGGTCCATCCGGTCATGATTGGTGCAAATGACCAGCGCCCGCCGTCCCTTCATGTCAAACTCAGGGATAGTGTAATGGCGATGTATGCCCAGGAAGCGCAAGAACGCGGGCAGGTAGAGATACGTGAGGAGGGCCAATACGGCCAGGACGACGAGGGTTATGATGAGCCAGTTCATGACATCTCTCCAAGTTGACGCTTTTGGCCCATGCCTGCGAGCCCGTGTGGATTTCCAAAGGGTGAGGTCAGTGGGCCAGGCTCAATGGGCTGGGCGGGGAAAAGCCATTCGCACGAGGCGGAATAAGCCATAAAGGCCCAAGAGAAGGACCAGCGCGAGCCCGGCCAAGTACGGCCAGTATGTGTTGATCGACCGCTCCAGCAGGTTGGCGAACAGCTGCTTTTGCGCGTAGTCCTCGCGGCCAACTTCAAATACGCCGACCTTTTCCGCGTAGGTTTGATATTCAGCGCGCAGCTCTTTGAACAAATCCGGGTTTTGATCCGCCAGATCGGTGGTTTCACCGGGATCTTTGGAAACATCAAAAAGCCGCCAGGTGAAATCGCCCCGCGGCAACGCTGTCCGCACGAGTTTCCAATTGCCGCGATAGAGCGCAGCGTTGCCGCTGACTTCGACACCAAAACTACGGGTCTTGGCGCTCCCCTCAGTCGCTTGACCGGCAAGCACGGGCAGGATGCTCCGCCCGTAGAGTTGATCTGCATTATAATTGACACCGGCTGCGTCGAGCAGCGTTGGCTTCAGATCGGCGACGTGGACTGGGGCGTGTTGGACCCCGGTGGCCGTGATGCCAGGGCCGGCGATCACCAGCGGAACGCGCAGCCCACCCTCGCTGGAATAGAATTTGTAGAGATTGAACGGCGCCGCCTCAACGGAAGCCCACTCCGGACCAATCGCGGTCAAGCTACCGGGCAATCCCATATTATTTGGCGACGTATCAAATCCCTCCAGACGGTGTATGGCGCTCAAAAGAAGGTTAGGAACAAATCCATCAAACGATGTCACACCAGATTCAGCGCCGTTGTCTGAGGTGATAACAACAATGGTGTTATCCAATTGACCGGTCGATCTTAGATGATCCAGAAAACGGCCTATATGGTAGTCGGCGGCCTCCATCATTCCGGCATTAACCTGCATCGCGCGCGCCGCGACCGCCTTCTCTTTCGCTGTAAGGTCGTCCCAGGCGCGATGGTCGGAGTGGACCGGTGCTAACTTTGTTGAGGCCGGCACAAGACCAAGTTCGATCAAGCGCTGCAGTCGCTGCTTGCGCATCACGTCCCATCCGGCAGCGAAGGCGCCATCGTAGCGGTCGATGAACTCGCTCGGCGCTTGCACCGGAATGTGCACGGCCTGGAGCGATAGGAAACCGAAGAACGGTTTATCCGCCTCACCCTCATCGATGTATTTGATCATCTGATCGACGAGATTGCGGGAGGAATAAAAATCCTCGGGCAACCGGATAGGCTTGCCGTCCTCGTACCAGGACACTTCCGGATAACCCGGCAGGTAGTGGGTGTGGTCGTAGTTGCTGCCCCCCGTGGAATCCATCACGTAGGAACGGTCGAACCCGAACCGGTTTGGCAGGTTCTTGCCCTTGGCGCCAATGCCCCATTTCCCGGTCACATAGGTTCGGTAGCCCGCCTTCGATAGGGCGCTCGCGATCGTCGCCTGATCCTTTTTCCAAATCATGGAATAGCCAGGAGACGCACTCATCTCAGGCGTTACGGTTTCCACGAGCGTGCCCATTCCGACCTGATGATTGTCCATCCCGGTCATCAGCATGGCGCGGCTCGGTCCGCAAAACGGAGACGTATAATAGCGCGAGAAGATAGTGCCCCGCTTCGCCAGCGCGTCGATGGCGGGCGTTCGAACGTTGCTGCCGTAGGCGCCGAAACCGGAAAAGCCGACGTCATCGAACAGCACGACGAGAATATTCGGCCGCTTGTCCTGTGAAAATGCGGAAGTGACCAAAAAGACGAGAAGAAGAAGCGCCCAGGCGCAGGTGCGGATCGTCGTTTGCATGGTCGGTCTCTGTGTTTGGGTCACGAAAGAAGAATGTTTCGTTTGAACCGAATAGGGACGGGTGGAAACTCCGGATAGGGATGTTACGCCTTTTTAGTCAGGCCAGCTTCTTCCCACGTGCAGGCGCTTGGTTGCGATGGGCCCTCGAATTCCTTGGAAGCGATGCGCTCTTGAACAGACATCTTGGCCCAAACGGCGTTGGCACGATCGCTGGCTTTGGGCACACCGTTACGCTCAGCAGCGCGGAGCCAACCGTAAGCGAGGGGTAAATTCGTCGTCGTTCCCAAAACGCCATGGGCGGCGCGGCGCGCAACGCGAAACCCATCGACAACGTCTCCCGAAAGTATTCGTCCGACCTTCAACATCGCGGGGCCGTGCCCCTGTCGTGAGGACAAGCAAAGCCAGCGCACGGCTTCCTGAGTGTTATAAAACACGGCCCTTTCATTAATCGAGCAGCATAACGCGTCACCAACTTTGTACTGAGCGACAGGGTCACCTTTTCCGGCAGCCTCGATGTTGGCCTGATAAACCACCTTATCTTTTGTAATATTGGCGCCCTCGACACCAACCGTCACGCAGCCGCTGGTGAGACTGGCCACAGCCGCCAAGAGACCGGCCAGATATCCAAAGTGGATCCGGCGGCCTTTGCTTGCTTTGGCCAACGATGGGGTTTCTACCCGGACAAACGGATCGCGCGGCGGCAACGACATGCGCATTTCAACCTGAACCTCTTGCAAACTCGGCGTTTCGCGGGGCGCGCGTTGCCGCAGCGCTGCATTCGAGCGTCGTTCGTAGGTGTCTGACAAGTAGATAGTGTTTGTCAAGTTGTCCGGCTTGAAGCAAGCTGTTGGTCCGCACAAGTAGGCGAGCATGGAACCAGCAGACGCGCACATCCTCGACACTGTCGTTGCTGTGGTGACACGGTACGGTATGAAGCGGACAACGATGGCACATGTTGCCGGCGCGACCGGGGTGTCGCGGCAGACGCTGTATGACCGCTTTGGTGACAAAGACGGCGTCATGGCCGCCGCGATCGACTTGATTGCAGACCGTGTTTGCCAAGATCTTCGCGCGGAATTTGCGACAGAGCGCAACCTTGCTGCCCAACTGGATGCCTATTTCCGGGTCGGGGTTTGGCCGACCTACACAATCATTCAAGCGATGCCAGATGCCGCTGACTTTGAAATAGGGATGGGCGAATCCTCGATCGCTGCAATCCGCCGGGCAGGCAGCGCTAAACAAGCGTTGTTGGCGGATGTCTTGCGGACCTATCTGCCGCGCAATGATCCGCCACCGGAGCACGTTGCCCAATTTGTTGAACAGACAAGCTGTCACGCGAAAATGTCAGGTATGGCGCCTGAAGATCTGGCGCAGTTCTTGTCCGTTCTGAAAGCGTCCACGCTCGCCCTCGCCGCGACCACCTGAGCGGCTGAATCTCAAGTCATGTCTTCACTACGTTTGCAAATCTTCATGAAACGGAGCGCCCTCATGAAACGTGTCGTGACCTTATTCGCTTTGCTGGCGTTTGTGTTATCGCCCGCCTCGGCCGAAAAGCGCGAGGGGCAAGGAGAATTACTTTCAGCGTTTTTCGGCCTCGATAACTCGCGACGCATTCGGTTTCGGACGGTTTTGGCGTGTCGTGGCTTTAAAGGAAGTGACGGTATGCCGGTGATCTTCTCAACCGAGATCGATAACAACACGCTCGACGTGGGAGATTTTCTGGTCAAAACCGCATCAGGAAAAATCGGCCGGGTCGGTTGCGTCACGCTCCGGCCAGCCGACGAAGCCGGCGAGAAGCGGACCGTGCTCGTGATTGGAGAGTACGGCTCCCGTGACGATCAACCAGCAACGGTCGAAATCATCGGTGACGTGAAGTCGCTCGACGGCGCAGTGAATTTTAAGGGTGCGCAAGTCGAAGTGATCCCGCTTGAAGCTGGACCGACCATGATCCTGTCGGAAATCGTGCCGCGCGAAAACTGGCATCTTGGCACCGGCGGAAACTGCCCCAGCGACGGCGTCAAGAACGTTGTCCGCGTCACCTGGACGGGCGGTATCACCAAACCCGGCGGCGCCGAAATCGATGACAAGGAACGCAAGCTTTACCGCGTCACGGTCCGCAAACCAGACGGCGGCTTGGAAACCGTCAGGCCGATTGCGATCGCGGACCTCAACGACAACGACAACAATCACGATCTTTGCCTGGGGATCGCTGGAGAGCCGTTAAGCGTTGTCTTTCCCGCTGGAGCACTTACGGACCCAAACGAGGACCTGAACCCGGAGACCGAAGTCAAAGTCTCGGCGGCCGGGTCCCGCTCTTGATGGCGACGATATTCAGCCGCGTGATAGACGACCAGCCGCGGACCTGAAGACGGTCTTGGTACTGTCGGGAGCGAATGTTGTTGTGACGTTGTCTATGGGGGGCGTCTTGCTGGTCCTTCTCCCTGCGGAACGAAGCACCAATACACTTTGTCCGTTGTCGCCGTTCGCGGATTAGCGAGCGGCGGCTCAAAACACAGAGCGTTCTACGAAAATCGTTTTTGCGTGCAACAAAACGGCGACCTGGCGGAGAGGGTGTCACCTGCGAACTCGTCTCTGGCGCCAAGCCCCAGGGAGCAACGCGACCCGGCGCTTTACGCCGCCCCATCGGAGCGCCCTCAGCGCGTGAGATCAAAAATGGCGGAGAGGGAGGGATTCGAACCCTCGATACGGTTGCCCGTATGCCGCATTTCGAGTGCGGTGCTTTCGACCACTCAGCCACCTCTCCTGCACGGCGCTGGCGCGCGAAGCCGGGGCTATAACGCGCGCTCCTGGCAAGCGCAAGGTCGACGGAACGCGATTTCGCTTATTGGTGCTTGGCGTTGGCGCGGTCTGGTGCCGCGCGGTCACCCGCGAGACGTGCAACCGCGCCGCCCATCTTGGCAAGGCGCATCAGTGTCGGACCGGGTAGTCGCACAAGCTCGCTAAACGAGCGATCGACCGTCTCCAGAAAATCCAGCATTTCGCGTAAGCGCGCGCGGGGGGCGGCGGCAATCTGCTTGTCTTCGTCGGCTTCTGAAACGCAAATGCGCAAAGCGGCTAAGGTCGGGTCGATCTCACGGGCCTTGCGGCCTTCCGCGATGCGGCGGACCATTTCGTAAAGATCAGCTTCGGCTTCAAAATGGTCGCGGCGATCGCCCATGACATGGACCCGGCGCACAAGATTCCAGCCGATCAGTTCCTTCAGCGACGTCGACACGTTCGAGCGCGCCATCGACAATCGCTCCGCAATATCGTCGGCGGTCAAAGGCCGCTCTGACAAATAAAGCAGCGCGTGGATCTGACTGACTGAGCGGTTGACGCCCCACGTGGTGCCCATCTCGCCCCAATGCACGACGAACCGCTCGACGGCGCCGGGCATGCGAATTGTTGTTTCAGCTTTTTCTGTCATGACAGAAATTTATGATCGCGGCAGCAAACCGTCAAGCGGGATGCGTTGCATCGACCGCGCGAACCACGCCTGGGCCGGGCTCAAGCGACGTCAAAGCGAGCACCGATGTGGCGGCCTTCTGGGCCTCGACCCCCTGGGCGGTCAGCGCGCCCTTTTTGGCATTTGCCACCATCGCAAGGCGCGTCAGCGGATTGAGAACCGGCGGATGGAGCCATGCCATGTCCGTGTCGCCGGCCAGAACCGCCTCCTCCAGTTGGCAGACACGTTCGGTGTTGGCGTGGCCCCGGGCGCGGCCGTGCCAGTCAGGCGTGCGCCAGACGTTGGCCGCCGCGTTGGCGCCTTCGTGGACCCGCGCTTCAGTCTCGCGCCGCTCCACGATCACCGTCTGCGATGGCTCCAATCCGGCCAATGCAAAGATCGCGGGGCTTGCAATGGGGACCTCAATCAACATTCGACGTGCGGTTTCGTAGTCCGGTGCCTCTTCAAAAACCTGGCGCAAAAGGTGACTGGCGGTGTCGTGGGTCAAACTCCAGACCCGGACTTTGTTGGCAAACCAGTCAATTGGGTAGAGCCCGCCGCCGGCCCGCGGCATCGGCGCCTGGTTTAACGCCG
This sequence comes from uncultured Hyphomicrobiaceae bacterium, assembly GCA_964579305.1. GTDB lineage: Bacteria > Pseudomonadota > Alphaproteobacteria > Rhizobiales > Hyphomicrobiaceae > JBCBWG01. The sequence goes on from CAZOGY010000037.1 coordinate 10,982, forward strand.
CAGCAAAACGGCCGGGCGCGAGGGCTTGCAGAACGCCGGTATAGCCGGGCCAAGTCAATGACACGAAGCGGCCGGATGGACCGGCAACGTCAGCCGCAACGACATGAGCCCCAAGGCCCGGTGTGCGCCAGTCCAGCACACGCACCAGTTGTGCCCCACGTCCATCGGGGGCGGGCCTTACGCTTGTGGTGCACCCCCACTCATAGTTCACGCTCAGGAAATAGGCGCCAGGCCGGCCCAGCTCGCGCGCGATCGCGTCGATTTCGGCAAGTTTGGGATTCTCGGTTTTGACCAGCCAGTGTCGCGATATCCGGTCCAGAAGACCAAGGGCCGTTCCGGGCACGCCTTTCGTGGCCATGTCCATCAGCCGTTGTGCGCGCTGCGGGGCGGCCAGCAACGTGGCAAGCGGAAAATCCGCGCCCGTCTTGATGACCGGGATCTCGGGCAGGCCGGCGTGTTCGGAGTGTGGCACGGCAATCGCCTCTTTCGTTGACAAATCCGGCCTTGTCCATCATACAGGCCGCTTCCCGACATCGGGGTTTCCCCGCTGATCCAGGCTTACCGGCATCTGGGCGCCGACACCATGTCGCCCCGCTGCTGAGAGTGTCGCCCGCGGCTGGGCCCGACGCTTGACGAAGTCCGTCGCTCGTCTTAGCGAGCGCGGCGCCGACGATCGCGGCAGACAAGGACATAACTATGTACGCTGTTATCAAAACGGGCGGCAAACAATACCGCGTTTCCAAGGACGACGTCCTTGAGATTGAACGGCTGCCTGGCGAGGCCGGCGCCGATCTGGAATTCGCTGACGTACTGATGATCGGCGATGGCGATAACGTCACGCTCGGCGCGCCGACGATCAGCGGCGCGAAGGTCGTTGCTGAACTGGTGGAGCAATCGCGCGGGCCCAAAGTGATCGCCTTCAAGAAACGCCGTCGCCAGAACTCCAAGCGCAAGCGCGGTCACCGTCAGCATCTGAGCAAGATCCGTATCAAGGACATCCAGGCTGCCTGAACGCGCTTAAGCGGGACTGGCGCCTTCAATCATACGAATTTCGAGGACGTGAGACGATGGCACACAAAAAGGCAGGCGGCTCGTCACGCAACGGTCGCGATTCTGAATCCAAACGCCTCGGCGTAAAAAAGTACGGCGGCGAGTTGGTCGTTCCCGGAAACATCATCGTGCGCCAACGCGGCACGAAGGTGAACCCGGGTGCCAATGTCGGTATGGGCAAAGACCACACGCTGTTCGCGCTTGTCGAAGGCCACGTGAAATTCCAGAAAAAGGCCGGCAACAAGTCGTTTGTCTCGGTCGAACCAAAGCTCGAGGCCGCTGAGTAAGCGGCGGGCGACCACGGCCTGTTTGCACGAGACGGGGTGATGGTCCGCCATCGCCCCGTTTTCTATTGGCAGGTGCGTCATGCCCCACTTTGCTGCAGCGCCGGTTTTGACGGAACGATTGCGACTGCGCCCGGTTTGCGCGCGCGATGCGGACGCGATCTACGCGGGGCTGTGCGACTGGGATGTCACGCGCATGCTGGCAATGCCGCCGTGGCCTTACACGCGCGCGGATGCCGAAGCGTTTGTCATAAAAGTTGCCGAGCGCGGCGAACGGTCGACGATTTGGACGCTGGCTGTGACGCGACCGCAAGAAGACTGGCTGATGGGCTGCGTTGGCGGCCATCGCGGTGAACGTGGCGAGCACGTCGGCTACTGGCTTGCGCAGCGGTATTGGAGCCGCGGGTATATGACGGAAGCCGTGCGTGCCGTCCTATCGAGGCTATTTGCCGATTTGCCGGATACCGTCGTCAGGAGCGGTGTTTACGAAGACAATCCGGCTTCGCTGCACGTGCAGAATAAACTCGGGTTCAAGGTCGTTGGATCGCATCTGGCGTTTTGCCGGCCACGCGGCATCGACGTTCGCCATATCGATACGCGGCTGACGCGTGCGCGTTTTTCAAAGGCGATATCATCATGACGGCGGCGGCCCCTAATTGCACGCTTGCGACACAGCGACTGGAGACGCCGAGGCTCGTTTTGCGACCGCTCACGCTGGACGATGCGGCAGCGATCCAGGAAATCCTGGGCGATGAGCGCGTTGCGCGGACCATGGCGATCGTGCCGCATCCGATGCCTGATGGCGAAGCTGCGCGGTTTATCGGTTCCGTTCTGGACGGGACGCGCGTTTTGCGCGCGCATTGGGCAATTACGCTGCGTGAAACGGGCGTGGTCATCGGCGCGCTTTCATTGCGGCCAGTCGATGACCACCTCCGGATCGGCTATTACATTGGGCCAGACCACTGGCGGAACGGGTATGCGCGTGAAGCCGTTGGCGCGGCCACACACGCGGCGTTCGAAAGCGACGTGCGGCTTGGCGTCATTGAAGCGGGTATCCACGCTGACAACCCGGCCTCGGAACACGTCGTGCGTGCCTGCGGTTTTGCTTTTGTCGGCGCAAGCACGGAGCCCGGCGTGGCGCGGGGTGGCCCGGTTGCGTCGCGGACGTGGCGTTTGCACCGCGCGGCATGGGAGGCGCGCAAACAATGAAATTCCTGGATCAAGCCAAAATATATATCCAATCGGGCAAGGGCGGCGACGGCTGCCTGTCTTTCCGACGCGAGAAATTCATCGAGTTCGGCGGCCCGGACGGGGGTGACGGCGGCAAAGGCGGCGATGTGTGGGCAGAGTGCGTAGATAATCTGAACACGCTGATCGATTATCGCTATCAGCAACACTTCAAAGCGAAAAACGGTACGCCTGGCATGGGCAAGAACCGGACGGGCGGCAGCGGTGATGACTGCGTGATCAAGGTGCCCCCAGGCACGCAGATCTTTGAGGAAGACAACGAGACGCTGATTGCCGACCTGACGACGCCTGGTGAGCGCGCGCTGCTGGCACGAGGCGGCAATGGCGGGTTTGGCAACGCGCATTTCAAATCATCGGTTAACCAAGCGCCACGGCGGACCAATCCGGGACTGCCCGGCGAGGAACTGACGATCTGGTTACGTCTGAAACTGATTGCCGATGCGGGGCTTGTCGGCTTACCGAATGCGGGCAAATCGACGTTTCTGGCCGCCGTATCAGCGGCCAAGCCAAAGATTGGCGATTACCCGTTTACGACATTGCACCCCAATCTCGGTGTCGTGAAAGTTGGCGAAACGGATTTCGTGCTGGCCGATATCCCAGGGCTCATAGAAGGCGCTAACGAAGGTGCTGGGCTTGGCACACGCTTTCTGGGCCACGTCGAACGCTGTCGCGTGCTGCTTCATCTAATCGACGTCACGCAAGACGATGTCGTGGCGGCCTATGAAACCGTGCGCGGCGAATTGATCGCCTACGATCTGGCGCTTGAAAACAAGCCGGAGATCATTGCCCTTTCAAAGTGTGACGCCGTCACGCGCGAGGAAGCGGCTGACAAGTCACGCGCGTTGGCTGACCTGACCGGCACGGTTCCCATGCAGATTTCATCGGCGTCCGGCCAGAGCATCACGCCGACGCTCTATGCCCTGGCTGACGTGATCGCCAACACCCGCGCCGACGAAGCTGCAGACGCCGAACACAGCGAGCGCGCCGCAGCCGGCTGGCAACCCGACTTGGGCTAGCTGGCCCTTTCCCTCAACACACCGCTTGCCCCTGCGGCTTCGATGCCTAAAGCTCCGGCTTCTGGTGCGGGCAGATCAAGCAACACAAGCAAGACAAATGGGAACGCTGAGCGTGGACGGCACTGGGCAGCCCCAAACGGGTGCACAACGTCGTGAATGGCGCGATGCCCGGCGGATCGTCGTGAAGATTGGGTCGGCGCTCGTTGTTGATCACACGACTGGGCGAATCCGTGCGACGTGGCTGAATGCGCTTGCGGATGACATTGCCGAACTCGTCGACGGCGGGCGCGAGGTTATCTTGGTGTCGTCGGGTGCCATCGCGCTTGGGCGGCACCTGATCCAACTTGGCGTCGGCGACCTTGATCTTGAGCAAAGCCAGGCCGCCGCCGCCGTCGGGCAAATCCGGCTCGGGCATGCTTGGCGGGATCTTTTCGATCAGCGCGGACTGACAGCGGCGCAGATCCTCCTCACGCTCACAGATACCGAAGAACGACGGCGCTACCTCAATGCGCGGCGCACGATCGACACGTTGCTGAGCCACCGCGCGCTGCCGGTGGTGAACGAGAACGATACTGTGGCCACGACGGAGATACGCTACGGCGACAACGACCGGCTCTCGGCGCGGGTGGCCACGATGATGAGCGCAGATTGCCTGATCGTGCTGTCGGACGTGGACGGGCTTTACACGGCCCCACCGCATGCGAACCCGAACGCGGAATTGATCAGCGAGGTGCGTGACATCACCGACGAGATTGCCGCGATGGCCGGCGGGGCCGCTTCGGCAACATCGCGCGGCGGCATGGTCACAAAAATCGAGGCTGCACGCATGGCCACGGCGGCTGGCACGCATATGGCCATTACGTCCGGTCGACACCTGCATCCACTGCGCCGGCTTGCGGGGGGCGCGCCGGCAACCTGGTTTCTGGCCAGTACCGATCCGGTCGCCGCGCGCAAACGCTGGATTGCCGGCCAGCTCCAACCGAAAGGCACGTTGACCATCGATGAGGGGGCTGCGCGCGCGCTCGCTTCTGGGAAAAGCCTGCTGCCCGCTGGCGTTGTGGGCGTGAGCGGTCTATTTGACCGCGGCGATGCCGTGCGAATTACTGCGCGCGATGGTCGCGAGCTTGGACGCGGGCTTGTTGCCTACGGTCACGACGATGCCGTTCGCATTATTGGCCGTAAGTCCAGCGAGATTGCCCAGATTTTGGGCTACACTGGACGCACGGCGCTCGTGCACCGCGACGACATGGCCCTCAACCGATCCAACGAGACCTAACTTCTATGACGCAAGCGGACATCATCGGCGACGGCGGGCATGATACCGGCGCCGGCTCTGGCGATTTGACGGAACTCATGGCCCGGCTGGGGACGCGCGCGCGTGCTGCGGCGCGCAGTCTGGCGACGGCGCCGGCTGAGGCGAAAGATCGTGCGTTGCGGGAAGCGGCGAACGCCTTGCGCGCGAATACCGATGCGGTTCTTGCCGAAAACGCGCGAGACGTAGCCGCTGCGCGGGGTAGCGATGTGACCGAAGCTTACATCGATCGATTGACGCTTACCGCGCCGCGCATTGCAGCCATCGCTGATGCTCTGGACAACATCGCCCTGCTGCCGGACCCCGTGGGCTCCGAACTTGCAACTTGGACACGCCCCAACGGGCTGGAAATCTCGCGCGTGCGAACGCCGCTTGGCGTCGTCGGCATTATTTATGAGAGCCGGCCGAACGTGACCGCGGATGCTGGCGGGCTGTGCTTGAAATCGGGCAACGCTGCAATCTTGCGGGCTGGGTCCGATAGCCAGCATTCATCGCGCGCGATCCTGGGATGTCTCCAGGCAGGCCTCGCCCATGCCGATTTGCCGGCCGCCGCCATCCAACTGGTGCCAACCACCGATCGGGCCGCGGTGGGCCTCATGCTCAGCGGGCTTGATGGCGCGATCGACGTGATTGTGCCGCGTGGCGGCAAGAGCCTTGTTGCCCGTGTCCAGGCAGAGGCGCGCGTGCCGGTCTTTGCCCATCTGGAGGGGATCTGCCATGTGTTTGTCGATCGCGGGGTGGATTTGGAAGAGGCAATCCCGGTGATCGTCAACGCCAAGATGCGGCGGACCGGCGTGTGCGGGGCTGCGGAATGCATTCTGATCGATCAGGCTGCGCCTGAGGGCACCATCGGCCGCATTGTCAGCGCGCTGGTCGAAGCGCGCTGCGAAGTCCGCGGTGATCATGCCGTTCAGGCTGTCGACGAGCGGGTTGTGCCGGCGACGGACGATGACTTCGGACATGAGTTCTTGGATAGCGTGGTTGCGATCAAGACCGTTGATGGCGTCGATGGGGCCATCGCTCACATCTCAGAATTTGGCTCTGGACACACCGAGGCGATCCTGACGGAATGCTACGGCACCGCCGAAACGTTCTTGCGCCGGGTCGACTCAGCGATCGTCATGCACAATGCCTCGACCCAGTTTGCTGACGGTGGCGAGTTTGGCATGGGCGCTGAAATCGGCATCGCGACCGGCAAGATGCACGCCCGCGGCCCCGTGGGTGTCGAACAACTCACAAGCTTCAAGTACGTGGTGCGCGGCACCGGCCAGACCCGTCCGGTCTGACATGCTGAACCGGCCGGGTACGCGCTTGGCCGGCCGGCTCATCTCTTGCATGTATGCTGGCCCAAGCAGCAGGATTGGACCCCGATCGGTGTCACGAAAAAGCGCACCCGTCTCGTTCGGCTCGACCGGTGCCAAACCGCCGCTTGCGATGGCTGGACAGCGCATTGGGCTGCTTGGTGGATCATTCAATCCGCCGCATGACGCCCATCGGATGATCTCATTGGCGGCGCGCAAGCGGCTCGGGCTGGACAAAGTCTGGTGGATTGTTACGCCCGGCAACCCACTGAAATCACATGACGAACTACCCAGTCAGGCCGATCGCATGGCGATGTGTGCCGACCTACTCGACACGCCGCACATTGTTCCAACAGCTTTCGAAGGCGATTTGCCATCGGCCTACACCGCAGCAACGCTTGCCTTCCTCAAGCGACGGATGCCGGCTGTCCGCTTTGTTTGGATTATGGGTGCCGATAATCTCGCCGGCTTCCACCGCTGGCAGCAGTGGCGCGACATCGCTGCCTCATTTCCAATCGCGGTGATCGACCGGCCAACCTTCCGGCTGCGTGCGATGGCGAGCCCGGCGGCGCAGGCCTTGCGTGCCAGCTTCGTGCCCGAAACATACGCGCAGCGCTTGGCGCTGATGCGCCCGCCGGCCTGGACCGTCCTTTCGGTGCGGTTGTCGCATTTGTCCTCGACCGCGTTGCGCAATGACCCCGCAAGGTCGCCAGCAGCGCAACGCATTGTGGATGCTGTCATCAAGTCGTGACACGACGCTTGCACGGTAACAGTTGCCGGAACGGTGAACCTGCGACTATGTTATACAAGCGTTGGTTGCAGCCGCATGACTGTCTTGCGGTTCGCTTCCGGCTCAGGTTGCAATGGCCAAAGGACGAAACGCAACACATGCAGTCCGAAATCGGGGCCCGCACGAACGCGGCTCCCCGCGCCGAGATGGTGTCGGCTGAGACCGGCAGCTCGGAACTCCGCGATCACATCCTTGCCTGTTTGGAGGATGCAAAGGCGGAAGATACCGTCGTCATCGACATCAAAGGTCGGTCGTCGGTTGGCGATTACATGATCATAACATCCGGCCGCTCACAACGTCACGTGGGCGCGATCGCGGATCAGTTGCAGAAGAAGCTCAAGGATGGCGGGCTCGTGAACGCCCGTGTCGAGGGCCAGGAAAACTGCGACTGGGTCCTGGTCGACGCGGGCGATATCATTGTGCACGTCTTCCGCCCCGAAGTCCGCGATTTCTACAACTTGGAAAAGTTGTGGTCTGAGGACCGGCCGACGGATGAGCCAACTCACTGATCGCATAGGGTACACGAGAGAGCTGTGGCTGGCTGGCGCGTGTTGCCGCGGTCATCGGCGTGCGATCCGTGCGTTCATGCTTTGCGCAGGCACATGGCGGTTCAGGCGTTTTGGATATTGCGATCATCGCTGTTGGCCGTCTCAAAGCCGGACCTGAGCGCGAGCTGCACGATCGGTATGCAAGTCGCTTTGAGGCAAGCGGCCGGGCTCTGGGCTTCGGCCGCTTGAAGCTTTCCGAACTTGCGGATTCGCGCGCACCGCGGTCGGAAGATCGCAAGCGCGATGAGACAGAACGTCTGTTGGCCGCCGCGGGCCAAGCGCAACGCGTGATTTGCCTGACCGAAACCGGCCGACAGGTAACGAGCGAGGCGTTTGCCGCGCAACTCGGCCAAGCGCGCGACGACGGTGCTTCCAATTGGGCGTTCCTGATCGGCGGCGCTGACGGATTTGATGCAGCGCTGCTCAAAGCGGCAGGCTGCCAGACCTTGTCGCTTGGCCAAATGACTTATCCGCACGGACTGGCTCGTGTGATGCTTTCTGAACAGCTCTATCGGGCGGTGACGATCCTGGCCGGACATCCCTACCATCGCGGTGCCGGTTCGCCCGCTTGACGTTGCACTCCAGTCCGAAGGAACTCGATGCCATGGATGGCGATCACCGCAAATCGCGCAGCCGCGAAACCGATTGCGTTCAGGCCATGGGCGCCGTTGACGCACAAACGGGCGCGTTGATCCCGCCCATCCACGTTTCGACAACCTATGAGCGTGCTGCGGACACAAGCTATCCGCTTGGGTACGTCTATGCGCGCCCACATAGCCCGACCACGCAAGCTGCCGAAGCCGTGATCACGCGCCTTGAGTCGGGGGCCGAGACGCTTTTGTTTGGTTCCGGCATGGCGGCGGCGGTCTCACTTTTTCTGGCCCTGCCACGGCCGGCACACGTGATCGCCCCGACCGTCATGTATTGGGGCTTGCGCAAGTGGCTTGAGACCGACGCATCATCGCATGGCCTGACGGTGAGCTTTGTCGACGGAGCGCGCACCGAGGCGGTCGCCGATGCCATGCGGCCCGGTCAAACACGTCTGATCTGGATCGAAACGCCGTCCAACCCGCTCTGGCAGTTGAGCGATATCGCGGCCATCGCCGAGATCGCCCGGACGGCCGGCGCGACGCTTGCCGTAGACTCGACGGCTGCGACACCGGTCCTGACCCAACCGTTGGCGCTTGGCGCGGATGTCGTCATGCACTCGGCGACCAAGTATCTGAACGGTCATTCCGACGTTTTAGCCGGCTCGCTCACATTCAAGGACGCTGGGCATCCGCTCCTCGCACCGGCCCTCAAGGTGCGCGGAGATCATGGTGCGATCGTCGGGCCGTTTGAAGCGGCACTCCTCTTGCGCGGCATGCGGACGCTGTTCGTGAGGGTTGAGCGGCAATCCGCATCCGCGCTGACCGTGGCACGGCATTTTGAGAAAACCGCTGGCGTGGCGGCCGTTTTGTATCCTGGGCTGGAAAGCCATCCGCAGCACGCTTTGGCCTGCCGCCAAATGACCGGCGGGTTCGGAGGCATGGTGTCACTGCGCTTTGCGGGAGGCGTGGATGCGGCCCTTGCCGTGGCGGCCCACCTGAAACTGATCAAGCGCGCGACGTCGCTGGGCGGGGTTGAAACGCTTGTTGAACATCGCGCGAGCATCGAAGGGGCGGGCACACCTTGCCCTGATGATCTGCTGCGCTTTTCCATCGGGCTTGAGCCGGTGGCGGACTTGATTAGTGACCTCGAACAGGCCCTCCGCGCCACCGCATAATTTCGTTTTCGGACATAAGCCGGCCGTCGGTCTCTTAGTCTAAGCGAGACCATCCGCTAATTCGCAATTGCACAAACGCATCCTACCTTTCGGATGTCAGACAGCCTCAGACGCAGCTTTGTGCGCGGTTGAGACGTCGAAGCCGACAAGGACACGGCGTGGTCATTGCCTCCAAAACGCTGAACCGATTTTTGCGGGACTCGCCGATCGCGCTTTCACTTGCGTCACCGGCGTTTGAAGATTTCCCGCTGGTGATGGTGAACGATGCGTTCGTGCGCCTGACCGGTTATGCGCGCGAGGACGTTCTTGGCCGCAACTGTCGGTTCATGCAGGGACCGGCATCGGAACGCGATTCCATTGAAGAACTGCGCCGGAGCATTGCGGAGCAACGCGAAGCGCTGGTGTCGATCACCAATTACCGCCGCGATGGCTCCAAGTTCCGGAACCTGGTGTTTGTGTTCCCGATCTTCGATGCGCGCGGCCAGTTGCTCTACATGATGGGTTCGCAGTACGACGTCACGTCGCCACAGCGATCGGTCTCGCCGACGGAGTTCGGAGAAATCCTCGACGAAGTCATCGAGATCAATCGTCCGATCCTCGCGTCAAGCGATGAAATGATGATCGGGAACGTCCGCCCGTGCGCTGATGCGGTCCGCGCGATCCTGGAACGCGAACATTGATGGGCGTGCTGCGGTAAAGCAGACGACCGCAACCGTGCGGGCCATTTCTGAGCCGCGCTTGTTTCAGGTTCGACGGGGCGCGGCGCTGGATCAACGCCCCGTTTTCCTTCCCCCGAGGCCCGCGCAACCGGGCGTCAATTACCGCCTTCAAGCAAGCGGCGGGCAATCACCTGGGCCTGGATCTCAGCGGCGCCTTCAAAGATGTTGAGAATGCGCGCATCGCACAGCACGCGGCTGATCGGGTATTCCAGCGCAAAGCCGTTGCCACCGTGGACCTGAAGTGCGTTGTCAGCGGCGGCCCAGGCAACCCGGGCGGCGAGCAGTTTGGCCATGCCGGCTTCGAGATCGCAGCGGCGCTCCTGATCCTTCTCACGTGCCGCAAAGATCGTGATCTGGCGCGCGATCATCGTCTCGACCGCCATCATGACGATTTTGTTGCGCACGCGTGGGAAGCTGTAGATCGCCTGGCCGAACTGATTGCGGTCGAGCGCATAGCCCAGTGCGAGGTCCATCGCATTTTGCGCAACACCAACCGCACGGGCAGCCGTCTGGATGCGGGCTGGCTCAAATGTGGCCATCAACTGCTTAAAACCCTGGCCTTCAGCGCCGCCAAGAAGCTGGGTTTCAGGCACTTCGAGGCCATCAAACGAGATGTCGTATTCTTTCATGCCGCGATAGCCGAGCACCTCGATCTCACCGCCGGTCATTTGCGGATGCGGGAACGGGTCTTCATCACAACCGCGCGGCTTTTCAACGAGAAACATCGAAAGTCCGCGGTAGCCAGGCTCATCGGGATTGGTTCGGGCCAGCACCGTCATCAGATCGGCGCGCACAGGATGTGTGATCCAGGTCTTCTGGCCCGTAATGCGGTAGGCGTCGCCGTGTTTCTCAGCGCGCGTCTTCAGCGACGCAAGGTCGGACCCGGTGTTTGGCTCCGTGAACACCGCGGTTGGCAGGATTTCGCCTGATGCGATCTTTGGCAGGTATGTTTGTTTTTGCGCATCAGTGCCGTTAGCGAGGATCAATTCGCCCGCGATTTCCGAGCGGGTTCCAAGCGAACCGACGCCAATGTAGCCGCGCGACAATTCCTCAGAGACAATGCACATCGCTTCCTTGCCGAGGCCCATGCCGCCGAATTCCTCCGGCATCGAGACGCCGAAGACGCCGAGTTCGGCCAATTGCGCGATTGTCTCAAGCGGGATGTAGGCGTTCTGCAAATGCCATTCGTGAGCGTGTGGGACGACCTCGGTCTGACAGAACCGGCGCATTTCCTCCTGGATCGCAGCGTGGGTTTCATCGAGGCCTGCGTCGCCGAATGACGTCGCGCCCTGTTGCTCAGCGATCAGGGCGCCGAGCTCAGCGCGCAGCGGCTCCGATGTGCCCTGGGCGACGAAGGTTTCGCTTGCGTCCTGGAGCGCGCGCACGGGTTCGGTGGGCACACCAAGGTCCATCGGCCGCACCGTTTCGCCCTGGCTCATGGGAATGCCACCGACGATTTGAGCCGCGTATTCGCCAAATCCCGCGACCAGGATCAGACGCTCAATTCGGCCAAAGCGGCCATCCGCCTGCAGCCGCTGGCCCCATTGGTCAAGCTGGCGGAGCGCCTCAACATAGGTGGCCAGCCAAGCCAGCCCATGGGCCATATGCTGGATCGGGGTTAAGTCGCCATCATGCTGCTCGCGCGCGCGTCGTGTGGCTGCGCGGGCTGCCTGCAAGACCCTGTCGGCTGCACTGACGACATCACCGCATTCGGCAAACAGTTCGTCCGCTGCGACGTTGGAGAGATCCTGAGCCGGGGTCTGCAAGCTTAGTGACATGATGGGCATCGCTCCTGAGTGTTTGACCGCTGCATTCTCACCAGCGGCCGCTGCGCAAGCGACATCGACGTTGGGCCGACACGGCGCCTGCGTATTGCAACGCAGCATAGTGCGCGAAACCCGCAGCGCCAACTGCACAGCGGCACCGTGGGCATCTGCCGCATGCTGTTGGATTGCCGCACGTCCTGCCGTGAACAGCTATGGCCCAAGCCCGCGGCGGCGAAAATGTGTCGGCGACGCCGCGCCTGGCTGAGGACGGGCGCCTTATCCGGTGCAATCAGCCAATCAATCGCCGGTCAAAGCCTTGAGAAACGTACGGCTGTTTTCGTTCTCGCCGTCTGCCTCATCCGCCTCGGCGTCGAGCGCTTGTGGCGGCCGCTTACGGTCGCCCGGCGTAATGATTTGAACCGACGCTTCCTGGGGTTGTGCAATGTAGCGCGTGGTCTCGTTGCCGGGCTCGACACCGTCTTGCGGACGTTGGCCGCGTAACCGGCGGGCGACGGCGCCGGGCTCAAGGCCCGGTTCATTCTCAAGCACATAACGCGCCGGCAGCGCTGCCTTGCCACTCTGTCCGGCCACCTCGTCCTCGCCAGAAGCGTTTGCACTGGTATCGACGGATTGGTCCTCGCTGGGTGCCGCGCCACGCGACCGGCTTGCAGGGCGGATCTCGACTGACGCTTCCAGATCCACATCGAGCAAGGTCTGCCCGGATCGTGCAAAATCCAGCACATCGGCCGGCGCGGTCTGTTGCGCTGCAATCTCGTTTGTGTCGGCCGCTTGCCCCGAGCGGCCCACTTGCCCAGTCTGCTCGACCGCGTGCGTGTGCCGCCGCGGCTGATCGCTTGTTGCGGCCGGCGTCGGTGTTGGCGGCAGCGGTGCTGGTGCATGGCCTGGTTCGGGCCGGCGCTGAACAATGCGCACGACGGTATCGTCGACAGTGTCCGCACCTGCGTCATCGAAGACCGCGATCGGCGCCTCTGGCAGCACCTCAGCCGTGTTGCCGGCACCTGCGACATCGTGAGGATTGCGCAGTTCAAGTTCCGCCGCGCCGCTCACCGGGCTAGCCGCCTTGCGTGCCCACTCAAGCACAGCCAATGGCGGTTCGGATTTGCGCGGCGATGGCTCCGGCGGCTTCGCATCCGCAGTGGAGGCCTCTGGCACCGCTCCGTATGCGTCGTCACCATCAAGCCGCGCGGCGTCGACCTCGGCTTGCAGCCGCCTGATCCGTGCGGCGAGACTATCGCTCAGGCGATCGCCTCCGGCGCGCAGCTCGTTTTCAGCGCTTCTGGCGGCGGCTTCGATCTGAGCAGCGAGGCTTGAGCCACGAGTGGGGCCGCGAACGGGGCCGCGACTGGTGTCCGGACTGGGGTGGCCCGGCCGCACGGCAGCAAAATCGGGTGCTTTGGCCGCGTCCGGTTTGCCTGCTGGTTCCGGTTCGTCGGTTTCGCCGGTTTTCGCAGACAGGGTTGCTGCACCCTCGACCAGCGTACGCAACTCCGTAATGCGCAAACGCGGAAGCCACGGCAGATTGGAACGCGGCGGCGACACCAGCGCATCGACGACGCCTTGTGCGCGCAGACGCTTGAACGCCGTCTCGCCACCGGCGGCGAGCACAGTCGCCTGTTCTATCCAGTTGTCTTTGGCAATCCGGGCTGCGGGACCAAGCTGTGCTTCCAGCCGATGCACGTCCGCGGCCCTGAGTCTTGCCACATCATCGACCGTGACAATGCCATGGCCGCGCAGGCGGCGCTTGAGTTCCGGCGTGATGCCGCGAATATCCAACAGGTCCGAGACGGGGTCAGCCTCGGTCCCCTCAAGCTCCTGCAGGAGCGATCTGCGCCGCAGTGGGCGTGGCAGCGGGCGTGGCAATACACGAACCTGCCTTGCCGGTTGTTCCGGCGAGGTTGGATCCGGTGATATCCGTGCCGTCGTGTCATCCGGTTGGGGCTGTTCGGCATGCTCGGACGCGTTTTGGTCCGACGTCGCCGGCATGCGCGCGGTAGGGTCCGGGACGGGCGTTGCCGCAATGATGGCCACATCGGCTGTGCCCTGCAGAAGCGAGCGCGCGGTAAAGCTGCCTGTGCCGGTCGCGGTGTTGGAACCAGCACCAGCGCGGTTGTCGTTGGCTGGATCGCCAACCGACTGGAGCGGTGTATCCGGGCTGGCATCATCGCCAGCGACGATTTCGCCGTCGCCGTCGCCTTCACCCTCATGATGCGCTTCGTCGCCGGCTTGTTGGGCCGTACCGACGACTTCGTCTTGATGGCCCTGTCCGCCAGCAGCGGGACCTGTCTGCGGATCGCGCGCTTGAGATTGAGCTTGGGCATCAACATCGGCGTCGATGCTGTGGTTCGTGGGCTGATCCGCGCCCGATTGGTCGACCGTGGACCGCGCAGCGGCGTCCTGTACCAGCAGCTCGGCTTGGGCAACCCAGCTTTCACGAACGATGCGCCGGCCCAAATCCAACCGGGCGGCCACTTGATCGATCGTGGCGCTGTCCCAACCCGCGATCTGTTCATACGATTTGATCCCGATTTCATTGAGACGTCCGGCCAACGCGCGGGTGATGCCGCGGACCTTGGTGAGATCATCGCCGTCCAAGCCAGGTTGCGTGCTCGCGTCGGGCGCCCGGTCGGCCCGTTGCGCCGCCTCCGGCCCGTTGCCAGGTGCAAGAACAGCAACGGCGGCCTCGCGGATGGTCACGCCGGCTGCTTGCGATTGCAGACTGGCGCGGCGTGCGCGCCGGCGCCGGGCTTCGTCCGCGACCGAAGCCCCCGTTAACGCCGCCATTGCCCCACTGACGTGGCGCCATGCCTGGAAGCTTGGATGGGACGACAGGACATCGGACACGACACCGGTCGCCAGAAATTCGGCCCAACCGGCTTGGCCTGCCAGCTCGATTTCAAGCCGGCTGCGCAGCGCTGCGAGGCTATCGAATTCGCCGGTCGAGCTGTTGCCGTTCGTTGTCATGCCATCCCCAGTTCGCGCGGCGCTTATCAAAATACGCGCCAAAGCATTCCTAATCCCGATTATAAAACGCGAAAAACCTTAACGACGCGACAGCATTTCGCCACTGTCGCCGACTGCGCTACCGCATCCATGCGGCAAAAGGCGTTCGTGAGCACACTGCGTGTTGCCGCTTGGTGACGCCGGGTTGTAGGCGGCGGCCTTGAGCGCCTAGACTTTGACCAGCATATGCATGGGGTGTGTGCTTTCATCGCTGGAAGCAGAGCAGCCAGAGCGGACCCATTCGTCCGGGAACACACGCCGCATCCGTAACGCACTGAATGGAGACCGACGCAAAGCATGGATCGCGACGACCAGAACGATGAACGGCGTCAGGACGAGCCGGGCGAACCACCAGCCGTCATGCCTGTTGGCCCTGGCATGGTGCCGCAATCGGGTATGCTTGCGTCCGCATATGAAACCGCAAGGCCCGACAACCTGCTCAGCGCGCTTTACCGCACGTATCGGGACAGCGGCTTCACGATGGCCGGGTCGGTGGCGTTCTCGTTCCTGCTTGCGCTCTTTCCGTTCTGCATTTTCGTGGGGGCGCTGGCGGGTGTCGTTGGCGGCCGTGATCTGGCCGACCAGGCCATTGTGCAGCTTTTTGAGGTTCTGCCGGGCCCGGTTGCGGAGACGCTGGCCCCGCAGGTCAACGCCATCATGGGCACGCAGCGTTATGACCTTTTGACGATCGGTGCCGGTGTTGCTCTATTTTTCGCCACCATGGGCATTGAAACGCTGCGCAACGCGCTGAACCACGCTTATCGCGCGCCTGAGACGCGGCCGTATATTTTGTGCCTTCTGATTTCGGCCTGCTTCGTCGTCGCCAACGCCATCGCAAGCTTGTTCATCACCTGGCTTCTGCTTGTGGCGCCGACCATTGCCAAAGAATTTGAACCCACTTGGCTCAAGCACATTCACGACAGCAATTGGTGGGGTTTTCTCGCGCGCTATGTCGGGGCCGCCGCTGCCATCGGGGCGCTTTTGACCGCGTTTCACCTGTGGCTGGCTGCAGGCAGACGCGCGCTTGCCGAGGTCGTTCCTGGCGTCATAGTGTCCGTCGTCTTATGGCTCTCTGCGGCGGGACTTTACTCGTACTATCTGTCGTTTTCCGATTACACGCGGTTTTATGCCGGGCTGTCGCAACTTATGGTCGCTTTGATTTTTTTCCAGGTGACGGCGGTGATTATAATCCTTGGCGCCGAGGTCAATCGCGGCGTTATGCAGCTCAAAGAGTACGGCTACATCAAAGACCGCGATTGACGGTGCTAAAGCGTGTCGCATGAAATGCGCCTCGCTTTAGCTCTGTTGCGCTCACGGG
>CAZOGY010000038.1:0-26715 GCA_964579305.1 uncultured Hyphomicrobiaceae bacterium
CGGCCGATTTCGAAATCGAACTCATCGGGCTGACGCCAGCAGATGCCTCCTCGCTTGATCTGATCTTCTGATCTCGGGTGGCTTGGGCTTCCCGTGGCAGTTCGACTGCAACGGGGAGCCCATTTACGCGACAGCCAGCAGACAGCCCCTGGGCTGTTCACGAAGCCCGGTAAGGGAAGGCCGTTTTCGTGTCGATGTTTCGAACACGAACATCGACGGCCCGGGCCGCTTTGTGGCCTTGGGGCGTGGATCCGATTGGACGCGACATGCATTAAGCCCTGGGCAAAACCGGCGCCAACGACGATTACAATCGCAACATCGACAATTACGGCCCGCCTATGGCGGCGCAATTTAATGGCATCCGTCAACCACGCTTTTCCCTGACACCCACCGTCACTCGTGGCTTGCGATCAGGCGGAGCAGTTCCGGGTAGGTCACCATCGGGTCGGCGCCCTCTTCGGTGGGATCGATCAACTCGTGAGGCAAGTCGAGCGCGGCATCGAATTCAAATGTCGCGACCGCAGAGCCCCGGCGCCGCCAGGCCCGTGCCAGATTGCGGACCATTGACGGGTCAATCGCGACGTCAGCGCCGTTCGTGACGAGCGTTATCCGACGCGCTGGCGCACGTAAGCGACGCGCCTTGCGCAGCGTCGCCCAGCCCAAGCGCATGACTTCTCCCATGCCGCGCGTCGACTGACGCTTATAGGAGTGCGGCCGGCTGTAGCCCTTGCTCCGTCGGATGGGGTCTTTCCAGACCGAGAAATGCGGCAGCGCCAACATCCAGTGCATCAAGATGAGATTGATCGCACTGCCCAGGGCGGCAAGGCCGAGTGAGGGTGCGGCTGGGATCGCATGATCGATATCGCCGCGGTGCTGCGCCAGCCAAGCCGCGATGACGCCACCAGCCGAAATGCCAAGCACAACGACGCGGTCGCCAAGCCCGCACGCAATATCGACGCTGCGATCGCCAAACCGGGCAAGTTCGGCGGCGGTCAAATGGCGCAAGGCGTCCGTCGCGTTGTCCAGATGTCCGTTGAACGGCATCCGCACAACGATGACATTCAAGCCCATTGCGTGCACGCGAGGTGCGAAATCCACCATCGAATATGGGCAGTTTGAGATGCCGTGGATCAACACGCACGCAGCCGGCGTGCGCTTGTTGTGGGTCATCACATACGCATGGCAGCGGGGATGGATGATCGCTTCAGGCGGCGCGTCGATCCAGGCTTGAAACCGCGCCATGGCATCGTCGTAATTGCGCGCGGGATCTGGCTGCGAGGTGAGCCCCTTGAGGGAAACCGGCTGGGCGGCTGCCAGCGCGAGCACGCTCGCCCCGCCCACCAGCCACATCATCGCCGCCGTCGTGAGCGGAAGGAAAAGCGCTGTAAGCACGATCGCGCTACCGAGCGCTGCGACCACTAAGCCGAGCGACACGAGCGTCTTTTGAAACACACTGAGGCTGACGCGATCGTCCGGCCGATCTGGAGCCTCGCTGTCGGCAGCTTGCGCGCCGCCGGGATTCTGGATCGCGGTCAGCATTTCGCGCGCGGCGGACTTTTGGTCGAGTGTCCATGCGGCTGTGTTGAGACCGGCCAGCCCCCGCCGATGCAACCCAAGCGCAATCAGGCGCACAAGATCGTCGACGTCGAAGTAGGTCGTGTGGATCAATTCACGCCAGGACAACTGCGCGAAGGCCTGTGTGAACGGATCACCATCGGTGCTGCCAAAGCCGACGATACCGAATTGCGATCGCAGTTGGCGCAAGGTCTCGCTGGCGCCGGCATCGCTGATCGCCTCGACCTGAGATGCAAGGGCCTCCGGCAGCGGCCGTGTCGCGCGCCCGAACATCGGTGGGTGCGCCGCAATCGCGACGATCCTTTCAGCGGCAAGGTCATCGCCCCAAACGCGTTCCCGGATCGAGCGCCAAACAACCCGGTCGGCCGCCGCAGCAAAGGGCCGCCCGAGCATACGCCCGACTGCGCGAAACGCGGCGACAATCGCTGTCGTCACAATCAGCGCAATCGCCAGGATGATGGCCCATTGCAATTGCGTCGTCAGACCGGGAAACCAGCCGGTTCGGCCGACGGCCGTGGCCAGGTCTTCGAGCAGCCGGTGGATCAGTGGCGCGTCGGCGGACATCGACACGGCTTGCGTTTCAACCGCGATGATCGCCGCGATCAGCAAGGCGGCGAGGACAATCACCGGCAGCATTGCAAAACCTTGCGCAAGAACATCGCGTGGGATTATTTGGGGCCGAAACCGGGCGGCGCTACGCAAGGCGGCAAGCGCCTCGTCATCCTCGTGCGTCAGTCCGATCCAAGAGCCTGCATAAAGCTCGGCCGTGCGCCGTTTCAGGCGCACACTGAACCAGCGATTGCGCCACTGGTCATAAAGCAGGAGCAGGCCGTACGCGATGGCCGCCAGCACGGCCGACACCCCCATCAACGGCAGATAGAATGATACCACCGCCGCATTGCCCAATCGCTGATCGAGCGCGGCCGTCAGGTTGCCGCCGAGAAGATGCGAGACGAGCAATGACAGCGGAATGACAAGCTGCGCGAGCGCAAGGATGAGGACGGCAAGCCCCGGCGGATCCAACCGTTGAAACAGAAACGAGCGCGGCCGCACGTCGAGAAACGGCGTCCCGATCGTGCACCACGCCAACAGCCGTTTGAGCGGTTCACGCGCACTTACGGACGACAGCAGCGCATTGTAAACGACCATCCCGCCATGACTGTGCGCGATCAACGCATAGTCTTCGCCGGCCTCATCGAGGGCATGCAGCATCGCGTTAAGATCGCGTCCGGCTTTGCGCCGCGCGGTCTCGCTGTTCGCGCCTTCCCCCCAGTGAAACGGAATGATCTCAACGTCATCGAGATCGAGGAGCCCGTCGAGCTTGGTGAGGAACGCACTTTTTTCCTGCCACCAGAGCCGGCCTGTGTCGGCGTCAATTCCGGCGCCAGTGCCATGCACCGTGATTAGTTTTGCCATTGCACGCGCCAGCCATTCACCGTCCTGGTGCACGCAGTTTTAGCCAAGCAACAGATCTCCGAACGGTTCATGCCTTGCTGAGCCTTTCATAAGCGCGCCAGATAGCCAACGCGATCGCCGTGTCGTGCCCGATAGGTCTCCAGGGCGCGAAACGCTTGCGACGGCGTCAATTGCCGCCCGGTCACACGGATGGTCTCGTCCTCCAGAAGCTGCAACTCGCGATACATAGGCTCTGCAGTTTGATGCAGCATCGCTACCGCCGCAATTGCCGTCCGGCTCATGTTCGGCGGGACTTTGCCGGCGAGTTCGGCGACATGCGCGCGCGCGTCGTCGCTAAGATGCGTCGACAGCCGGCCGAGCAGCCCGATAAGCAGCATCACGATATCTGGCCGGAAGCGAAAGCCATAAAGCTCCATCCATTCAAATATTTTGATCACCACAAAATCTTTCAGGCGTAATTCCGATGTCATTCGGAAATCACGCCATTCGGCGATCAATTCAAAATCGGGCTCGAGTTCCAGGTCGCCGGGCGAAAACGTGGCCTGTGCAGTTACCCCGATGCGTTTCAAAAAATCTCGGTTTTTCATGGTCAGGCGCGTCGGATAACTCGGCAGCATGACCCGCCCGCTTGACGCGCCGTCAAATGCCATGCGCACCAGCTTGGCGCAAAACAGCTTATCGTAGCCGGCAAGCTCCATGGTAAAATCATAAAGGATCGCGGTCCCGAGCGGCGGCTGTGACCGCGCCACCCGCTCGTAAGCATATTCGGCCGCAGCTCGCGCCAAGGCATGGTCGCGATAGCGAAACAGCATCGCCCGGCCAATTCCGTGCGCAAGCGCCTCATCAAGCGGCGTACACACCGCGCCGTCTTCAATCAGCGCTTCAACCGCGACCTGGGCGCCGTCACGATCGTGCGCCACAACGGACACATGGCTGAATTGACTATCGAGTTCGCCAATGCGCGCGATCGCGGCGCTGTTATGCCGACGTCCACGCTGGACCAGAATGTCGCCATCCTGAAACTTAATGTCGCCGTCCCGGCATTGGCCAGCGACTGCGCGACTGCAAAAGGGAGCACCGCCGGAAAACGCACGCATTGGGCTTTGGTCTGCGCCAAGGCGAGGATGATCAAGTGCGCATTCCCCGACGCGCTCAATCGCGTTGCGGCAATAACGGAAGATGTCGCGTAGCCGGCGTTCGGTGATCGGCCCGATGGCACCGGCTGCGTGCCAGCCCTGCAAGTTCGCGCGAACCTTGGCCTGCGTCGCGAACAAGGCCTCGCAGATATCATGTCCGTTGGCTCGAAGCGTGTCCGGCGGGATGTCTGAGACACGCGCAAACGAAATGGCGCGGTAAGCATCTTCCAGCGCCGTCGCGAGCCCGGCTCGATCGGTGGGCGCACCGTCAATCAGTGCGCCAAAATCGTGGAGCGGCCCGTCAAGCGGCGAGATGGCTAACGATATGTGCGCGTGATCGTCCATGCCGCTCGCTTCGTTGCCGGTGCCTTGCAACCGTTGACGCCCTGCTGCGGATATCAATCATATCACATCACGGCACTGGCGGCGGGCGCATACCGATGCTGGTAAGAAGAGCCATGCGGCTCTTTTTTGGTAGCACAAGCGCCTTGAATTGCCAGCAGGCCAGCCAATACCAACAGCCAACCCGGTTCTGGGTTAACACCGGTCGCAACGCATGAACCGCCCACTGCTTGTCACTTCGCTGCTGTTGACAGCGCTCGCGCTCGGCCTCGTTTGGGAGTTGATCGGCGAAGCTCCGCCGCAACGGTTGTCGATTGCAGCGGGCCCGCGCGATGGCGGCTATTACGCTTTGGCACAGCGGCTGGCCGCCCGTTTGCGCACGCACGGGATCGCAGTCGATGTTTTGGAGACCAACGGCGCCGTCGACAACCTTCGCGCGCTGTCGCAGCGTGAGGGTCCGATGTTCGGGCTGGTCCAGGGCGGGACACGTCCAGGTCGCGGCGTCGATACTGGTCGTCTGCGCACGTTGGCCACCGTCGACCTCGAACCGGTTTTCATCTTTTCGCGCCGCAGCGACCCGCCGGTCGTATCGATTGAGCAGTTCTCGCAGCGGCGCCTGATTGGCGGGCGCAATGGGAGCGGCACACGCGACCTGCTGCAGCTCTTGCTGTCCACTGCAAAGATCGCACCGTCGGCCCCCGTCATCTCGCTTTCGAACGCCGACGCCGCTCGGGCGCTCCGCTCCGGTGACGGTGAAATCGTGTTTTCTGTTGTTCGCTGGGATCAGCAAGGCTGGGTCGCACGTCTGTTGCGCACCGGAGACGTTGTCTTTGCTGAGCTTGGCGAGGCCGACGCGCTGGCACGCAACTTCAGCTTCTTGGCCAATGTCGATCTTCCCGCTGGCACTTTGGATGTGGCCCGCCGCATCCCGCAACGCGATATCAAGCTGCTGGCGACCGCAACCAACCTTGTCGTCCGCGCTGATGCCCATGCCGCGCTGAAGGTTTTAATGCTCGAAGAACTCGCCACCATCGACCATGGCACGCGCGTTCTCGGCACGGACGGACGGTTTCCAAACCTAGCCTACGCCGAGCTTCCCGCCGATCCAGAGGCGGTGACCTATTTCAAGAAGGGGCCGTCGTTGTTCCGGCGGTATTTGCCCTATTGGCTTGCCACCGTCGTGGAGCGGTTTTACGCGCTCCTGCTCCCGCTTGCGACGCTAGCCTTGCCGCTCTTTCGCCTCGTCCCGCAATGGCTCGCACGACGGCGCCAACAGCATTTAGACGACCTTTATCACAAACTTGAAGATATTGATATCGCGGTTGCCGAAGCCCGCGGAAAGCCGGTTGAGACGCGCATCCAGCTTTCCAGGCTGAAGCATTTTGAGCGTGACTTGACGTTCGTACAACGCCGCAGATTGGGGTCAGACCGTTTTCTCCAATTCCGTCGCGATATCGATCGGATTCGAAATTTCGGTGAAGGCAGCCTGCAATCGGCTGTGTCGGCTTCGACTGCCAACGGCGGCGAACTTCCGACCACCATCGATTTTGATCTGGCCTCGGGGCATGGTGACGGAGTCGCGGAGCCCAAGCACGCGTCATCGGCAGACGATCTTCTCGCGCGGATGCAAGACGATTTGGAAAGCTTGGCAGCGTTGCGCGGCGCTGGGCGCAATCAGGCGGTTTCACTGACGGTGTATCGTCGCCTCGATGCGCTCAGCCAACGCCTAAACGACGTGCGCCGTGCGCTGGTCCAGTCCACGTCGCAAGACCAAAGTCGCTCAGACGTCGGTGCCTCGCCTCCGCCCGGCCGTGACGACCGCTTTAAGCCTGTCGCAGGGTCGATCGAACAAATCGCGTTTGCTGAGCGGGCACCGTCCAGGGCGCCAGAGCCACTTAAGCGCGAGGCGCCCCGGTCCCCTTACGCTGACCCTCAAGACGGAGCGCAAATCAGCGCAGTTCAGGCCAACACCGTTGGGGCGAATGCAAATCGCTCTGACGGCACGAGCTAAATGGCAAATAACACGATCCGCCGGGGCCGTGTTTAAGCGGTCGCCAATTGAGCAGCCCGTTGCCGTACCCACCGTTCAGGGGCTTGCAGCAGACATCTTTCTTTGCGATCAGATCTGGCGGAACAAAGCATCGCACGGATACCGAAACCATCGGATCCCCGTCGCTTTCAGGTGAGTCAGAGTTTGTCCGGTCCCATGAAAATTCGTACCCAATCGATCCCATTTGTCAGCGCAGTATTGGCCATCTCAGTCATTGCTGCGGGTGGCCTTGCCTACAGCTCCGCGAACGCAGTTGCGCGTCCTTCGCCAAAATCATTTCAAATAGAGTTGAAATCTCCGGTTCAGCACGTCGCGTCGCGTCGTGAACGCATTGTCGAAAAGCTGCGCGCCCAGGGTTACACGCAGATCGCGTTTCAAGGCCGGCGGCTGTTTGGCTATGTCGTGAACGCGTGCAGAGAAGGGCGGCTGTATCGGCTTTCGTTTGATCCGTTGACGATCCAACGCTCAAGCCGCATTGCTGGGAGCTGCCCAACGAGCGGACCGTCGCGTCAATCGCTTGACATCGCTGGGGTTCGCCGCGTGCTGCGCGACGAAGGTTACTATGCAATCCGCTTCACTGACCGCCAATTGCCCCGGTATGCGGCAGATGCGTGCCGTGACGACCGCCGGTTTGCTCTGCGCATCAACCGTTTCGGTGAGGTGCTTAACGCCACTGGGCAGGGCCGCTGCACGACAGGCAGCAACGTCACCCTTGCGTCCGTCCGCCAGAAGCTGCGCGCGCAGGGCTTTTACCGAATTCGCCCGGTCAGTCGCGATCTTCCGCCGACGCGTGTGGAAGCCTGCAAGTCCGGCCGCCGCTATGCCATTCGGCTGTCCCGCAGCGGCGACGTGCTCGACCGCTCCTACGAGGGCAATTGCGAAGGCGCCGACACCCTGTCGACTGCACAGCTTGAGCAGCGTTTGCGCCAGCGCAGCTACTACCGGATCAATTTGGTGCGGGAAGCCGGCAATCGCGTGGTTTTTGAAGCCTGTCGCGTGCTGCGTCGTTTCCGTCTGCGCGTGAATGCGTCGGGCCAGATCCTGTCACGTTCGGCGGTCGGCTGGTGCGCGCCGGGTCGCGACCGCGTTGCCCGCAACTACGGCGATATTCTCAACCATTTCCCAAGCGGTGAGACGCTGAACCCGGAAGACTGCGACGATTACCTCAGCGCACTTCTCGATCGCACACGCATTCGCTTCAGCACCAACAGCTCTGAAATCTCCGCGCGCAGCGAGCGTCTGCTTGAGGAAGTCGGCTATGTCATGAACCGCTGCCCCTCGACAAAGATTGAGGTGGCCGGCCACACCGACAGCCGTGGTTCGCAAGCGGTCAACGATCGCTTGAGCCGAGAGCGCGCCCGCGCCGTCGTGCGCTACCTCGTGCGTAATCACAACGTCCAGCGCAATCGCCTGGAGCCGGCGGGCTATGGCGAGAGCCGGCCGATTGCCAGCAATGATACCGAACGCGGCCGTCGTCAGAACCGCAGGATTGAAATGGTTGTACTTTGGGACGCATCATGATTGGTTTTGCGGAAAACAGAGCGATCATGAAGGCCGTTTCGGTGTCAGCCGTTGCGCGAGAGCTGCAATGAGATTTCGGCGCTCTGCGGCTCCACGGGCAAACAACTCTTCTCAGGGCTATTCTACGACCGCCGTTGCAGAAATTTCAGCTGATTGCGAGCGGCAGGAATCGATCATCGCGTCGGTCACCAAGCCCTGAACCGCCCCGGAAACACACGTGGCTGTTCCATTTGAGTCAGGCTGCGATCTTTTCGTCCGCCGGGCTAGTTTCGTAAGCCGCTTCCGCTTCGGCTCGGGTGCACGTTACCGATCGATGAGAGCAGGCGGCGATTGTTGAACCAGTCGACCCATTCGAGCGTCGCGAACTCGACGGCTTCCATGGTTCTCGATGGCTCCAGTCTCTCAAGAGTTGGAGCCTCCGACAAACCCGGGGCGGTTCGTCTCTTCGCCACGCCGGCCTTCGAGTAGGATCCTGATCTTTTCTTCGGCCGAAAACTTCCGCCGCGTTGTTCTGCGAATGTCCTGGACCGGCTTCTCTGCGCTGTTCGGATAGCACTCTCTCCTGTCAGTCATCTTCTCCCTGCTGGGGGTAACGATGAATCGGAAAGTCTCTCTTACGCAATCAGCTCAGTTTGTCCCGTGAGTGCTGACGGGGAACACGCGTGGCGAAATTCGATCTGGTCAGCCTCAGAGGCCGCAGGCACTCCCTGTTTAACGTCTGGTCTTGTGTTGGAAATCACGGGCAATCACTTTCCGAAAAACCGTCGCCATCGATGCCGCGCGTAATGAATTTCAGTTTTTATTGCCGATGCGCGCGATACTTTGCATCAACTCGATTGCCGCGGAAAGCGACCGACCGGTGGCTTGCGCCATCATCGGCATGATCATCCATTCCAGCGGCCAGGCGGAACCTGACCGTTCCTGCTCGTGGACCAAAGCGTGATGAACCCCTGACACCTGCACAGCATTAAACCGCGCCAGCGTGATCAATAACTCTGCGGTAATTGGGTTTTGTTTATGCGGCATCGCCGAGGACGATCCCCCGCCGCTTAAAGCGATTTCGTCGACGCCTTGTTGCGCCATTAAACAGACATCTTGGCCGATTTTTCCAGTTGTGCCGCTTACCAAAGACAGGAGCGACGCAAACTCGCCAACGCCGTCGCGGGCCGCATGCCAGCTATGAGCGCCCTTCGCCAACCCAAGGCGTTTTGCAACAAACGCGACGATCTGATCGGCATGATCCTTAAAAGCGGCGCGGTCGCCGGCAGCGCCGCCAATTTGCACGATTAAAAGGCGCGGGCGCAGCGCTTCTATTCTGGCGATGTGGGCGACAAGCGGCGAGCGCCAGCTTCTCAGCCGATCGCGAACACGAATTTCAAGTGCGGCTTGCATGCGCGTGCGGCCCATCAAAGGGCGTTCGCCGAAACCCGCATCAAGTTTCTCAATCTCGCTTGCAAGCTCCTTCAGGCGGGCGCTGAGCAGATTAAGGCTTGCTGCGGCACACAATACGAAGGCGGTGTCGATCACGTCCTGAGACGTTGAACCGGTGTGGACCGCGGCATTTCCGGCGATGGCCTTCAGTTCTTTGACCAACGCCGGGACGCACAAACCATCCCTTCGTGTTCCATCGCGCAATTTCAAATGGTCGATTTCGGCGGTTTCAATCAACTGTGCGGCACGCTCGGCAACATCGTTTGGGACCATCCCGACATGGCCGAGAGCTCGGGACCAAGCGGCCTCAAACGCAAGCATGTGCGATAACTGGGCGTCCTCCGACCAGACCGCACTCATTTCGTGGTCCGCAAAAAGCCCCGCGAGCCAGGAATGTTCAAAAACGGACACCATTACAGGTCAAAAAACACGGTTTCGTTGTCGCCACGCATATGAATATCGAAGCGAAAGCGATTTGGTTCCAAAACTTCCGCAACAAGCGTTTGACGACGCGCCTCAGGCACCTGCACCATAACTGGATCGTTTTGTAGATCGTCTCCTGGAAAGTAAATCCGCGTGATGCAGTGGTTGAGAAGCCCACGCATGGTGAGAATGAGATTTATGAACGGCGCCGCCCCTTGCTGGGTTGGACCC
Source organism: uncultured Hyphomicrobiaceae bacterium (assembly GCA_964579305.1). GTDB lineage: Bacteria > Pseudomonadota > Alphaproteobacteria > Rhizobiales > Hyphomicrobiaceae > JBCBWG01. Next base: position 10,126 of record CAZOGY010000038.1, read on the forward strand.
GGCTTTATTGTCCGGAAAATAAAGCGCGTGTCGCCGCCCTGTTCCGCTGCGCCATTCGCACCGGTTCCGAAACGGCCGTAGCCCGTAAAACCGTCGTTGCGTTCAGCGGTTGCGTAAATGCCCGATGCGTCAGCTTGGAAGATTTCGACCAATGCATCGTGTACCGGGGCCCCATCGGCATCAAATACTTGCCCTTCAATGGTGATTCGTTCACCAGCGACGTCGAGCCCGGCCAAATCGTTGGAATGAATTTCGCGAAACGGGTAGCCATATTGGCCTGGCGTTAGGCCATAGGCAAAGAAGGGCCCGACCGTTTGGCTCGGCGTCAGCCCATGCGTTGCGATGTCGGTCCGCGCGTCCTCATACGCGTAATCGTGAGCGCCGCCGCGAACGCCGATATCCATTTCACCGAAACCAAGCATATCAGCCATGGTCATGCGCCTCCTCAAACGGCGTGGCATCAACCCCGCCCAGAACGATATCGAACTTATAACAGTGCGCCCAATCTGGAACCGTGTCCTCAATCGAGAACCGGCTGATCAGTCGATTGCGTACTTTTGGATCTGGTGTCGAATTGAAAATCGGATCGTAGGGCAAGGTGGGGTCGCCGGGGAAGTACATTTGCGTGATCAAGCGCTGGCCAAGTCCAGCCCCAAACACCGAAAAATGGATATGGGCTGGCCGCCATGCATTGCGATGGTTTCCCCACGGGTATGAACCAGGCTTGATCGTGATAAAACGATAATACCCATCATCATTGGTTATCGCGCGCCCGGCACCCAGAAAGTTCGGATCCAGCGGGGCTGGATGACGCTCTTCTCGATGGATGTACCGCCCGGCAGCATTGGCTTGCCACAGCTCAACCAGGGCTTTGCGAACGGGCCGATTGGCCTCGTCACAAACGCGGCCTTCGACAATGATCCTCTCGCCAATCGGTTCCCCGTTTACACGGCCATTGACCGTCAGGTCCGCTTCGACTGGCAAGCAGTCACCAAAAACCGGTTTTACAGCGATCGACTGATCCCAACCACCTTTCAGTTGTACTGGCGCAAAACCTGGGCTGCGAGATCGTGTCGATTTATAATCAGCAAACAAGGCTTTCGGCATTTGTGACCAGTCGCGGCCAGCTGTTGGTCGGGTCATCTCATTCTCCGCGCTCGGTATCGGCCAGGATTGATTTGGCAATCTTGATGGCATGATTGGCTTTTGGAACCCCGCAATAAACTGCAACATGCAGGAGTGCCTCCACAATATCTTGTCGGCTTATGCCAGTGTTTCTGGCCGCGCGAATGTGCAGGGCGAGTTCGTCATCCTGGCTGCTTGCCGCCAACAGCGCGATCGTGATCAGCGAACGGTCGCGCAATGTGATGTGGCGGCTGGACCAAACCGAGCCCCAAGCGCCCTCCGTGATCAAACGCTGGAACGCACTGTCTAATTCCGTTGAACGGGCGGTCGCGCTATCAACGTAATTGGCGCCGAGGACTTTTCGACGCATATGCATCCCAATCGCGTTCAAGCCCGCGGTATCTCCCGAAACCGAACGCGTTGTCTGATCGATCTGCGCAAGAAATGTATTCAGACGCTCGGCAAAAGCGTCGGGCTGCTCAATCGACGGGATATGGCCGCACATTGCGATTGTGTGGAATTGGGCGCCTTCAATCAAATTTGCTAAACGTTCGACCAGGTCAGGTGGCGTTGATGCATCATGGTCGCCCGCAACGCAAAGGGTCGGCTTCTTGATCGCGCTTGTGGTGGCCGTCAAATCCGCATCGCGAATGGCGGCACAGGTCGCAATATAACCTGCGGCAGGTGTCTGGCTTAACATCCGGCGGTAGCCGAAATATTTGCCGGGCTCGGCGTCTCGGAATTCTGGTCTAAACCAACGCTCTAGAATAGCGTCGACCATCGGTTCCATGCCATCGGCCGTGATACTGGAAATGCGTGCGTTCCAAATCTCCGCCGTTCCGATTTGCGCGCCCGTATTGGACAACACGAGCCCGGTGACACGGTCAGGCGAACGGGCGGCCAGCCCTTGCGCGATAAGCCCGCCGACCGAAACGCCGCAAATCACCGCGTCTTTGATCTCCAAATGGTCCATCAGTTGTCGCAAATCTGAGACGTGTTCATCAATCGTGATGGGCCCGTCGGGCAATGATGAAAAACCATGACCGCGTTTATCATAGCAGAGTACCGCATAACCGGCAGGCAGAGATGCAATCACGTCGTCCCAGATCGTCAGATCGGTTCCAAGCGAATTGACGAAAACAATCCAGGGGCCATACCTGTCGCCCGATACGCGGTAACGCAAAACGGCTTGGTCAAACTTGGCAAACTGCATGGCTTTCCTGTCCTTTCGGCTGACACCATTGCGGCGTTAGGCCAGTACATTATCGTACGGCAGTCCGACATAGTTTTCGGCAATCGACATCTGGGCGGCCCTTGACGTAAAGATGTAGTCCAGTTCGGATTGCTTCATACGTTTTGAGAATGCATCTTCATCGTGGAAGTCGTGAAGCAATGTTGTCAAGGACCATGAAAAACGCTCGGTCTTCCAAATCCGGCGCAATGCGGTTTGTGCGTAATTCGCGAGGCCCCGGTCATTGTCGTCGTTGAAGTAGGCGGTCAGAGCAACAGACAGGTATTTGACGTCGCCCACGGCAAGATTGAGGCCTTTGGCACCGGTTGGCGGGACAATGTGGGCTGCGTCGCCCGCCAAAAACAGACGCCCATAACGCATTGTTTCGCAGACGAAACTACGCAGTGGCGCAATGCTTTTCTCCAACGCTGGCCCCTCCGTTATCCGGGCGGCAACGTCCGCGCCGAGGCGCAATCTCAGTTCGTCCCAAAGCCGATCATCGGGCCAGCGGTCGAGATCTTCATCCACGGGGCATTGGATATAATACCGCGAGCGCGTCGGCGACCGCATACTTGCCAACGCAAATCCACGTTTGCTGTTTGCATAAATTAGTTCGGGGTTACACGGCGGTACGTCAGCAAGTATGCCCAACCAGCCGAACGGATAAACTCGTTCGTACTCCTGACGCTCTGCGCGCGGTATTGATTGACGCGACGGCCCTCGAAAGCCATCACAGCCCGCAACAAATGCAGCCTCAATCTGCAAATCGCGCCCCGCTTGCCGGAAGGTGACAGCCGGTTTGTCGGATTTTAGATCATGCAACTGGACGTCACTGACCTCGTGGTACATTTCCGCGCCGGCTGCGCGACGCGCCGCCATGAGATCTTTGGTCACCTCGGTTTGGCCATAGACGGTCACATGCCGACCAATCAATTCATCCAGCGCGATCCGGCAATTGCGTCCATTAATTGCAAGTTCGAAACCGTGATGAACCTGTCCCTCGCGCGCCAAACGCTCGCCAACGCCCGCTTGTTGGAACGTTTGCACGGTGCCTTCTTCCAAAACACCGGCGCGAATGCGGCTTTCCACGTGAGCCTGCGATTGACGCTCAATCAAAATCGAGCGGATGCCGGCCTGATCCAGAAGCTGCGCCAAAAGCAGCCCAGCAGGTCCACCGCCAATGATCGCGACTTGCGTTTTGAGCACCTTGCCCGTCGGCATCTTGAGTTCTTCCTTGCGGTTTTCGGGAACCTTGAACGTCACGATCAGCCCCGCAGCATGTGCGGGACGGCAAGCACGATGGCTGGCAGTGCCAATAGCATTGCAACCCGAACGACTTCGGCCAAAAAGAACGGAAACACGCCTCCAAAGATCGTTGCCATGGGCGTGTTGGGCGAAAAGCTCTTGATCACGAAAACATTCAGCCCGACCGGAGGCGTTATAAGACCCAACTCGACGACAACGAGCGCGAGGATGCCGAACCAGATTTTCAAATCCTCATTACTCATGCCGTATGCAGCCGTTGAGGCGGTGACGTAGTCGCCACCATTCAACTCGACAAGGACGGGCCAGAAAAACGGAACCACAACCAAGATCATGGAAAGCGACTCCATGAAACAGCCCAGCACTATCAAGACCAACAGCAGAATAATCAGCACAACAAACGGCTCAAGCCCACTGGCACCGGCCAACTGGCTCAGTGAGGCGGGCAGACCCGTGCGCGCAAAAAAACCTTTCAAGACGTCAGCGGCAAACAGAATGAGATAAATCATGCCCGCAGTCTTGGCAGTCGCGAGACACGCGCGCCACATACCGCCCAGCCGCAAGGGACGACCGGGTGCCAGCCAACCATAAAGGGCGATCAGAAACACACCAACCGATGCCGCCGGCGTCGGCGTGAAAAAACCAAGCCCAAGACCAACGATCATTGCGCCGAAAATTGCAATTACCGGTATTAAACGCAAAATTGCAATTTTACGATCCGCTGTCGACATGGGCGCTGCGAGGGGCGCAATTTCCGGTCGACGAGCTGTTTGCAACCCAATCACCGCCATAAAGAACAAGACGGCCAAGAAACCCGGCAGGACTGCTGCCTGGAACATTTCAATGATGGAGGCTTCGACGACAATTGCGTAAATCACAAGCGCAACCGAGGGCGGTATCAAAATGCCGAGCGTCCCACCAGCGGCTAAAACGCCAGTCGACAACCCTTCGTCATAATTCAAGCGGCGCAGCTCGGGCAGCGAGATTTTGGCCATGGTGCTGGCTGTTGCCAGAGAAGAACCGCTAACGGCACCAAAACCCGCGCAGGCGCCAACGGTCGCCAGGGCAACACCGCCACGTACCCGGCCAATGAGAGCATTAATGCCGTGAAAAAGATCTGCGCTAAGCCTTGCTTCGGCCGCCAAGAACCCCATGAGGATAAACAGCGGGACGACGGATAGGTCGTAATTGGAAACGACCGACCATAGCGAGGTTGAAAACTGGAGGAGGTATGGTTCAAAGCGCAAAAATGGCGCAACAATACTTAGCGCATAGGACCCACCAATCGCCGAGGCGATCATGGCCAGGGTAACGGGCACCCGCAAGGCGATCAGCAGAAACAACACGCCAATGGTGCACACGCCGACGAGCTCACGCTCTGACATATCTAAACCCGCTCATTCGCTTTGGCGACAGCGATATGACTGTCCCCGTCGGGCTCGGCCTCTTCCTCGCCAATCGCGAGAGCGGGATGAAAGGCCATGAACAGTGCGATTGCAGCCCAAAGCGCCAAGGCAAACACGCCAGGCAGCATGAAAGGCCAGATCGGCCACCCAAGGACCGGAGAAAGCGCTTGATCTTGCTTATAAATAAGCATGCCACGGGTCAGCATATAGGCGAGAAAGCCGGCACAAAGCGCCATTGCGAGATCGGTTAGTCGCAAGAGCCAACCTTGCAAGCGCGGCGACATCCAGGATGTAAACAGATCCACGCTGACATGGCCGCGGCTTAACTGGCAATATGGCAACATAAACAGCGCCGCACATCCAATCAGCAATGAGACCGCGTCTTCGTATCCCGGAAGACCCGGTACGTTCTGTCCAAAAACTCGCGTCGCCGCGTTCGCCATAAATCCAGCCGTGTTTATCACGGTGAGTGCCACGACAATAACAATGAGACAGCCCGCCGCCAGCGCACACGCAAAGGCCAGCCGCTGGATAAACTTCGACATGGGCGTCCCATCACCATTTCAGCGGTTGCGTTGCAATATCTCGCGAAACTCGCGCGAGAGATGGGAAGAGGCGGGGGCATACCGGCCTCTTCCAGATCACAGTTTATAGGCGGTGTTGTTACTGGCTGTATTTGGCAACAGCAGCCTTTGCTTTTTGCAGCAAGGCCTCCGCATCAATTCCGCGCGCCGACGCTTCCTTGACCCAACGATCGGCTAAAGCAGCATTGAGCTTGTCAAATTGCGCGGTGACTTCAGGCGAAAGCTGACGGACCGTGCGGCCTTTGTCGGTGGCTATCTTCTTGCCGACCGGCTCAATCTTATCCCAAGCCGCACCAATTTCGCCGGCAATGGAGGACCCCGAATGCTGATCGATGATCGCCTTCAAATCGGCGGGCAATCCATCAAAGCGCTGCTTGTTCATCGCGAACAGAAACGTCGATGTGCCGAAACGGCGCGCGCCATCGAGTTCAATGGAGTATTGCGCGAGCTGAGCGATTTTCAGCGGAATGGCGACCTCGAATGGAATAAGCGCGCCGTCGATGGTGCCTTTAGACAGGGCTTGCGGCAACGCCGGCACCGGCATTCCAACAGGCTCCGCATTCCACGCCTGCAGCATCCAGACGCCGGTCCGTGACGGGCTGCGCAATTTCAGACCTGCGACATCGGCGAGGCTTTGGACGTCTTTATTCACGAGGTGGAGCGCATTGCCAGCGTGAACGTGAATGAGGATCGGTTTGATATCGCTCAGATCGGCCATCAGGTCCGGCAGAACGTCCTGAATTGCCTTGGTCGTTGCTTGGGCGCTGCCGCCGTGGACGCCGGCCAGTTCAAACACTTCCAGGCGGGGAAACACCCCAGGCGTGTAACCCGGAAGCGTCCAAGCAAAGTCGGCCGTGCCATCGCGCACCTGCTTATAGAGCTCAGGCGGCTTGCCACCCAGCGCCATGGACGGGAAAATTTCAAACTTCAGACGTCCGCCTGACGCTTTCGTCACACGCTCTGCCCACGGCGCCAGAAGTTTTGTATGCGCAGGCGCCTTTGGGCTCAGGAAATGGTGGATCGTGAACGTATAGTCCTGAGCGGACGTGGGCGCTGCGAGCCCAAGGCAGGCCGCCGCAGCCGCTGTGGCACGGATCAAACGCTTCATAGGACGTCTCCCGGATGATGCCAGCTTTGATGCTGAACGTATCGACGATGATAGCTGAAGCAGACAAAGCGTGTTCTGCCCATAGACACTTGCGCTGAAAATTTGCACTTTTTGCGCACACGCCCAGCTCGAAAGCCCCCTTCATGCAGCAGTCGCCCGGCGCCATCCCAAGCTTCCGTCTGTACGGTGAGACGGCTCGGGGCGCGTTGCCGGACACCATCCATATCGAGACGTTGAAGGACCGAAGCCAGCAGTACGACTGGCGCATCAAGCCACATCGTCATTTCGACCTGTTCCAACTGATGTGGCTGAGGACGTCCCAAGTCGGCGTCATGCTGGATGATTTCACGGTCGAAACAGACCAGCCTGCGATTGTGATCGTGCCGCCGCCGACCATTCATGGTTTTCATTTCTCGCCACAGGTCGAGGGCACGGTGACCACGATCCCGGTGGAGCATTTGCCGGCACAGATCGTCGATGCTGGGCGCGCAGGCACGGCAAGCTTGTTGCCACATGCCGATCCCATGTTTGCATATTTGACGCAAGTGCTGTGCGATCTGGAGGCTGAGTATCGCGCCGCTCGCCCAGGGCGTGACCGCATGTTGATGGGTTTGATCGCGATTTTGTCGCTCTGGTTAGAACGGGTGGCACTGGCCGGTAGCGACCGCGCATCAGCAAGGGCTGCCCAGACTAAAGCGGTGGAACGCGCTTTCCAATTCACGTCTCTGGTCGAGCAACATTATAAGGACGGCTGGGCGCCAAGAGATTATGCCCAGGCGATGGGATTATCGGTCAGCCAGCTTTCTCGGGACTGCAACGCTGCATTTGGCGCATCCCCGTTGCGCATTATCCATAAGCGGCTCATTGACGAAGCGAACCGCAAGCTGGCTTACACGCCGTGGCCGGTTAGTCAGATTGCCGAGGCGCTTGGTTTTTCGGATGTGGCGTATTTCAGCCGATTTTATCGCAAGCAAAGCGGTATGACGCCATCTCAGTATCGCAAAGCATTCCAATCACGAAGCCGATCATCACCGTGATCAATATCACTGCGCATCGCTTTTAAATGGGGTCGCCTCCAGACCCTGAAACGGCCCCTCGATTACGAACGTCGACCCCGCATCGGGATGCTGGCGACGCTGCTCCAGCGTGTCCCCTTCCCAAGCTGACGTGACCAACAATGTGTCGAGGGCGCCGCCGACAAAACATGGGCATGTGGTCTTGGGCACTGGAAGTTGGTAGGTCGCGATTGCGTCGCCGTCGGGGCTGAAGCCGGTCACAGATCCGCCGCCCCAGGCCGCATTCCAGAGTACGCCGGCGGCGTCGACGACCGAGCCGTCGAAGCTGCCGCCCAGCGGCAGGTTGGCACCCGTTAAGAACAGCTCTGGCGCCGCTACCGGCAGGCCATTTTGCGGGTCAACAGCAACACGCCAGACGCTATTGACAATCGTGTCGGCAAAGTATGCCCGCGTGCCATCAGGCGAAAAGCAGATGGAGTTCGGGATTGTGATATCTGAAAACAGTTTGCGCAATTCAACCCCGTCGAACCAGTAAATGGCGCCCGCTTCTGATTCTGCCGATTTACCCATGGTGCCAATCCACAATCGGCCCGACGGATGGACACGCCCATCATTTGACCGTGTCGCAGGGTTATCAGCTTCGAGGGGGTGCAGCAGCTTCAGCGCACTATCCTTCGGCGCGCGCAGATAAAGGCCGTTTTCCATGGCCAGCAATTGCTGGCCGCCGGTTGTTTGGCAAACCAAGCTTGCCAGATACGGCAAGTCTTCGGTTTGCGCCACTTGCGTTGTGAAATCAAAAGAGAAGAGTTTTTTACCAAGAATATCGAACCACCAGGCCGTATCATTCGCCCGGTCGTAAGTCGGGCCCTCGCCCAATTCGCAAATTGGGGCATTTAATCGGCGTATATGTGCGCTGTCAGACATAGGGCTATCAGGCTCCGGCTGGCGGTTTGGTTGGGCTGAAACGCGAAATCTGCCGATACGTTTGGCCTGGGTGCAGTTCGATGGAAGGAAATCCGGGCTGGTTGGGTGCGTCAGGCCATTTCTGGGGCTCAAGCGCCAGGCCGGCGTGCATGCCATAGGGCTGGCCACCGTGGCCGCATGCTGGTGCTGTTGCGATCGCAGCGCCGTCGTAAACTTGAAGGCCAGGTTCGGTGGTCGCTATGGTGAGGGCGGTCCCGCTTTGGCCGACCAACCGGCAGACCGGGCTGAGCCGCCCTTGTTGGCGCAGGCAGAAGTTGTGGTCCAGGCGCACAGCGGCGTTGGTCGCGATCGGCCGCGGCGACCGGAAATCAAACGCGCTTCCAGCGACAGCCTGTGTTTGACCAATCGGGATCTTGTCGTCGTTGACGGGCAAATATCTGTCTGCAGCAATCTCAAGCGTGTGCCCAGCGATGGTCGGTGCCCCGTCGAGGTTCCAGTAGGAATGGTGCGCCAGGTTGCAAAGCGTTGGCGCATCGGTCGTACATTGGAGATCGAGCTCAAGCGAACCGTCGACGTCGAGCCGGTAGGTGGCTTGGATGGCAAGGTTGCCCGGAAAGCCCGCCTGCCCATCTTGCATAACGCATGAGACGCAGCATTGAGCGGCATCATAGCCCTCAAGCGTCCAATTGGTCTTGCTGCTTCCGTCGGCCCCGCCGTGCAGTGTTGTGCGTCCAGCTTCATTGCGCTCCAAAACGTAGCGCCGGCCCGCAATTGAAACCTGCCCGCCAGCGAGACGATTGGCAACGCGGCCGGCGATGGCCCCGAAATGACGCATCACCGTGAAATAGGGTTCCAACGCGGAAGATCCCAAAACGAGCGAATGGCTGAGCCCCGCAAGGCGAAAGTCCTGCAGACTGCCGCCCCAGGTCATAATGTACGCGCACGCCATCGCGTTTTGCAGTTTGACGCGATAAACGGCGGTGCCATCGGGCGCCGTGCCAAACCGCTCAGCGGCTGAGATGGTCATGGCGGGTTCCTCACTCAGCGCAAACTTCGACCTGTCGGGCAACGCCAACGGCATGCATTGGGCGTAACGGCTCTGCATCAGACAGCCTTCGACGCACGGCCAGCGCGGGCGAGAGCCACGAACCGCCGCGCACGGTCTTAGGCCGGCCAATCGCAGCCGCGCAATGGACATGCGGCCCGCACCGGTCGCAACGCGCCGATCGCAGGGCCCATAAGCGCCGCGTGCATCCCGCTTTCGATGCGTGACAAACGCAAGGTCGCCTCCAGGAAGGGCAAACTGCCTATAGTTCAGCCATCGCATTTGTTTTGATCAGCAGCAAACGCAATCTGCTTTATTTTTCAGCGCATGCATCTGACCATTATTGTGATTACCTAGTTGTTGGCATTTTTTTCCTTATTTTTTACAGAGGGTTCCATCCTCTCGCCCCGATTTTAAGCGATTGGCACGCAGCTTGCCATTCAGTCGTCTGTGTCACCAACCTCAACTGGAGTTTCGAATGGCAACCACGCGTAGAAACGTGCTCGCGTCAGCGGCACTTGCGCTGTCGATGTCGCTTGGCATGTCCGGCGCTGTCCAGGCGCAGGAAACCATCAAGGTCGGCATCCTGCATTCGTTATCCGGCACGATGGCCATCAGCGAGACAACGCTGAAGGACGTCATGCTTATGCTCATTGAAGAGCAGAACAAGAAGGGCGGTTTGCTCGGCAAGAAGCTGGAGCCCGTGGTTGTCGATCCTGCTTCCAACTGGCCGTTGTTTGCGGAGAAGGCGCGCGAGCTGATTTCGCAGCAAAAGGTTCAGGTCGTCTTTGGCTGTTGGACGTCGGTTTCGCGCAAGTCGGTTCTGCCTGTTTTCAAGGAGTTGAACTCGATCCTATTCTATCCCGTCCAGTACGAGGGCGAGGAATCTGAGCGTAACGTGTTCTACACGGGCGCAGCACCGAACCAGCAGGCTATTCCGGCGGTCGATTACCTCATGAGCGAGGACGGCGGTTCGGTCCAACGCTGGGTCCTGGCTGGCACGGACTATGTCTATCCCCGCACCACAAACAAAATTCTTGAAGCCTATTTGAAATCCAAAGGCGTCAAGGATGAAGACATCATGATCAACTATACGCCGTTCGGTCATTCCGATTGGCAGACGATCGTGGCTGATATCAAGAAATTCGGTTCGGCAGGCAAAAAGACCGCTGTTGTCTCAACCATCAACGGCGACGCTAACGTGCCCTTCTACAAAGAGCTTGCCAACCAAGGCATTGAGGCAACCGACATTCCTGTTGTTGCCTTCTCGGTGGGCGAAGAAGAACTGGCCGGGATCGATACGTCTAATCTGGTTGGTCACCTTGCGGCGTGGAACTATTTCATGTCGGTCGACACACCGGAGAACGCTGACTTTATCAAAAAGTGGAAAGCGTTCATCAAAGATGACAAGCGCGTGACCAATGACCCGATGGAGGCTCACTACATCGGCTTTAATATGTGGGTCAAAGCTGTCGAAAAAGCCAAGTCAACCGATCCTGACAAGGTCATTGACGCAATTATCGGAGTTGAAGTCCCAAACCTCACCGGTGGCACGTCAAAAATGCTGCCAAACCACCATATCACGAAGCCGGTGCTTGTCGGGGAAATCCTCGAGGATGGGCAGTTTGACGTGGTTTGGAAAACCGATGGCCTGGTCGCTGGAGATGCATGGTCTGACCACCTCCCTGACTCCAAGGACCTCGTATCCGATTGGCCTGGCAAAAAGTGCGGCAACTTCAATACCAAAACCGGCAAGTGCGGCGCGTAAGCGTTCTATTGCTTGGACCGAACGCGAGCGCGGCTTAAAAGTCGCGCTCGTTTTGACCACCCGGCCGGACGTGAGGCTATATGCGGCTTTCCCTAATTCGCGTTATCGCAACGATGCTTGCGGTGCTGTTTGCGACCGGCGCCCATGGCCAGACGGCAGGCCTCGGGGACCAAGGTGACCAACCAGAACTGGCGCTGAAACGGGCCCTTTCGCTGTTTGCGACGGGTTCGTACGCCGAAGTCATCGAAGGTGTGGACGTGATCGCCGGTTCAGGCGCAAGCCACGCTGGCACCATTTTAACGCTTCTGGCTCGGCGCCGCGTTTATGTTTCTGCTGATGCGCAGACTGGCGCGTTTCGCGAAGGTCGGGACTATTTCGATCTTATCAGCGCCAGGAAACTGTCCGAGCGACCTGACGGCATGAAAAGCGTGCGGGTCAATAATCGCGTACGCAACGCCATCAAATCAGCGCTTGGCTCTATCCGCTTGCGCGATCGAGATCCCTTCAAGCGTCTGGCCGCCGCCGAAGCGATTTTTCGGTCAAAGAGCGTTGATGATTTGCCGGCATTAGACAGTGCTTTGGCGCTGGAGCAGAATGACGCCGTGAAAGCGGCATTTGCGCAAGCGCGCGCAGCGCTTATTTTGAAAGATGGCGCGAGGCCAACAACGGAGCAAATCGCAGCCGTTTCGACATTGCGATCCAGAGGCGATCAAGAGGCTATTGCCGCGCTGAACCCGGCCACGACTTCACAAAACCCAGATGTACGCGGAGCAGCCATCTCGGCTGTGCGCGCGATTGAGTCGCGTCTCGCTACAATCCGTCAGGCGCAAAATATTTATTACGGACTGTCGCTTGGCTCTGTGCTACTTCTCGCAGCAATCGGGCTTGCAATCACGTTCGGCGTCATGGGCGTCATCAATATGGCGCATGGCGAAATGGTTATGCTGGGCGCCTACACGACTTTTGTCGTCCAGGAAGTCTTTCGATCCTATGCGCCGGGCCTTTTTGATTTATCACTTCTTATTGCCGTGCCTGCCGCATTTCTCGTTGCAGGAACTGTCGGCGTTGCAATCGAACGCGGGATCATTCGGTTTTTGTACGGGCGGCCATTGGAGACACTTCTTGCGACTTGGGGCGTGAGCTTGATCCTGCAACAGGCGGTCCGCACGATCTTTGGGCCGACCAACCGGGAAGTTGGCGCCCCCTCCTACATGTCGGGCGGGTTTGAACTACTCGGTCTTGCGATCACTTATAACCGGTTGATCATCATCGTTTTTACGCTGGCGGTCTTTTTCTTGCTGCTGGCGATCCTGCGTTACACAACGCTTGGTTTGCAAATGCGGGCGGTGACGCAGAACCGGCGAATGGCGGCGTCCATGGGTATCCGGACCGGCACGGTTGATGCGCTGACCTTTGGGCTCGGTTCAGGGGTGGCCGGCATCGCCGGTGTTGCATTGAGCCAGATTGATAACGTCTCACCCAACCTTGGCACCAACTATATTATCGACAGCTTCATGGTCGTCGTCTTTGGTGGCGTCGGCAATTTGTGGGGCACGCTGGTATCGGCCTTCGCACTTGGCGTCACGAATAAACTTCTGGAGCCCTGGGCAGGTGCCGTCCTGGCGAAGATCCTCATTCTGATCTTGCTCATTCTGTTCATTCAGAAACGGCCCCGTGGCCTTTTCGCACTCAAGGGACGGGCGATCGAAGCATGATCACGCGTGCACTCTTCCATCTTTCCGACACGTCAAGCCGCATCTTTCTGGGCGTGCTTGCGCTACTGCTGGTCCTTATCCCGGCGTCAAACCTGTTGCTACCCGAAACGTCGCCGCTACATGTCCCAACGCACGTTGTGGCACTTATGGGCAAATATGTTTGCTATGCGATCCTCGCATTGGCGCTTGACCTCGTGTGGGGTTATTGCGGCATTCTCTCTCTTGGGCATGCGGCTTTCTTCGCGCTTGGGGGATATGCGATGGGCATGTACCTCATGCGTCAGATTGGAACGCGCGGCGTTTATGCGGATCCGGTCCTGCCTGATTTCATGGTGTTCTTGAATTGGAAGGACTTGCCATGGTTCTGGTACGGTTTTGATCTGTTTCCGTTCGCCATGCTTATGGTTTTATTCGTGCCAGGGCTTCTCGCCTTTGTTTTCGGCTGGCTTGCGTTTCGTTCGCGCGTGACCGGGGTTTACTTATCGATCATTACGCAAGCGATGACATACGCGCTGATGCTGGCCTTCTTTCGAAACGAAATGGGGTTTGGCGGGAACAATGGCCTCACCGACTTCAAAGATATCGTCGGCTTTGACATCCAGGCGCAAGAAACGCGCAATGCTCTTTTTGCCGTCTCGATTTTGGCTCTTGCCGTATGCTACGTCATCGCCCGGCTGTTAGTGACGTCGACCTATGGCAAAGTACTCGTGGCCGTGCGGGACGCGGAAAGCCGCGCACGCTTCCTCGGCTATCGCGTTGAAAACTACAAGCTTTTGGCTTTCGTCGTGTCTGCGTGCATGGCGGGTGTTGCCGGAGCTTTGTACGTCCCGCAGGTTGGCATCATAAACCCGTCAGAGTTTGCGCCAGCCAATTCGATTGAAGCCGTTGTTTGGGTTGCGGTCGGCGGTCGCGGCACGCTTGTCGGTGCTGCTTTAGGGGCCGTCCTCATCAACTTTGCCAAAACGACATTTACGACGGGTGTGCTTGCCCCATACTGGCTTTTTGCGCTTGGCGGTATGTTTATTGGTGCAACACTGTTCCTGCCAAAAGGAATTGTCGGCACGTTTTCTTCGTTTATGGAAACGCGCAAGGCGCGCCGCACGGCGCAAGCCTGCGACCAGGCGGATGAGATGTCTGATCGTGGGCGTTCGCACCCAACAAGCAAGCCCATTGGCCAACCTGCGGCGGAGTAGCGATTGTGACCTATCCGTATTCAGCACAGATTGCGACCCCAAGCGTGCTCTATCTTGACAATGTCAGTGTGTCATTCGACGGGTTCAGGGCGCTCAATCAATTGTCGCTTGTGCTTGAGCCGGGTGAAATGCGCGCCGTCATTGGTCCCAATGGCGCTGGAAAAACGACGATGATGGATGTCATCACGGGAAAGACGCGACCCGATACGGGTGAAGTCCTGTTTGATGGCCGGCACGACCTGACGGTCATGGATGAAGCGGATATCGCGACGCTTGGCATCGGCCGCAAATTCCAAAAACCAACCGTTTTTGAAAGCCATACGGTTGCCGATAATATTCGGCTTGCACTTCAGGGCGAACGCACCGCGCTTTCAGCGCTTTTTGGAAGTCGGAACCGTATCACCGATGCAGATATCGACCCCATTTTGGAGCGTGTGCGCTTACTTGCCCATCGCAATCGAAATGCCGGTGATTTGAGCCACGGCCAAAAGCAGTGGCTTGAGATTGCGATGCTGCTTGCCCAAGATCCAAAACTCCTGCTCGTCGATGAACCCGTCGCGGGCATGACCGACAGCGAGACCGAGGACACCGCACATTTGCTGCGCGATATCGCTGCATCGCACGCAGTCGTCGTCGTGGAGCACGATATGCATTTTGTGCGTATGCTCGACGTGAAGGTCACGTGCCTGCACGAGGGCTCGGTCTTGGCGGAAGGCTCGATCGACGCTGTGTCTGCGAACGAACGGGTTGTCGAAGTTTATCTGGGGCGCTGATGGGCGGGTGACATGCTTGAGGTCGATTCCATCGATTTGCATTATGGCGCGGCGCAAGCTTTGCGCGGGGTCTCTCTGACGGCGCGACCGGGCGAGGTGACGTGCGTTCTCGGGCGCAACGGTGTCGGCAAGACATCGCTCTTGCGCGCGATCGTTGGTCAGCAGGCGGTCTCAGCAGGCCGCATCCACTGGGACGGCGCCGACGTCACGCGGTGGCCGCAGGATGCGCGCGCGCGCCGGGGCATCGCGATCGTTCCGCAGGGCCGCGAAATCTTTCCATTGCTGTCGGTTCGCGAAAACCTTGAGACTGGGTTTGCCGCAGCCGGGCGGGGGCATCGTTCGATCCCAGAGGACGTTTTCACGTTGTTTCCGGTTCTCAAGGACATGCTCTCGCGCCGTGGCGGTGATTTGTCCGGCGGCCAGCAACAGCAACTGGCAATCGGGCGTGCAATGACGATGCGCCCGAAACTGCTTGTTCTGGATGAACCGACGGAGGGTATTCAGCCGTCGATCATCAAGGATATCGCACGGGCAATCGGTTATCTGCGCGATACCGGGACGATGGCGATTGTCTTAGTTGAGCAATATTTTGAGTTCGCGCGCGATCTTGCTGACACGTTTGCGGTGATGGATCGGGGGCAGGTCGTTTTGTCGGGGGCGCGTGCAGACATGGACGAGGCGGATGTGCGGCGGCGGTTGTCTGTATAGGTGCTGCGGGCGCTGCCCGGCTCGGCTTTGGCCTGTGGCACCGCAGCGCAAAACTCCACTGCCCTAAGCTCAAGCGGTGGTCGACGATGTCGCAGGCGATTGGTCAGAAGCGCCTTTCTGCGCCGCTATGGCGCCTGACCCACCGCAGTGGCGATACCAGGGAAGTGGCTGTTTTTTCCGACTTTCTCCTGCGTTATCAGAAGTCTGGCCGGTGGCGGCTCCGGCTTCGGCAGGTTGGATCATGCACCAGTTGCATGTTTGGTTTGCGACTTTGCTGCGTTGCAGCATGGAACAGGGGCGCCCATAACCAGCATTCGAGAACAGGCAAACAGCCGGCTTGGAGATGAGACAATGGGCACGACAACAGGTTTCAACAGCACCACCGCGACAGGGCTCTCAGACGCTGCGCACCACGACGAAGATCATGGCTCGCAAATCTTTAAATCTGTCGCAGGTTTCTTTGCTTCAGTTGACCACGCGATCAACGCGGCAAGCGATTATGAATCGCTGTCTCGTCTTTCGGATGGGCAATTGGAGAAAATGGGCCTCACGCGAGAGACGCTTGGGCAGCATATTATCTCAAAGCATCTGAGAGACTAGTTTTCCGTTTCAGACATTTGCCACCAGTCGACTGAGACTTCAGAACAAATGTCTGAAACATAAGGAAGACGAGCAATTCTGTGTTTCCAGTGGTGCTTTTGTCATTGACGTTTGCGCGCCGCGCTCGCCGC
>CAZOGY010000039.1:0-26447 GCA_964579305.1 uncultured Hyphomicrobiaceae bacterium
CTGGCCCATTGCGACGTGCCCCGTCTGTTGGCAGACTGGGCGGAGCGGACGACGTGTGAGCACCCAGCACGAGCGGTGCTCAACCCGTTCCAACCGTCCCCTTCAGATAGCCCAGCGCATTCCAGGCGGCTGAGTCAGGGTCCGGCAGATCGGGTTCCAACTCCTGCAATCGGGTGCCGAGCCAGCAGACGTACGCGTTGCAGCCGCGTGAAGGGGCGTCGCCTCGAACCTTTCGGCCCTTGAAACCATGGTGCAGCACTTCAAGCGCGTAGATGTGCCGCCACGGGGCGGGCTGACCGTCGTTGGGCTTGGTCTTGGAGACGCCCACACACCACCGCGGCGTCAGCACCGCGCTGTTCGCCCCCGCCAATCGCGTGCCCGCGCCGAGACACCCCTTGCGGGAAGCGGCCGGCACCAATTGAATAGCCACTGCTCAGCACGCAGACCGCGCGAGTCGTTTGGAGGTCGTCATGTTCGCCGATTATTTCACGGGGTTGTCCGATGGCCGGTTGCGCTCGGGCCCGTTTATCATCCGCTGGTTGATCCTGCTGGCTGTGTTTTTCGGGATCGCCATTGGCATCGGGGCAGCCATCGGCGGCATTGAGCGCATCATGGGCGGCAGTGTTGCTGCACTGCGCACGATTCTGGCTGAGAACCTCGGCGGGCCGGTCGCCGTCCTGGTCCTCCTGATGATCCTCGTGTTCGTCTTTGCGCACCTCAACATCACGGCGAAACGCGCCCGCGACGTGGGCCTGCCCGGCTGGCTCACCGCAATCGTGATCGGAGCCCTGTCTGGCGGCGCGACCCAGATCGCAGCGGACGGTATGGGCGGCCTCGGCCTGCTGTTGGTCATCATCCTGGCCTTTTTGCCAACCGATATGCTGCGCAACTCCTGAGACCGGGCGCCGGCTACGGGCGATCGGCATTAACCGTCCACCGAACATTTGACGCGGATCAACGCATTTTCGGCAGACCTGGCGCTTAAACAAACCACGGGGCCAGTGCGACGTGTGGTGAACGCGCGGGTTTGCGGTGAGCTGGCCCTGGAACCGCGCGCAAACGGCGGTCGCTTGATGCTCTGAACGGGCCTTGGTTCTCTGGGCCGACGCCCAAATGCCGCGTGCCGCAAGAGGCCGCCAAGACCTCGGAAACATGATGGAGTGAACATGCGTTCTATCAGACTGCAATGCGTGGCGGTGATCGCTGCGATGATCACATGGCTCGGCCTGTCGCAGACAGCGTTTGCCGGCGCCGTCGCCGCGATGGCTGGTCCAAATGTGCAGGCCGCGCAGAGCAAAAGCGTGGTCCTGGTCCGTCGCGGTCGCCGTCCTGGCGTGCGCCGTCGGGCTGGCCGTCGGGTTTATCGACGCAGACGCCGCGGTGTGCGGATCTATATCGGGCCTGGCTATTACAGCCCGTATTACAGACCCTATTATCGTGTGTCGTACTGCCGGGTGGTCCGTCGGCGGTGCGCCTATCGCTATGGCTGGCGGACGCGCCGCTGGTACCGTTGTGTCCGCAGCCGCCGCTGCTGAACGGCTGTGACCCATCAGCGCTTTGATCGCGCCCCGGGCCTGACCCTGGGCCTGGGTGCGTGATCAGGGCTGTGTGCCCGCGCTATCTCCCGTCGCGATCAAAACCCGGCTCGTGGCGCACCTCGTGGGGACAGCGATTTCCCCCGGTCAACGCTCGGCCAGCGCGTAGTTCAGGATCTTGTAGGTGATCGCAGCGGCCGTGTAGTCGCACAGGTGCAAGCCTTCCTGCGGGGCCAGTTCGACGACGTCGGCGCCGACAACTTGGTCTGCGGCAGCCGCGGCGGCGCGCAGTATTCTCATTGCGTGCCAGTATTCCAAACCGCCAGGGACCGGCGTGCCCGTCGCCGGCATACTGGCGCCGTTCAATCCATCAACGTCGAAGGTGATGTAAAGCGGCCGGCCGGCCAGCGGCGCGACGATGTCGGCGATGTTCCAAGCCGCTTGATCCTTGGCCCAGTAGATTGTGACGCGTTCGCCGGCCTCGTCGAGATAGGCGACCTCGCCCTGGCTGATGGCGCGGATGCCAACCGAGATGACCGAGACGCCGTCGTAGTCGAGGCAACGGCGCATGGCTGAGGCGTGCGAATAGTGCTCGCCGAGATACCCATCGCGCAGATCAGCGTGGGCATCGATCTGCAGAATAACGAGGCCGTCGTGGCGTTGTGCGAGGGGCCGCACGGCGCCCGGCGTCAGCGCATGTTCGCCGCCAATGACCATCGGGAACTTGCCCGCGGCGGCGACGGCATCAACGAGATCGCCGATCTGTTCGATCGCGGCGGCCTGCGGGCGGACGATTTCTGGTGGCCGCAAGGTTGCCACGCCGTAGCGTTTGTAGGCTTCGCACCACAATTCTTCATCGAAGAGTTCAAGCTGATGGCTTGCGCCCAGGATGGCCGCTGGGCCCTGCGCGGTGCCGCCGCCGTAGCTGACGGTCGCTTCCAGGCCGAATGGAATGACGACGGCTTTGGCCGCCTCAGGTGTGCGGGCACCGTCGCGGTCAGGCTCTAAAAAACCGTCTTCAGGCGGCAGAAAATCAAGCATCGCTCAGGTTCCTTGGCCTCTCACGGTCGCTTTGCCATCAATGAGCGGCCAACATCCGAACGCTTGGATCAGGCCTGCTGCGCGACGTCTCCATACGGCCGTTCAAACAGAGAGAACATTGGCGGGTCGTCGAAAATGACCTCGTCGTACTGGCCGTAGCCATTGAACCGGCCGGCGATCGCGCGCACGTAGGCGCCCATATTGCCAAACTCCAGGTAGTCGCCTTCACGCACGCTTGCCGGGAGATAGAACGGCCCATCCATCCGGTCGACGCTATCGCACGTGGGGCCCCACAAAACGAACGGTTCGGTGAGTGTGTGCGCGGTCACGTCGTCGCGCACGAGACGCACGGGGAATGGAAACCCAAAGTGGGCCGCATCATAAAGCCCGCCATATGCGCCATCGTTGATAAACAGCTCATTGCCGCGGCGTGCGTCCACGCGCACAATCAGGCTCTCGGCTTCGGCAACCAGTGCGCGACCGGGCTCGCAGATCAACGCGCAGTCATGGCTGACCGGCATATCTTCAAAGTGTGTATCGATTGTTTCGACGAACTCTGACAGCGGTGCAGGCCCCTGGGCGTCATAGCGCGCGGGAAAACCACCGCCGACATCGACGGCGTCGATAACCACACCGGCTTCGACGATCACCTTGCGGGCCGTTTGCAAAGCCGTGACGTAGCTATCAGGCGTGGCCGTTTGCGAGCCGACGTGAAAGGTCACGCCAAGATCATCACAGGCCTGGCGCGTTGCCTGCAAAAGTTCAACGGCGTCCGGGCCGGCGGTGCCAAACTTGCGCTCCAGGGGGATCGACGAATTCTTGGAAGGCACCGACAGGCGCACGAAGAGGCGCAGATCGTCGGCGTTGTTGGTCTCTTCGCGGATCTTGCGTAGCTCATCCATGCTGTCGAGCGCAAAGCAGCGCACGCCAAATTCGTGATAAGCGCGGTTGATGGCGTTGCGGGACTTCACAGGATGCATGAAATGCATGTGGGCGCCGGGAATGGTCGCGGCGTCTTCCAGTTCGGGCAGGGACGCCACGTCAAAATGCCGGATGCCAGCCCCGTATAGCGCGCCGAGCATGAACACAGAATTGTTGGCTTTGTAGGCGTACGCCACATCGCCGGGGAACGCGTCAAGGAACCAGCGCGCCGCGCGCGCGGCCGCATGTGGGCGCAGGCCGAGCACTGGGCGGTCGGGCTGGTTCTGCGAGATAAAGTCTAGCGCGGAGGCATAACGGTCCATGGCGGCGGCCCTCAATGAAGCGCCCGGCTCATCGCACGGTTATGTTTCAGGGAATTGGCGAGCTGCGCATCTAATAAGCTGCGGCTTGGATGTAAAGGGCCGGAGCGTCATCGGCGACCGGCGCTCTGACCTGCGCCGGTGGCCAGCGCCTGCATCCGGCGCGTTTCAATGCATTTGGCGCGCTTCCGCCTTGCGCGGCTTTGCGTTCCAACCCGGCGGTGGACCCGTTACGATGTCGCCAGCACGATAAGGCGATAGAGCGCACAGCGCATCCAGGGGAGGTCAGACATGGCAGCGGACGGCGAAACCGCCAATGGGGGAGGCGTGCATGGCGGCCGTCTCCTGATCCAGCAACTTGAAGCGCAGGAATGTTCGGCGATCTTCACGGTGCCGGGCGAAAGCTTCCTGGCGGCGCTCGATGGCCTGCATGATGCCAGCGCGATCAAGCCGATCATCTGCCGCCAAGAAGGTGGGGCTGCGATGATGGCCGATGCCTGGGGCAAATTCACTGGCAAGCCGGGGGTGTGTTTTGTCACCCGTGGCCCGGGGGCGGCAAATGCCATGAGTGGCCTTCACATTGCCCAACAGGATTCAACGCCGCTTGTGATGTTTCTTGGTCTGCCATCGCGTGGTGATGAAGATCGCGAGGCGTTTCAGGAAATTGATGTCAAAGGCCTGTTCGGCACGTTTGTGAAATGGTCAGCGGTGATCCGGGACACGGCAAGGATCCCCGAGTATGTGAGCCGGGCGTTCCATGTCGCGCAGGCTGGGCGGCCCGGTCCGGTCGTCCTGGGATTGCCTGAAGATATGTTGGCAAGCCCGGCCGCAACGGCACAAGTTGTGGAGGCAGCGATCCCGGCATCTGCGGCTCCCACGACAATGCGTGTGCGCGCAATCCGGGAGCGGCTGATCGAGGCCAAGCGGCCGCTTGTGATCGTTGGCGGGCCCGGCTGGAATGAACGGCTGGCCAAGCAGCTTGAAGATTTCGCCAGCGTATCAGGGCTGCCGATTGCGTCCGCGTTCCGCTGCCAGGATTACATCGACAATCGCCATCCCAACTATGTCGGTTGCGTCGGCATTGGCATTGACGGTGCGTTGGCAGACGCGGTGCGCAATGCCGACGTTGCCCTCGTGATTGGCGCGCGCCTGGGCGAGATGACGACAAGCGGCTATACGCTGTTTGACATCCCGCAGCCGTCACAAACGCTGATCCACGTGCATCCAGATCCGTCCGAGCTGGGTACGGTTTATCGGGCGCAAGTCCCGGTCGCGGCGACGGCGGAAAACTTTCTTGACGCGTTGCAGAGCGAGTGGTCTGGCGGTGACGCTGCCGCGGCGCCCAGCGAACATCTGGCCGGGCTCAGGGCAGCGTATGAAGCCTCAATCAAACCCGCAGGCGTCCCGGGAGACGTGCAACTCGACCGGGTTATTGAAATGCTTTCAGTCGCCCTCCCCGATGATGCCGTCGTTTGCAACGGGGCTGGCAACTACGCCGCCTTCCTCCATAAATTCTTCGTCTACAAAGGCTGGAAGACGCAGCTGGCGCCGACGTCCGGCTCGATGGGGTACGGATTGCCGGCGGCTGTGGCGGCCAAGATTGCTGCCCCCGATCGCCCGGTGATCGCGCTGGCCGGCGATGGTTGTTTCATGATGACCTGCCAGGAGCTTGCAACCGCCATGCAGTATGGCGCGAACGTGGTCACCATCATCGCCAACAACGGCATGTACGGCACAATTCGCATGCACCAGGAACGCGAATATCCCACACGCGTTGTCGCAACCACGCTGACCAATCCCGATTTCGCGGCATTTGCACAATCGTTCGGGGCGCATGGCGAAACGGTCACGCAGACGGACCAGTTTCCGGCGGCTTTGGACCGGGCACTGTCGGCCGGCAAACCCGCATTGATTGAATTGAAAACGGATCCCGAGGCGATAGCGCCGAAGGCGACGATCAGTGCCTTGCGGTCTAAACAATAGGTTTCAAGGGCCGGCCTTGCATACCGCAGGCCGGCTTTTCGATTAAACTTCGTTACTGATATCTTAATTCGCGCCAGGGTGGATTAAGCGTAAAACAGAGGTGGCCTCGACTTTCAGATTTGATTTCCGTAAACATAGTCCCAACGCAACGGATTGGACGGTTATGGACCTCGACACCGACAAGCGACGGAAGGATGCCATGCGCATCGCGTCGTACCTGTCGTTTGCGGTTGCCGGAGTTCTTATGCTGATGTCGACGATCGTTTTGCCAAAGCACACGGCTTCAAACGAGTTGGCAACGCCGCAAGTCGCTCCAAGATCGCTAGATCCTGCGGCGCATTGACGATCTGACCGGTGCTTTGACGCTCTCTGCTCTCTCCATGAAAACCTAAGCCCCTCCCACCCGGGAGGGGCTCTTTTCTTTTGGGTCCCGGCATTTGTGTCCCGGCGTTATTCTCAGCGCTGGTGCAGGGACCCCAACCGCTTTGACGCCGCAGATGGCAATCGCGATCAGACCGCTGTCGACATATTCAGGCGCAGGCCGTGTTCCTGGGCAAACAGGGTAACAGCGCGTTCAGCCTCTTCGCGCGAAAGGGTTTCCATTGGTGGACGGACGGGGGCCCAGCCGGCGTCGTTGCGATAATGGGCCACCACAGCTTTGAGTACCGGCACCATCGGAAAGCTTTGAATGGCTTTGCGCAGCGCGGAAATGTCGGTCTGTTTCTTATCGGCGTCTTCGGCTTCGAAGTCGTCGAACAGGGCACGCAGGCGCGAGGCGGTAATGTTTGCCGTCGCAGAAATCACGCCGGCTGCGCCATTACGCAAACCATCGAGGAAGTAAAGCTCGGAGCCTGGAAACATTTCCAGATCCGGGACTTCGCTCAACAGCGCTTGCATGTTGTTCCAGTCGCCCGAGGAGTCCTTCAGGCCAACGACCGTTTCTGGAAACTCTGAGCGCAGACGCTTGACCAGCTCAACGGAGAAGCCAACGCCGGAAACTTGCGGAATGTGATAAAGGTAAAGCGACAGGTTCTCGTCTGCCGTTTCCTCGATCACCTCGGCGAAATAGCGGAAGAGGCCCTCGTCGCTAACGCCCTTATAGTAAAACGGCGGGAGCATGAGCACGCCGCCACAGCCCAGATCGAGAGCGTGCTGGGTCAGCATGACCGTGTCGGCAACCGAGCAGGTGCCTGTCCCGGGCATCAAAAGCGTGGGCTCGACCCCAGCGTCGACGAGGTCTTCGAGAAGTTCCATGCGCTCATCAAGGCCGATCGAGTTGGCCTCGCTTGTCGTGCCAAAGGGCGCAAGCGCGTTGCAGCCGTCTTCCAACAGCCACTGCGCATGTTCAACGAACCGCTCGCTGTCGGGTGTTCCGTCTTCGCCAAACGGCGTCAGAACCGGCGCGATGACCCCTTCAAAGTTCAAGTCCCTGGACATGGCCGTTTTCCTCTTTCCCGTCGGCTCACCGACCACACCTGTCGTCGCGCCGCTGTGCTTTGTCGTTAAGCGCGCGGGCTAGCGTTGGGTCAAGCCCGTAGCCGGTCCGCACCCCGCAAAAGCCCCGTGAATTCCAAGTCAGGTTCAGGCCGGCATCGGTATGCCTGGCTGTTCCACCGGCACGTGGTAGCCCTTCTGGACGGCATCGCGCGCGGCCAGCGTCTTATACCAGCGTGACACATTGGGGTATTGGCCCAGGTCAATCTGCTGCCACTCAAACCGCGATGTCCAAGGCCAAATTGCCATGTCAGCGATCGAATAGTCAGCACCGGCCACGAACTCGTTGTCGCTCAAGCGCTTGTCGAGCACGCCATAGAGCCGGTTGGCTTCCTTGCTGAAGCGTTCTTCAGCGTATGGCGCCTTGCCGGCATTGAATTTCACGAAGTGGTGGACCTGACCGTAGATCGGCCCGACGCCGCCCATCTGCCACATAAGCCATTCGAGGACGCGCGCGCGCGCTTCTCCGGACGCGGGCAGGAAGCGGCCGGTCTTTTCCGCCAGATAGATCATGATGGCGCCGGACTCAAAAAGCGCAATCCCCGTCTCGTTATCACGGATCGCCGGGATCTTGTTGTTCGGGGAGACGGCCAAGAATTCTGGCGTGAACTGCTCGTCCTTGGAAATGTTGATTGCGTGCGTGTTGTAGGGCAGGCCCAATTCTTCCAGCAGGATTGAGACCTTACGGCCATTCGGGGTGGACCAGGTATAAAAGTCGATCATTGTCGCATCTCCGCCGCCAGGGTTGGCGGCGACCCTAGTCATACGAACGGCGAACCGCAATCGGCTTTGAGCGCATGGCTCAGGACGGCTGCCTCCGCAAAGTGGTGGGCCGATTTAAGGGCCGGCGCGGCGTTCGAGTGTAGCCCGGGCCAAGCACGGGTACGGGCCTCGCGCTCCCTCACCTTCGGACCGCTTCACCGTCAGGCCCCCTCACCGTCAGGCCCCCTCGCCTTCAGCCCCCTCGCCTTCAGCCATTGTCGAGACACGCAACGTAAAGCCGCCGGCGCGAAGTTTCGCGACCGTTTCGTCCAGATGTGTCCGGTCGCGCGCCTCGATCACGACCTCCAGGATTGCCGCCTTGGCCGGCAAATTGGAGAACGTGCGCTGATGGGCAACTTCGACGATGTTGGCGCCGGCCTCGCCGATCAGCTCCGCGACGCGAGCGAGCTGACCGGGCCGGTCTTGCAGGTCGATCAATAACTCAGCGAGCCGGCCAGCGCGGGCCAATTCGCGGGTCAGGACGCTTGCCAGTAACCGCGTATCGATATTGCCACCACACAGGACCAGGCCAACGCGTTTGCCAGCAAACCGCGCACGATCCGACAGGACCGCTGCGAGCCCGGCTGCCCCGGCGCCCTCAACCACGGTTTTTTCGATTTCAATCAGTTTGGCGACGGCTGATTCAAGGGCTGGCTCGTCGACCAGCACGATGTCATCGACGCATTCGGCAATGATATCGAGCGTCAGTTTTCCCGGCGCCTTAACGGCAATTCCTTCCGCAAGCGTGTCTGGTAAAACAGGCAGGTCGGTCTGCTTAATCAGATTATAGGCCGCTGGAACGCGCAGCGCTTGGACGCCGATCACGGTGATGTCGGGCTTTAAGGCTTTGGCAGCAATCGCGATGCCGGAGATCAATCCGCCGCCACCAATCGGGATGACCAGGACCTCAAGATCGGGAACCGCCATCAGCATTTCCAGCGCGATCGTGCCTTGGCCTGCAATCACGCGTGCATCGTCATAGGGGTGGATGAAGGTCAAGCCATCGCGCTTGGCACGCGTGTGGGCTGCGGCTGCGGCATCTTCCAGTGTAGCGCCGGTGACCATCACCTGCGCGCCGAGCCGCCGCGTATTCTCGATTTTTACGAAGGGCGTGCCTTCCGGCATGACGATGACGGCGGGTATGCCAAGTTGTTTGGCGTGGTAGGCGACGCCTTGGGCGTGGTTGCCAGCAGACATCGCGATGACGCCCCGTGCGCGCTCGGTTTTGTCAAGCGCCTGCAAGCGATTGAGTGCGCCGCGTTCCTTGAATGAGCCGGTGAACTGGAGGTTTTCGAATTTCAGCCAAACGTCAGCGCCGGTTAGGTGCGATAGCGTTCGGCTGTAATCACAAGGCGTTTCGACGACAGCGCCTGAGATCCGCTCGGCGGCGGCCTGGATATCGGCAAGCGCCACCTTGGCCGGCGCGTCTTTGTTATTTTGGTTCCGGCTCACGTGGCCCCGCTGGTTATTCGTCGTTGAGATTGCTCAGGCGGTCGCAACCTACGGCATGTTAACATCGGCCTGCGCAAACGTCTGCTGGCGGTATCTCGACGCGCACTTGCGGCCGCCGCGCACTGGCCGATTGTTCGGCTCCGCTTTAGACTTGCCGTCAGGGACGCGGATTTGGCGTGGGGGCATCGCGTGATGACAGGCTTGTTTGCACTTTTGGCGCTTGTGTTTGTTGGCTTTGCGGTGCCGGCCCATGCGCAGTCGGACGCCGAAATTCGCTCACAAATGGAAGCGCTGGGTGGCGATGATGGGGCACCCCCGCCGGCGGCAAGCGGCCCGGGCGGGGCGTTTAATGCACCAACCGCGCCTGGGGGCGCCTTCGGCCCGCAACCGGGTGGGAATTTTGATGCGGGCGCGCCACCGCCGCCGCGATTGCAATGGGGCGCGTTGTCTGCCGGTCTTTGGCGTTCGCGCGGACGGGCCCGTGTCGCGGTTGGCTCGGCCATCCGTCACAATAGCGAAGCGGCCGCGCGGCGCGCTGCCTTGCGCACCTGCCGAAGAGCGGGAGGCCGCCGCTGCCGGGTTGTCACCACGTTCAGTTCGGGCTGCGGTTACATCACGACGGGTGCCAGCCGGCGCGGCGTCGGTTGGGCGACGGGCCGCACACTGGCGCGGGCACGGCGCAAGTGCCGGTCGCAAGGGTATCGCTGCAAGCGTCCGATTGGCGGTTGCGTGAATTGATCCCGCCTTCAGTGTCAGCGCATCCCGCTCAGGCTGTCGGGACGGCTGAGCACGGTGTTGGCGATCGGCCCGAAGCTGTGGAATCGGCGTCACGACTTGTGGCGGCCGGACGATCCCGGCTAAGACGCGCCGATCACACCAAAGTCGCAAGCAATTCGGCAGGGCAGGAGACGTAACAAAATGGCAAAGGTCGCTTTCATCGGTCTGGGCGTGATGGGCTATCCGATGGCCGGTCACTTGATGAAAAAGGGCGGGCACGACGTCACCGTCTACAACCGCACGCACGCCAAAGCCGAAAAGTGGGTCGCCGAAATGGGTGGCGGCGCGGCAGCGAATACACCGCAGGCGGCCGCCGACGGCGCCGATTTCGTGTTCTGCTGCGTTGGCAACGACGACGATCTGCGCTCGGTGACGGTCGGCGAAAGCGGCGCATTCCACGGCATGAAATCCGGCGCGGTCTTCATCGACAATACGACGGCATCTGCGAACGTCGCACGCGAGTTGTATTCGCTCGCGACGGACAAGAACTTCGGCTTCATCGATGCGCCCGTTTCTGGCGGACAAGCCGGCGCGGAAAACGGCGTGCTGACCGTTATGTGCGGCGGCGACCAGTCGGTGTTCGATACCGCCAAGCCGGTGATCGACGCTTATGCGCGTCAGGTCACGCTGATCGGCCCGCCGGGCTCCGGCCAGGTCTGCAAGATGGTCAACCAGATTTGCATTGCGGGCCTCGTCCAGGGCCTATCGGAAGGCATCCACATGGCGCAGAAGGCCGGTCTCGACCTGCCAAGCGTGATGGAGACGATCTCCAAGGGCGCGGCCGGCTCGTGGCAGATGGAGAACCGCTGGCAGACGATGGGCGATGGCAAATACGACTTCGGCTTCGCTGTCGACTGGATGCGCAAGGACCTCGACATCGCGCTCGCCGAAGCCCGCCGCAACGGTGCCTCACTCCCCGTCGCAGCGCTGGTCGACCAGTTCTATTCGGAAGTCCAGAAAATGGGCGGCGGCCGCTGGGACACCTCCAGCCTGCTGGCACGTCTCAACAACGCCGACAAGTGAGAGCGATTGCTCCCCCAGCGCGGGGGAGCCGTCCGCGGACGGAACTGCGATGACCGACACACTTCCGCCAGCGCTCGATATCGTGCGGTACATGGCGCGGACCAACCCGGCCTTCACAGATCTTGGGATCGAGATCGTGGAGGCCGAGCGTGGTCGAACGAAGCTTGCGCTGCCGATGGTATCGCGGTTCGCCAACAGCTTCGATCTCATGCAAGGCGGGCTGACGTTCACGCTGGCCGATCTCTGTTTCGGGTTCACGGCAAACGCGGCGCGCAACGAACGCGGCGTGTCGTCGTCTGCAGAGATCCATTGGCTGGCCCCGGGCGTGATCGGCGATCGGTTGATTGCCGAGGCGGTTGAGGTTTGGCGTGAAGGCCGCAACGGGCTTTACGATGTCAAACTCTGGAACGACGCCAAAGGCGATATGGTCGCCATCGTCCACGGCCGCATGCGGTTCATCGGCGGCAAGGTTCTGGAGCTTTGACGCCGAACGGCGCTATCCAGCGAAATTGGCGGCTCTATTCGAATTCCATTTGCCCGAAAACCGCCTGCGCATTACGACCAGCTAAGGCATCGAATTGTTCCAGATATTTGAAAGCTGATTGATCGATTTTTGGCGCAGTGATCATATCGCCACCGGCTTCAATATGTGCGCCGATTTGCTTACGCAAATTGCGCAGATAGTCATATGTGTCCGCCCGTGCCCGCGCCAGTGTTGTTGGCGCACCGTGACCAGGCACCACGAATTCGGGCTTGAGGGCCGCCATCGTCTCAAACACCTCCAACCAGGATCTGCTGTCGGAAAAGTCCATTACACCGAGGATACGCTCGACGTAGACGATATCGCCGGTAAAGACGGTGCGTTTGGCGGGCACCCAGACAAAACTATCACCTGGCGTATGGGCCTGACCCGCATGGGTGATTTGAACCTTCAGCCCGCCAACTTCCAATGCGTAGGTGTCCTGAAACGAAATATCAGCGTAAGCTGGCGACGTTCCTTTAAGTTGATCTTTGATAAGCGCGTCGAGCATCGTGAGTTGCATCGACCCGCGATCTTTTTGGTCTTCAATGGCCGCTTGCGATGCGATGATTTTCGCACCTTGTTTGCGCCAGTAACCGTTGCCGAGCCAGCGATGGTCTTGACCACCGGTGTTGATGACATAGCGAACCGGTTGCGATGTCACTTTGCCGACCGCCGCATGAAGGGCCTTGGCTCCCTTCCAGCTTCCGCCTGGATCGACCAGTACTGCACCAGCGGATGTGATGACCAAACCAAACGTAGCGTTGTTCGCGAGGTTTTTCGGAGATCGCTGGGCCTTTTCTCCAACGAAGGCGAAAATGCCGTCGGTGACTTTGATCGTTTCCAACGCGCGTGCCGGCATGGCAGATAGGGCTGCGATGGCGAAGCTGAGTGCCGCAACAAACCACATACGACAACCTTTCAATTAGGACCGTTCCGGCCTGTTTCCGGCGCGCACGACACCGCACCGTCACGGGGTCCACAATCCACGGTGCATCCAAGGGGATGGCAAGTGAATGCGGCCTTCGCATAAGGGGGGCTCATCGCCCAGGCGCACCGATTGCCAGGCATCGCCCCAGTCTTCCGGCAATTCATAGGGTGGGATGATAAAGCGTTCGGGCTTGAAGCCGAAACGGCCGTAGTAGGCGGGGTCGCCGAGGGTGCAGACGGCGGCCATGCCGTGTTTGGCCATGGCGTCGAACCCAGCGCGGATGAGCGCTGAGCCCACGCCGGTGCGCTGGTGGTCAGGTGCGACGGCGAGAGGGGCAAGCAGGGCGACGGGCGTGGCTGCGACACGGGCTTTGGTCAGCGCGATATGCCCGACAAGGGCGCCATCGCGGCGGGCCGTCAGGAAGACGACCTCGTCGCCAAGTCCGGCCAGGTCACGAATGAGCGGGATCAGGTCCTCGTCGGGAAAAGCAGCGGCATAAAGCTGCTCGATTGCGGCGCGTTCGTCCGGCGATGCCTTCCTAATCTCAAGCATTGCTCAAGCTGCCAAACAGTAGAAATAGCCCGTTGCCGTGCCGATCCAGATTTTGCCATCGACGATACAGGGCGATGAGATGATCCGGCCATCGAGTTTCACTTTCCAGATTTCCTGTCCGGTCTCAGCATCGAGGCAGTACAGATAAAAATCGCGACCGCCGAATATGACTTTGCCATCGACCACGCATGGTGAGGACCAGACGTTTGCGCCGGTCTGGAATGTCCAGATTTGTTTGCCGCTGCGCGCATCGACGCAATGCAAATTGCGGTCTTCAGCGCCGGCATAAACGCGGTCATTGACGATGGCTGGCGTTGAGAAATAACCGCGCGCCTTGCCGTCATATGTCCACACCTTCTTGCCAGTGTCGCGGGCATAGCATTGGATATAGGGCGCTTTTTCTTCCGCGGCGGCGTAAACGAACTCGTCGTAGATCACCGGGGAGGCATCGGTGTCGTCGCCGGTTGACGCTTTCCAGCGCACCTCACCCGTTTTGGCGTCAACGGACCAGAGCACGCCGTCGTAGGTGGCGGTGTAGACTTCGCCGTCGGCCACGGCGGGTGAGGTTTCAGAGCCGTTCGATCCCGGCCGCGTGCCAGGGCCGATGCCACCAACAAAACGCCGCCAGATCTGTTTGCCGGTGCGCGGATCAAGACAACGCAAGTTGCCGTTTTCGCCAGCGATATACAGTTTGCCGTCGATGACGCAGGGCGAAGAATCCAAATCCCGGCCCGTATCGACGCGCCAAACGAGACGACCCGTTTCACAATCGATGCAGCGCAAGAGATTGTCGGTATTGCCGATATAAAGCCGATTTTCGAATATGCAGGGTGAGCCTTTGTACATCGCGCCGCGCACCGACCAGCGCAATTGGCCCGTATCGGCGTGGAACGCATAAACGCGGCCGCCAACCGAGCCGACAAAGACATAATCACCAAGCTTAACGGCTGTGCCAGTCCAGCCCGTGCCGGCCCACACAATCGGCGTGCCGCGGACAGTGTTACGGATCACGGACGTGCGGAAGCGCCATTTCACTTCGGGCGCTTTGTCGGAGATTGGGCCGGTTCCGTAAAACGTGTGCGGGCCATTACCGCGAAACATAAGGACGGTGTCGTCAGCAACGCTGTTGGCGCCGTACTTCCAACTTGGCAGGGTCAGCTTTCGGGTCTGGGCGAACGCGCTGTCGCCAAAGCTGAGACCGGCTGTTGCGGCGGCAATGCCGGTCAGGACCGTGCGCCGGTCCGTTTGCTGTGCCAGACAGTCCGCTTGAGCGTCCGCGTTGCTGGCTAACCGCCGCTTGCGTCCATGACCAAACATGTCGTCGTCCCATGCGCGTAAAGCTTGCCGTCGCCGCCGATCAACCGGCCTTCAGCCGTGATCACCCGGCGGCCGCGATGCACAACATCGCCAACCGCACGCACGATAGCCATGTCGGGTGCGATTGCCCGCACCAAATTCACTTTCAATTCAAGTGTGGTGTAAATCTCACCCGCCGGCAAAAGGCTGTGCGCTGCGCAAGCCATGCAACTGTCAAGCAAGGTCGCGGCATACCCGCCGTGAACACCGCCCATGGGATTAAGGACGCTTGCGTTGGGCCGTCCCTCGAAAACGACGGCCCCCTCGCCCACTTCGGTCAGGCGAAAGCCGAGCGTTTGGCAGATCGGCGGTTGGGGAAGTTTGCCAGAAACAATGGCGGCAAGCAGCTCGCGGCCGCTTTGGCTCAACAAGGTTTGGCGCGGGATGATGCCAAACGGCGATTGCTGATCGCCTGGCGCGTTGTCTTGCATGCCGGCTGAGTTGCCGCCTGGCGAATTGTCTGGACGCGGGTCTGGGCGCGCGTTTGGGCCTGTCATGTATCGTTGTTCCCCGATCGGCGCCGATTGCGTGCAAGCCGCGCCTTGGCATAGCTCAACGGCAGCGCGGTGGTGGCTTTGATCTCTTCCATCGCGAACGTGGACGTGACGTTTGCGATCTCGATTTTGGAGATCAGGGCTTTGTAGAACGCATCGTAGGCTGCGATATCCGGCACGGCGACGCGCAAAAGATAGTCGATCTCGCCGCTCATTCGGTAAAAGCCGACGACCTCGGGAAAGGCGGACACGGCTGCGTGGAAGCGTTCCAGCCAGTCGATGCTGTGTTGGTCGGTCTTGATGAACACGAACACGTTGACGCCGGCGTGGACACTGTCTGCATCGATCACCGCAACGCGGCCCTTGATCACACCGGCTTCTTCCATCTTCTGGATCCGGCGCCAGCACGGTGTGGTGGATAGCCCCACACTCTTGCCAATGTCCGCGACAGGCCTCGTGCAATCTTCCTGAAGCAGTGCAAGGATCTTCAGGTCCATGGCGTCGAGGGTCATCGCCAATCCCCCCGTCATTTTTCTGTTTTGTTGGCAGGATGGGACGGAAGTCTGCGACAGGTCAACGCATTTGCTCTGATGGACGCGATCAAGAGCCGTTCAGCGCCTGGTCTACCGCACTGCGCAATTCGACAAGGACCTCGCGCTCAAACCAGGGATTGGCCGCAATCCAGGCGTTATTGCGCCAGGATGGGTGGGGCAGCACGAAAACACGCGGGCCGGCGTTCGCAAATGCGAATTGCCGCCAGTTCTGCACTGTTTCGGTCAACGTCCGCGCACATCGAGAGCCCAGGTGCCAGCGCTGGGCATAACTGCCGATGAGGCAAACCACATCAGGTTGGCCAATGGCAGACAGAAGCCTTGTGCGCCAGGCTGGCGCGCATTCGCGCCGCGGCGGAAGATCGCCGCCTTTTGCGTCCTGGCCCGGAAAACAAAGGCCCATCGGGACAATTGCCACGCGCGTGGTGTCATAAAAGGTCGCCTCGTCAACGTTGAGCCATTGCCGCAAACGCACCCCGCTTGGATCATAAAACGGTTTGCCGGAGGCATGGGCGCGTGTGCCGGGCGCCTGGCTGCAGATCGCCACTTTTGCTGTTGGGCTGATCTGAAAGATTGGGTTTGGCTCGTGCGGCAACGGGGACCCGGTCGGGTGATCCCGACACAACGTGCATGCCCGCACGTCACGCGCCAGTGTGGCGAATGCTTCATCATCGAGGGGCTGTGCGGGCGGCCACACAGCACCGGGTGCCATACCATCACGACCATTGGTCTGGCGAGCGCGTGCGGGTGCGCGTGGGGCTGTTGGGCGAGGCGAGATGGCAGCATTCATTCTGGTTGCGCGCCCTCTCACAGGGCGATTGAAAGAAAGTCTTCCGCGAACGTGAGATGCGACGGTGCAAATTTACGCAGATTGGTCGTGTCTTGGAGCATGGCATTGGACATGTGCGTGATCAAAATACGCTTTGCCGTGAGGTCATCGAACCGCGCTGAGAGCGTTTCCCAGTCCAGATGGTAGCGAACGCCCGGATGGCGTGCGTAACACTCGCAGATGAATAGGTCTGCCTCGGCTGCGACCGCGATGAGGTCTTCGATCCATTCGGTGTCGCCGGAATAACCGATGACGGTGTTGCCTGTGTCATAGCGCACCGCGCAGGCCGGCGAACCGGAGGGGTGAGATGCCGCCCACGCCGTTACCCGCCCGTTGGCAAACCCAAACGTTTCACCGGGCTCAAACGCGCGAAACGAAATGGGAAAGCTTGCCTGGTCCAGCGTGACACCGGGATAGAAGTGCGCGAGCACGGCTGCAAGGCGCGCGCGGGTGTCTGGAGGGCCTGCGATCGTAAGCGGGCTCTGGCGGCGTCCCGGATACAGACCATGCAGAACAAGCCAGACCAGCCCGGCGAAATGATCCCCGTGCAAATGTGACAACAAGACATGGCTCACGGCATTGGGTGAGCGCCCCGTGGCCTGGAGGGCGCCGACCGCCGTGGCGCCGCAGTCAAGCAGAATTGCGGTGTCGGCGTCTTCAGCAAGAAAAGCCGGCTGCAGGCGGCCGCCGGTGCCGAACGCATCGCCACAGCCAAGCACGGTCAATTGCATTGCCACTCTCCCAAACGGGCACGCGCGTCATATCCCTTCAGGTTACGAACAGACGTGCTTGAAGGATGTTCCCGAGGTAATTGGCGGTATACGGGAGATTTTTTCGGAGAAACAACGGGATTGTTTCATCTTGCAGATGTGTGGAAACATCCCGTTAGGGATTTTCGTCAATTGTGCCGTCATCGGACCAGGATGGCCCGGTGCGGGGCGTTCGGTGTCTCGCTGACCGCTGGATCTCCCTGCCCACTGCGAGTGCCATGACCGAGACCGCGACAGGAGTGCACAGACTTCGCCGCAAGGCAGAAGCCACTGATGCACGGCGCGCCAAGCTCAGGGCGATGCGCTCGCGTTTGACCCAAGGTGACGGGGTCGATCCAGACGTCGATTACGATCTCACTTTAATGTTCGTGCGCAACGAGTTAGCCGCGCGCGGCACGATCCCCGTCCTGGCCATGATCCTGGCGCTTGCATCGATGATGTGGGCCCCGATGTGGCAGGCCGCGTTGTGGCTTGTGATCGTTTTGATCGCCAAGGTCATCCTGATTGAAACCTGCCGTGCTTTTGCAAATCTCGCGCCGGGTGAAGTTAAACTGCCGCATTGGCACCGCCGACTCATCCTTGCAGAGGCCCTGTTCGGCGTCGCACTTGCCGGTTTTGCGCTTATCGGTCTTGAGGCCGGGGGCGACGACCCCTGGCAGGCGATCTCTAGTCATGTGTTTTTGTTTGCAGCGCTGATCGTTGTGCTTGCAATCCGCATGACGTTCGCTGCGACTTTGCCGATGGTGCTTTACGTGGGCACTTTGCCCATGACCTTTGCAATCGTCTTGCGGCTCGTGATCCAAGGCGATTTATTTTATCTTGCGCTGGCTGCGATGGCGATCGGCATTCATCTGTATTTTCTATTTCTGGCGCGCGGGCTGAATACAACTGCACGCGCCATGCTTGCATTCAAGGCGCAAAAAGACCTGCTTATTGCCGATCTTGAGGAAGCCAAACTTATTTCGGACGAGGCGCGGCGGCGGGCCGAGGCGGCCAACATGGCGAAATCGCGCTTTCTGGCCACCATGAGCCATGAACTGCGCA
This sequence comes from uncultured Hyphomicrobiaceae bacterium, assembly GCA_964579305.1. Taxonomy (GTDB): domain Bacteria; phylum Pseudomonadota; class Alphaproteobacteria; order Rhizobiales; family Hyphomicrobiaceae; genus JBCBWG01. Next base: position 18,356 of record CAZOGY010000039.1, read on the forward strand.
CGCCACTCAACGCAATTTTAGGTTTTTCAGAGGTCATGACCCAGGAAATTCTCGGGCCGCTGGAAAACCAGACTTACCGGGAGTATGCCGACAATATCCACCGTTCGGGGGCGCATCTGCTGCATTTGATCAACGAAATTCTTGATCTGTCGCGGATTGAAGCTGGACGGTACGAACTGAATGAAGACACCATTCATCTCGCCGATATTCTCCAGGACGCGCACAGCCTGCTCAAGTTGCGGGCCGAAACGAAATCGGTTGAGATTATCGAAGCTTTTGAAAGTGACCTCCCGCCGGTCTGGGCCGATGAGCGCGCGATCCGCCAGATTGTTCTCAATTTGCTGTCGAACGCGGTGAAGTTCACGCCACGCGGCGGCACCATCACGCTCGCGCTTGCGATGCTGGATAGCGGCGAACAAGTGTTTTCAGTGCGTGATACCGGGCCAGGCATCCCGGCCGAAGAGTTGCCAAAGGTTTTGGAAGCCTTTGGCCAGGGCTCGCTCGCGCATCAGACGGCGGAGGGTGGGACCGGTCTGGGGCTGCCGATTGTTTCCAACCTGATTGAGTTGCATGGCGGAAACTTCGATTTGGAATCGGAGCTGCGCAAAGGCACTGAAGCCATTATTACAATTCCCGCAAGCCGGGTCCTGCGCGCGATGCCGCCGCTGCAACCGCTTGGCGTTGAGCGACACAATCCACAAGCACCAGCGCCCAAACTTCAAAATTTCTCAACAACACGTCCGCCGCGACTGATTGCGCGGAAGACGCCGTATCCGGGCAGTGCGACGCCGCCGCCAGGGACCGGACACGGCGTGGTTGCGGGCGGCGAGATCCGGATCTCCGCATAAGTGCCGCACAGGCGCTGGACTGTTGCAGACTGCATGTTGCCGCGCACGCGCGCACGTCCTACGTCCTGGAGACGCTTCGGCCTGCCTGCGAAGCGCTCAATCGAAAGGCGGATCGGTCGACATGTTGCTCTGGATCACCCTTATTATGCTGCTGGTGGCAGCGATCGTTGCGCTCGTGCTGGGGGATGCCGGCACGCTTGGCGGATTTAGTGGGGGCCAGATCGCCAGTCTGACGGCACTTGTCGCGCTGGTCATCTTCCTCGGCTCAAGTCTTGCTGGCGATTATGCAGGGCGGATGAGCAAGGCGGTCAAAGACTTCGCCATCTGGGTCGCCATCGCTTTGGCGCTAGTGCTTGCCTACGCTTTCAAGGACGACGCCAAGTATCTCTACCAGCGGCTGGCCGGCGAACTGGCGCCACCGGGCACGACCATTTCAGTGGGCACAGCGACCCAAGGCGAAAGTGCCGTCCGCATCCGCAAGCGATCCGATGGGCATTTTGTGGTGCGCGCCGAGGTCAACGGGCAGCCGATCACGATGCTTGTTGATACCGGTGCCTCGACGATCGTCCTGACGCCTGCCGACGCGGCGGCCATCGGCATCTCAACAAGCTCGCTGAGCTATTCGGTGGCGGTCTCAACGGCGAATGGTACTGCCTATGCCGCGCCTGTGCGCATTGAGCGGATTGCTGTGGGGACGATTGAACGGCGCGGGCTTGATGCGCTGGTCGCCCGCCGTGGCGCCTTGAGCCAAAGCCTTTTGGGTATGAATTTTTTAAGACAGCTAAGGGACTTTTCCATCAGTGGAGACTTTTTGACATTGCGCGGTTGAGCGAACCTTGGCCGCGCCCAACGTGCATGAGCAAGCGGTCGCATGTCCCATCGTCGTCGAGCCGTGCTGAACGAGGCCGTGAGCTGGATCACGGCGATCGGGATTGTCGTCGTGGGCGTCTTGTTTTTCCACGATATGAAGGACGCGATCGCGCGTAATGTTGGGATTGAGCGCATTGCGGCGGCAGGCCCGACCGGGCTGGGCGTGCAAACAGACGGGAACGGGGGCGAGGCCGCGGGCGACAATGGGTCTTTGTTGCGTGTGATCATCCCAGCGCGCGGCGATGGCCATTTCTACGCAGACGCTTTCATCAACGGCCACGCCGCGCCTGTGTTGATCGATACCGGGGCATCGTTCGTCGCCCTGCCCTATGAAACGGCCGCCGATGCCGGTATCCGCGTTCGTCGGGACGACTTCACCGCAAGCGCAAAGACGGCCAACGGCATTGCCCGCATTGCTCCCGTCGTCATCTCCGAGTTGCAGATCGGCAGCATTACATTGCATCGGGTGCAGGCCGCTGTGGCGGAACCGGGTGCGATGCATGTGACGCTTTTGGGCATGAGCTTTTTGCGCCGGCTGAAACGGGCTGAGCTGCGCGGCGACCGATTGATCCTGGAGCAGTAACCTGCGGTTGCGCCAATTCTGCCCACAAGGCGCATGGACACGTCACCGGCACGAGCCGGAGCTCAGAGCTTTGGTGACCATTTTCCTTTGCAGCCATCAAGCACGTGCCGTCCCGGACAATTGTGCTAAACCGGGCGCCGCTGCACCCAGCGCACCTTACGGAGACTGTCATGCTGCCAACGCCGCGCGCCGACCTGACGCCGAACACCGCAGACTTTGAACGTTTGCCACTTGTGACGCCGACCGGCTTTCGTGAGTACGATGCGCGCTGGTTGTTTCCTGAGCAGATCAACCTGATGGGTCTGCAAGCAATCGGACTTGGCATATCGCAAGTGTTTGAAAAGCGCGGCGTGCCAAAGCGGATCGTCGTGGGTCACGATTTCCGATGGTATTCGGGGTCCGTGAAGCAGGCCCTCGTTTCGGGCCTTCTGGCTGGCGGAATGGAAGTGCACGACATTGGGCTTGCGTTGTCGCCCATGGCCTATTTCGCCCAGTTCGCGCTTGACGTTGAAGGCGTCGCGATGGTGACGGCCAGCCACAACGACAACGGCTGGACTGGCATCAAAATGGGCCTCAATCGGCCTTTGACGTTTGGTCCCGATGAGATGGCCGAACTCAAGGACATCGTGCTCAACGGTGTTTGGCCACCGGCAGGCGCGAACCAGAGTGTCGGCCGCTATGTGTTCGTCGACGATATCGCGGAGCGCTACATTGCTGATCTCACCGACCGGACAAAACTGAAAAGACCGCTCAAGGTCGTGTGCGCGTGCGGAAACGGCACGGCTGGCGCATTCGCGCCGCAAGTCCTGTCGGCGCTGGGCTGCGACGTGATCCCTCTGGATTGCGAGCTCGATCACACATTCCCGCGCTACAATCCCAATCCTGAAGACATGAAAATGCTGCACGCGATGGCCGATGCCGTCAGACAGCATGGCGCCGACGTTGCGCTTGGCTTTGATGGCGATGGCGATCGCTGTGGTGTCGTTGATAACACGGGCGAAGAGATCTTTGCCGATAAGGTTGGCGTGATGCTGGCCCGTGATCTGTCGGCTCAGCATCCGAACGCAACGTTTGTTGCGGATGTGAAATCAACCGGCCTTTTCTTGACCGATCCGGTGCTGATCGAGAACGGCGCAAAGGCGCTGTACTGGAAAACCGGCCACTCCTACATGAAACGCTATACCCACGAGCAAAAGGCACTGGTCGGCTTTGAGAAATCGGGCCACTTCTTCTTCCAGCCGCCGCTTGGTCGTGGCTATGACGATGGCCTTGTTGCCGCTATCGCCGTTCTCGACATGCTCGACCATAACCCGGGCAAGTCGCTTTCAGACTTGCGCGATGCGCTGCCCAAAACCTGGCAGTCGCCGACGATGTCGCCGAAGTGCGCCGACGAGATCAAGTACGACGTGATCGCAAAAGTCGTCGCGCATTTCGAAAAACTGCGTGCGGACGGTGCGCGGGTGGCTGGCCAAGACATCCGCGATCTCATAACGGTCAACGGCGTGCGCGTTGTGCTCCAAGACGGCACCTGGGGCTTGATCCGGGCATCGTCCAACAAGCCGGAACTGGTCGTCGTTGTCGAAAGCCCGACAAGCGAAGCCAACATGCGGGCGATCTTTGCGGACCTCGACGCCGTCCTGAAAACCCACCCAGAGGTCGGCGCCTATAACCAAACGCTTTGAGTGCCGCGCCCGGCTGAGATCCGATGTTAACGGGTCGATAGGGTGGCGAGCGCTTCACGGGCTTGCTGAACGATTTCTGGGTTCAGGGCTGCATCGGGTCCGGGGTCGACCGCGCCGGACTGGCTGCGCGGGTGCGCGTCAATGCCCCCGTTTTCGATGAGTTGCTCCAAAGGCGCGCGGAAGCTGTCTTGATGACTTGTCAGGACGCCGGCCAGGGTCGCAGCTTCGAGACGAACAGCGCCGTCGTCATCGCTTAATGCGTCGATCACCAAGCGGTCGCGGACATCGCGCCGGTTGCTCATGGCGTCATCGCCCATGACGCGCAAAGCTCTCAGGCCTAAGCGGCGCAAGAATGGGCTTTGATCGCGCATCAATTCGACCTCGATGAAACGTTCGGCAGCGGCGCGGTCCTGGTGGGTGACGATCTTGCCCGCAAGATCGGTCAAATCCGTTTCTTGCGGGTGGTCGTCTTCTGCCGAGCGCGCGTCCCAAAGCACGTCAAACAACGCATCATTGAGGTCGTCAGCCGCGTCATCGTCGTCCTCATGGACGCCGCTGCGGTGATCATCGCCGCTGAACGTTGCAGCTTGCAGCGATCCGGCCCCGCCCGCTGCGACAGGCTCGCCCGCGCGCGCTTCCAGCCAATGCACGATGAAGCCGATCGGGACGGCAATCGCCAGCAGCGCGCCCGCGGTCTGGTAGTCAAATGCCGTCAACTCACCCTGCACGGCCGCATCGGTAAACAGCGCACCGAGACCAAATCCAATGAGATAGAACATGGCCGCCAAAACGCATTGGATTGCGAACGTCAGCGGTAGGCCAAGGAGCACGGCAAGCCATCCCTGTTGCGACACCGCGCGTCGCCATTGCGGCAGCTTGCCGTGAATGTACAGGACGGTGAAGACCCCGCCGAAGAGCAAGATCACCCAAGGGCTGCGGTGGACGTAACCGGCATAGCCCATGGTAGCCACCACGATCAGGCCGGATGTGATCCGCAAGGTTCCACTGAGAGCCGTCGTTGCCATGCCATCCCCCAGGGCCGAGCTGGACAATCCGCCAGCACATTGAAGGTCCAATGCGCCACGTTTAAGCCGCTGATGGGTCGATCGCCAGCCCGGAAGGTATCCACCGCGCGCAGAGGACGGGCGTGCGACAACCTTGCACAACCATGCCGCGAAGCGCAGTCTTGTTCTCGCGCGCCCCACAGAAGGCGTGCGGTTGCAAAACAATAGACATGTCAGGAAACGCCATGATTGGTCACGTTTGGAATGGTGTCAGCCCGCGCCTTAGGAGTGCGGGCCTGGGCTTTCTTGCCTTATGCGTCGCGACGGCCGCGCAGGCGCAGGACGCTGTGCCCGCATCGCAATTCGGCGCCGACGACGAGGCCGGCCGCTCAAATCTCATGACGCCGGACCGTGTCAAAGAGGCGATGGGCTATATCAAACAGGGAACGGTCATACCCCTGGCGCGCACCTATTCCGACAAGATGCCGCTGTTTGGACACCGCACGTTTGCGTCGCGCGGCACCAATGGCCTGGCCGGCGGTCCACTTGGCGACAATAACGTCACTTGGATGGACGACTTTCTTTCCACCGAGATCGGGCAAGTCGGCACGCAATTCGATGGACTTGGACACATCGGGGTCGGCGATACGTTTTATAACAATATCAAAGCTGCCGACCTATTCAGCCCGACCGGCATGAAAAAACTCGGGATTGACAAGGTGAAGCCGTTTTTCACGAAGGGCGTCCTGATCAATATGGCCGCCTACAAGGGCGCGCCGATGGATGGCGGCCAGGAAATCACTGTGGCGGACCTGAAAGGCGCGTTGGAAAAACAAGGCCTGAGTGAAGAGGCCATCGGCGAGGGCCACGTTGTCATTATTCACACCGGCTGGGGCCGGCATTGGATCAAGGACAACGCGACCTATAACGGATCGGTGCCGGGCATCGGCATTCCCGCCGGCAAATGGCTCGCCGATAAGGGCGTCGTGATTGTGGGCTCGGATACGTGGCCGGTTGAGGTCGTCCCCAACCCGAACCCAAAACAGGTCTTTCCGGTCCACCAGATCTTTTTGGCGCGCAACGGCATCTTCATTCACGAGAATATCGCGACCGAGCGGCTTGCCGATGCTGGTGTGAACGAGTTTGCCTATATCTTCGCGCCGTTGCCAATTCAGGGCGGCACGGGCTCACCGGGTAACGCCATTGCGGTCTATTGATCTTTGCGTTGCGGTTCGCCAGCGGGCGCATGCGATGATCACGTGCACGAAGGCGGACCGCGCTCCCCGATACCCCTATCCCCAAAGCGCGAAAGCGAAACGGATCGCGATTACGACCAGAAATACGCCATAGGCGACCTCAAGCGTGCGTTTGTCGACACCGCTTGCCACGCGCGCCCCAATTGGTGCGGCGAAGACACCCGTCGGGATCATACAGGCCGCACCGATCAGGCTCACGTATCCAAGCGATAACGGCGGCGTTCCGGTTACGCCCCAGCCAGCCCATATGAAGCCAACAACGCCAGGCAAGGCGATCATCGGGCCGAAGCCTGAGGATGTGCCGACCGCCTGCTGCATTGAACGTCCGTAAAGTGCCAAGGTGGTGATGATGAATGCGCCACCGCCAATGCTCATGAGTGTTGAGACGACGCCGATCACAACGCCCCAGGCCTCAAGCAGCTTGGATTTGGGGACTTCTGTGCCGAGCTGGTAAAGCGCGCTGCCGGCGAACTGGCGCATGGCAATCAGCGTCGCGACGACCACCCAGACCCATTTCAACACGTCACCACCGGAGTATTTGGCGATGATCGAGCCGATGATCACGCCCGCGACAACCGGTATGATCATGCGTTGTATGAACGGTTGATCGACGTTGCCACGCTTGAGATGTGAGCGAAATGACGAGGCCGTGGTTGGGATCATCACGGCAAGCGCGGTGCCCACCGACAGGTGCATGCGGATTGCGTCATCGACGCCGATCAGCCCAAACGCCTCAAAAAGAATCGGGACCATGACGCCGCCGCCGCCGATGCCGAACAGGCCGGAGATGAAGCCCGTTGCCAGCCCTCCGGCAGCAAGCACGACGACGACAAGCGCCAGCGTTTCCAATGAGACTGAAGCGAGCATGCGTTCCCCCCGGCACCCGCGGGCGAGCGCGGCGCATATCCATTGTTGTTGCTTGGTGAGGTCACCTGGCGTGTTGGTCGCTTGACTTAGACCAAACTCGGCATCGGCGCGAGCCTATGCTGCCGCGATGCTGTCGACTGTGCCTTCAACCTGGGCGCAGGCCGCGCGCAAGACATCGGCGCTTGCGTTGGCGCCTGTCGCATTCTCACTCAGGTAGCGTCGAAATAACTTGCCGCGCGGGCGCCCGTGATACAGGCCGAGCATGTGGCGCGTAATGTTGTTCAGCCGGCCGCCAGCGGCGATGTGGGCCTCGGCGTAATCTGCCATCGCGCGGCATGCGGATGCACGCGTTGGCGTCAGATCCGTCGCGCCGAATAATTGCCGGTCCACGTCAGCCAGCAGATACGGCGTCTGATAGGCGGCGCGCCCGAGCATGACGCCGTCGACAGACGCGAGGTGATCCCGGGCCGCCGCGAGATCCGCGATGCCGCCGTTGATCACAACCGTCAGGTCTGGGCGTCGCTGTTTCAGGCGATAAACGCGTTCGTAATCGAGGGGTGGGATCTCGCGGTTTTCCTTTGGCGACAGCCCTTGCAACCACGCTTTGCGGGCGTGGACGACAAAAACGGTACAGCCCGCGTCTGCGACGGTATCAATAAACTTGTTGAAGTCGGCTTCGGCGTCCTGATCGTCGATGCCAATTCGGCATTTCACCGTCACGGGCAATTGTGCGCCAACTGCATCGCGCATGGCGCGGACGCAATCGGCGACAAGCGCGGGCTCTGCCATCAGGCAAGCACCAAAGCGGCCTGACTGAACACGGTCGGAGGGGCATCCAACATTCAAGTTGATTTCCTCCGATGTTCCACATGCCCTGAGTCGACCCGCATGACTCGCATCGCCGTCATCGACATCGGCAAGACCAATGCCAAGCTCGCCGTCGTCGATGCCAGCGCAATGCGGGAGGTTGCCGTTGTCACCC
>CAZOGY010000040.1:0-26396 GCA_964579305.1 uncultured Hyphomicrobiaceae bacterium
TTCGCCATGGCCCATAGGCGTCTCGTCCGGCGCCGCCTGTGGCACCGAAGGAGCATCATCTGGCTCGCGCTTTGGTCCTGCCTCCGACATCGCCGCAGGCATATCATAGATGGCGGTCGTCCAGACAAGCGTCGCCGCATTCTGCTTTGATGATCGATGCAGTCTGGCAGCCGATTACTGCAGTGTGCCGCTGTCTGAGCCGCCGTCGCCGCCGGCCAATTCCATCTCCGTCAGCGCGATCAGCGTGTCGGCGCGGGCTTTGAGCGTTTGGGCTTCCAACAGCGCCTGTTTCTCTTCGGACCCGAACGGGCTGATCACACACAACGCATTGACCAATAGTTCGGTCGGGGCGTTGGCAATGGCGCGCCAGTCTGCTGACAGCCGATTGGTATCAAGGTACATTTTCAAGACGCGGTGGAGCGCGTCGCGATCGACTTCAGATTCGCCAGCGCCGGCGACAAGATCGTCGCAAAACGGCTCGTAGGTGACATTAAAGGTCCGGTAGGGCGCACCCGTATCTTCTTCCGAGAGGATTTTGAACCGGGTGATGCCGGTCAACGTGATCAGCACGCGGCCGTCGTCGAGCTCCTGGAACGCCGTAAGACGCCCCGCGCATCCGATCTCACGAACACCTGCCTCTTTGCCAGAGGGGCTCTCCTGGTCACCGCCGCCAGCGGGCTGCGCCATGCCCAGAACGCGGTGGCCAGAGACGATCTCGTCGATCATCGCGAGATAACGCGGTTCAAAAATATTCAATGGGAGCGTGGCGCGCGGCAACAGTAACGCGCCGCGCAATGGAAAAACGGGCAAGCGTTTTGGTAGGTCCGAGGGTCGCTTGTATCGGTCGGTCAGCACGATGGCTCCTCAAGCCGGCAGTGCCGGCGCCGCGCATCAAGAAAACATGAGCGATGAGAGCTTGCGCCGACCCTCGATCGTTTGCGCGTCTTTGGGGCCCCAAGCCTCAAACAGTTGCAAAAGCTGCTTGCGCGCAGCGTCATCATTCCAAGTACGGTCGCGCTTGAAGATCTCGATCAGTTGGTCGACGGCAAGCGCCTTCTGTCCGGCCCCGATTGCGGCCATCGCGTAATCCATGCGGGCTTGGTGATCGTCAGGGTTGGCCTGGAGCTTTTTCTCAAATTCGCCGATTGGGCCGGCGTCGGCAGCCGCTTCGGCGAGATCGAGCGCTGCGCGCATGCCAACGACGGCCTGGTCGTCCTGCTTGTCGGGCGGGACCAAACCAAGCGTCTGGCGTGCGCGGTCGACGTCGCCGCTCTTCAGATAGCAGTTCGCAAGACCGACAAGCGCGCGAACGTTCTGACGATCCTCGCTCAGGATCGTGGCAAAGATCTCAGCCGCCTGCTGAAGGTCCCCGGCCTCGATGGCCTCTTCCGCCACGCTCAGTGCTTCTTCAAGTGAGGCACCGGCTTCGTCGGTTGCGCCGCAGCGGGTGATGAACTCACGGATGACGCTTTCGGGCTGTGCACCCATGAAGCCATCGACAAGCCGGCCGTCCTTGAACGCGTAGACTGTCGGCAGCGATTGCACGCGAAGTTGGGCGGCAAGTGTCTGGTTCTGGTCCACGTTGACTTTGACAAGACGCACTGCGCCGCCAAAGCTGTGCACTACCTTTTCCAGAACCGGCGTAAGCTGTCGGCATGGGCCACACCAATCCGCCCAAAAGTCAACCAGGACAAGCGCCTCCTGAGACGCGGTCACGACGTCTGCCTGGAACGTTGCAGCGGTTGCGTCTTTAATCAGACCACCAGGTGCGGAACCATCGTTGCCGCCTGCGCCCAGTATTTCCATGACGTTTCGTCTCCTGCATCTGGCTATTGGCAGCCGAGCACCGCCGATCGGCGCGCCCGAAATTCGCGCATTGTGCGGCGCAAATCTACTCCGGTTCACGATCGAGTGAAATGATCCTTGGCTCGTGTCCCGTGTCTTTGAGGAACATCAACAGATCTTTTGGGCAGATCGCTGTTGTTGCCGTGTTTTCAAGGGGATGGCAGTTTATTGCCGCGGCCGATACCAGTGTCTCGTCCATAAGCACCGTGACGCGGTTCTTCGCGTCATTGATCACCGCAAAGGCGGTGACCGAGCCTGGCATCACCCCCAGCACCTCTTCTAGCAGGTCTGCCTTGCCGAAACTCAATCGGGCGCATCCGATCAGTTTATGTAGGGATTTCAGGTGTATCACAGCATGCGCTTCGGCCACGAGAAGGAACAGGCGGCCTTTCGCGTCCTTCAGGAACAGGTTCTTGGTGTGGGCGCCGGGCATTTCCGCGTGCAGTTGCTCGCTATCTGCAACCGTAAAGAGCGGCGCGTGATCGCGCGTCGTGGCCTTGATACCAAGCGCCGCCAATCGATCAAAAAGCTCTTGTCGGCTCGCAGGCATCGTCTCCACCGCAGATCTCAGGCTGGCTATCGTGAGAGAGTGATCGCCGAGCCTAGTGGCAACGTGTACGTTCGCGGCGCAGACCAATGCGTCTTATCTCAACCCCCGCACAAGTCATATCCGAATCTTCGGATTGGACGAAATTGCTCTATTTTCAACATGATAGAGCATCGCTACGCGACCGCTCGTCCGCGCCAGCGGTCCCATGTGACCTAACGATGCTCTAGGCAAATTGGGCGACGGCTGCAACGCAGATCACGGTTCTGACCGCGATTGAATTCGCACTTGCATTCACCGGGCGCTCTTGCCATAAGGCCGGTCTCGGTGGCGCGTAGCCATCTTCCGAGATGCGGGCGTAGCTCAGGGGTAGAGCACAACCTTGCCAAGGTTGGGGTCGTGAGTTCGAATCTCATCGCCCGCTCCATCCAGCCTTATCGTGGCGGATGGATCATCGGAAGTAATTTGATCCCTCAGATTTCGGTACTCCTTCAAAGCATGGTGGCTCCTCCGCCAGCGGGCTTGCAGAGCTTGCGTTTTGTCTGAGACAACGGCGCGCGAAGGCTCTGTCCGAGTTGGGAAGGGCTAACGGTCGCCGCAGAAGCGGCCGCAATTTCGAGGGAACGCAAAGCCCATGGCCTATTTGTTTGATCCACCGCCTGTCGTTGCGCTGCCGATCGACGGCATGAGCGCGACCTTTCCGGTTCACCGGATCTATTGTGTCGGGCGCAATTACGCAGAACACACGCGGGAGATGGGCTTTGATCCGGACCAGGAACCGCCGTTCTTTTTTCAGAAGACACCCGATGCCATCGTCCTGGATGGCAAATTCCCCTATCCCTCGTCGACACAAGATGTGCATCACGAGATTGAACTTGTTGCAGCCTTGAAGTCCGGCGGAACCGATATCGCCGAAGACGACGCGTTGTCCCATGTGTTTGGATATGCCGTCGCCCTGGATATGACGCGGCGCGATCTGCAAGGCGTCGCCAAAAAAATGGGCCGGCCTTGGGAAGTGGGCAAATCATTTGAAAAGGCCGCGCCGTGCGGACCGCTTAAGAAAGCCAGCGACATCGGTCACCCGACGGAAGGTGAGATCAGTCTCGATGTGAACGGCACGCGGCGCCAGACGGGCGACCTGTCCCACATGATATGGAGCATCCCGCAGCAGATTGCGTTTTTGTCGCGCTTGTTTGAATTGCGCGCGGGCGATCTGATCATGACCGGGACGCCGGCAGGCGTCGGTGCCGTGGTGACCGGGGACCGCATGCATGGGCGTGTCGCCGGGGTTGGCGAGCTTGACGTCACGGTCGTCTGATTGGTGCCGCGCTGACCGTGTTGTGCGTGGCGCGGGTCAGGGCGTGATGTCGATCATCCGGCGCAGTGCGGCGTTGAAGGCGTCGGGCTGTTCATACATCACCCAGTGCCCGGCATCGTCGATGATCTCGGAGACCAGGTCTGGATGGTGCTCTGAGATGATGCTCAAACAGGTCTCCACATTGGGGTGCGCGACGACATCGTGGCGGCCCCAAATCGTGCGTACCGGCACGGCGACGGCTTCCAAGCCGCGCTTGACGTTGTCGGTGGCGGCAAATTTGCGCGATCGAAAACGGGCTTTGCCGACGTTGGCTTGTTGAATGGATATGGCCAGTTCGTCGATGCGTTCGGGCTTTGAGATCATCAATAGCTCGAGCACCCGACGATGGACGCCGCGCCGGCCATCGTCTGACATTGACGCGCGTTCTTTTGGGAACGGTTCGCCTTTCGGCCGGATGATCCCCAAAGCCGAGCAGCCGAGCAGAATAAAACCTGAAATGTGTTCGCGCAGTTGGGCTGCGGCGAACGTCCCGACATGGCCGCCGAACGAAAAGCCGACCAACAGCGGCCGAAGCTGGGCTGGCACATGCTGCTTAATCGCGGCGGCGACAATGTCTGCTGATGTTTGCGGGATCAGAGGCTCTGGTGGCATCGCGCTGTCGCCGAGGCCGGGCAGGTCAATCGCATAGACCGCATGATCGCGCATCAAGTTCGGGATCGTGTGGATCCAGTGCATCCACGAACCGGAGCCGCCATGGAGTAAGATGATCGGCCGGCCCTGCCCCCATCGCCGCATGACGAGGCTTCCTGTTCCGCAAGGATGGGACAGGCGCTGCGCCTTGCTGTCCAGCGCGAGAACATCATCAAACGAATTTATCTGCACGACGCGGCCTCGTCTGTTCGGGCTGAGAGGCCGTCTATTGCAGGTTTGGTGTGGCAGTTTCAAACTCCCATCGGCAATGTTGGTGGGATCGCGCGGAAGGGATTTCTCATGGCGGACGCAGGCAAGCCGAGCGCAGGCACGGGCTTTGGCGGCAATCTCGCGGTCAATGGCGATCGTCTGTGGGACACTTTGATTGAGATGGCGCGGATCGGTGCGACCGAAAAGGGAGGTGTCAATCGGCTGACTTTGACGCCGTTGGATGCTCAAGCCCGAGATCTGTTCCGCCAATGGTGCGAACGCGCCGGCCTCCAGGTGCGCGTTGACCAAATGGGCTCAATGTTTGCGCGCCGCGCTGGGGCCGATGAGACGTTACCGCCGGTGATGATCGGCAGCCACCTCGATACGCAACCGACTGGCGGCAAATTCGATGGGGCGCTCGGGGTCATGGCGGCCCTGGAGATCGTGCGGACGTTGAACGACCTCGACATCACGACCAGGCATCCCATTGAAATCGTGAACTTCACGAACGAAGAGGGTGCGCGGTTTGCGCCGGCGATGGTGGCGTCTGGCGTGTTTGCTGGCGCTTTTTCCCTTGCGTATGCCCGCGCGCGGACCGACAGCGCTGGCGTCACACTGGGCGCCGCCCTGGATGAGCTTGGCCTTGCCGGGCCTGATGCGGTTGGCGCGCGGCCGGTCAAAGCGTTCTTTGAGCTGCATATTGAGCAAGGGCCAATCCTGGAAGAAGCTGGGATCGATGTGGGCGTTGTGACTCACGCCAACGGCCAGCGCTGGTTTGAAGTGACCTTTACCGGTGTGGAAAGCCACGCGGGTCCGACGCCCATGGCCCGGCGCAAGGATGCGCTTGTTGGTGCGGCCAAGCTTATCCAGCGGGTCAACGAGATTGGTTTTGCCTATCAGCCGGATGCCTGTGCGACGTGTGGGATCGTTTCGGTCCAACCAGGCTCTCGCAATGTGATCCCCGGCTCGGCTTGGGTGACTGTCGATATGCGGCATCCCGATGACGATCAACTCCAGGCCATGTCGGCGGATCTGCAGGCGGCCGCCGAGGAGATCGCGACGGCGCAAGGCCTCACTGTGCGGGTTGATGACGTGTTTGCGTTTCCCGTGACCACGTTTGACACCGCTTGTGTCGGTGCCGTGCGCGATGCCGCAGAAAGCCTCGGATTGACACATCGCGACATTGTCTCAGGCGCGGGTCACGATGCGGTCTATATGGCCCGCGTTGCGCCAACGGCGATGGTCTTCACACCATGCGTCGACGGGATCAGCCACAACGAAGCAGAAGACATCAAACCGGCGTGGGCAACGGCCGGCGCAAACGTTCTGCTGCGGGCGGCAGTCGAGACGGCTGAGATCATCGATTGAGCGCCGTCACAGTGCAGGAAATGCAGAAAGGGAGCCGATGACGCAGACAATTGCCATGATCGGGCTTGGTGCGATGGGCTTTGCGATGGCCAAACGGCTCGTTGAGCGTCAGCACCGCGTCATTGGCTTCGACGTGCGACCGCAGCCGATGCGTGCGCTGGAGGCGCTGGGTGGACATGTTGCCGACAGTGCCGCCGAAGCCGCCAAAGATGCTGACGTGATCATCTTGATGGTGCTCAATGCGGCACAAGTTCATGCCGTTCTGTTCCACGATGGCGTCGCGGAGACGCTCAAAGATCATGCGACGGTCGTGAGTATGGTCACGATGGCGCCGGGCGAGGCGCAGGATATCGACCGGGCTTTGGGCTTGCGCCAGACCGGCTTTGTGGATGCGCCTGTGTCGGGTGGGGTGCCCGGCATCGAGGCCGGTTCGCTGACGATCATGGCTTCGGCACCTCGCGCAACCTTCGAAACGGTCGCGCCCCTGTTACGCGAGATCGGCTCCAACACGTTTTATCTCGGCGAGCACGTTGGCCAGGGTTCGGCGATGAAGACCGTGAACCAGTTGCTGGCGGGCGTTCATATTGCGGCGGCAGGCGAGGCATTGGCCTTGGCGGAATCGCAGGGGATCGATCCGGCGCAAGCGCTGGAAATCCTGTCGGGGAGCGCGGCGGCGAGCTGGATGCTGCGCGACCGCGGCCCGCGGATGGTTGCACCAGGTGATGAGGTTCGCAGCGCGATTGATATCTTCGTCAAGGACCTCAAGATCGTCGTTGATACCGGACATGCTGACCGATTTGGTCTGCCCCTCGCGTCCGCCGCACTGCAGCTCTACCTGGGCGCGTCCGGGGCTGGCGACGGCAAGGCCGATGACAGCCAGATCATCGCCCATTATCGTCGCATGAACCGGCGCGATCCGTAGGACACAGCACTGGACACAACACGCGCCGCGCGGCCGTGTGTTGGTTGGATCAGGCATTGGCTGGCGTGCGGACATGACGAAGATGTCCGACCTTGACCCAGATTTTGGCGCCGTTGGGTCCGGCTTTCAGGGCGACGCTTTCGCCATCGGGAATGCGGACCCAGGAGTGGCGGCTCAATGCTTCACCGCTTTCTTCAGCCGTACCTTCGAGGATGAACAGCTCAGCGCCGCCGTCCGCTGTAAAGGCTGCCTCGGCGCCTGGCGCGTGGGTTTCGAGGCGCACCGTTTCGCGCTCATCGCTGAACAGCGGCGTGATGGTCACGCCCGGGCGTTTGGGGTCGGCAACGGCAGCCAACTGGCTCATGTCCTCGCGCACGAACGTGCGATCGGCTGCGTCGAACTGCCAAAGTTTCACAAAGATGGTGCAGCCGTCCGCAGAGGCCGGGGTATGGCGCGATGTCGGCGGATTGCGGATATATGAGCCGGCGGGGAAGTCGCCGTATTCGTCCTGGAAGGTGCCTTCTAGAACAATGAACTCCTCGCCGCCGTCGTGGGTGTGGGCGGAAAACTGACTGCCGGGGTCGAAGCGCACGATTGTCGTGGCGCGTGCCACTTCGCCGCCGATGCGGTCGAGCGGTTTGCGGGCGACACCAGGCATCGGGGAGTCGGTCCAGTCGCGGCTGTCCGCGTGGACGACGACGCGTTGGCTGAAATCAGCGTTGATCATCATGGCTGCGGTGTCTCCACATGAATGGGTCATGGCCGATTGGCGCTTTTCCCGGTTCGGGCTTTGAGCGCACCATATGGCCCAGCATATGGCTCATCATACTGCGGCGTGCATGGCCCGCCCATTGACAAGCCGTCAGCATGCAATTGACGAAACCAAGGTGTTGGATTGCTGCTTGCCGAGATGGCGCCGGACAAGCGACACGGTCTGCCAGCAGAAAGCTTGAAGCGCATGGGGTCACGATGAACTGGTTGACAGCCGGCTTTGGGTTTGGTCGCGGAATGAACGACGTGCGGGGTATGCGGGGCATGTGGCGACAGGTCGGAACGCTTGTGCGCGCGCAAACCGCAGCCGTGCTTTTCACGATCGGTATTCTGGGCGTCACGTCATCCAGCGCGCACGCTGATACGTCCAAGTCGCTGACGGTTTTTGCCGCGGCGAGCTTGAAGACGGTGCTCGATCAGGTCGCGGCGGACTGGGCATCCGCAGGCGGTCCGCGGGTGCAAATTGCCTATGCTGGCAGTTCGCAGCTTGCGCGCCAGATTCAATTTGGTGCGCCTGCTGATTTGTTCATCTCTGCCAATGTCGCTTGGATGGATGCGCTGGAACGCGATCGCTTGATCGCGCCTGCAACCCGTCGTGTGATTGCCACCAATCGGCTTGTTTTGATTGCGCATGGCAGGAAGGCGCTGCCCGTTTCTCTTGGTGCAAACGGCGACCTTGCCAAACGTCTTGGCGACCAGCGGCTTGCGATGGCCTTGGTCGCAGCGGTCCCTGCTGGCATTTATGGCAAGGCGGCGCTTGAGAACCTTGGGATGTGGCCGGCTGTTTCAGATCGCGTTGCGCAATCGGATAACGTGCGCACGGCGCTGGCTTTTGTTGCGCGAGGGGAGGCCCCCTTTGGCATCGTCTATGCGACGGATGCGGCCGCGTCCGACAACGTGACGGTTGTCGCCACGTTCCCGGCGGACAGCCACCCGCCTATCCAATATCCGGCAGCCGTTGTTGCGCAAAGCAAGCAGCGCTCGATCGCCAAGCGTTTCATTCGCTATCTCGCACAGCACGATGCGCGCAGACGCCTTGAAGAAGCCGGGTTCGGCTTGGCGCCCCGACAGAGCGTTGGCGCTGCGCACGATGGCGGGAATGCGCAAGCGGGACCGGCGGTGCGATGACCGCTTGGCTGACCGGCAACGCGTTGTTAACGGAGCAAGAGTGGACCGTCGTGACCCTGTCGCTCCAGGTGTCGCTTTGGGCGACCGTCCTATCGCTGCCGCTTGGCGTGCTTGCGGCCTATGCTCTGGCGCGATGGGAGTTTGTTGGCAAGCAAGCACTCAATGGGCTTGTTCACCTGCCATTGATCCTGCCGCCGGTCGTGACGGGCTATCTCCTGTTGATTGCATTCGGCCAGCGTGGACCGGTCGGGGCGTTTTTATACGATGCGTTTGGTCTCGTGCTCGCCTTCCAGTGGACCGGTGCGGTACTTGCGGCGGCGGTGATGGCATTCCCTCTCATGGTCCGCGCGATCCGGCTGGCGATCGAGGCCGTTGACCCGCGGCTGGAGCAAGCCGCGGCAACACTGGGCGCGAACCGGGCGTGGACCTTTGCGACGGTGACGTTTCCGTTGATCCTGCCGGGCATCGTTGCAGGCAGCGTGCTGGCGTTTGCAAAGGCCATGGGAGAGTTCGGCGCGACGATCACGTTCGTGTCCAACATTCCAGGCCAGACGCAGACTGTCCCCTCAGCGATCTATGCTTTCTTGCAGGTTCCTGATGGCGAAGGTTCAGCGATGCGTCTGGTTGTGATTTCCATCATTGTCGCAATCGGCGCGCTTGCCGTTTCGGAGTGGGTCTCGGCACGTGTGGCCCGCAGGATTGCCGGCACATGAGCCTCGACGTCGCCATCCGCCATGCCGCCGGTCAGTTTTGGCTCGATGTCGCGTTTGTCGCGCCGGCGGGCGTGACCGCTTTGTTCGGACCGTCGGGGGCCGGCAAGAGTACGGTCGTCAACGCCATCGCGGGCCTTGTGAGGCCGTCGGCCGGTCGCATCAGCGTTGATGGCGAGGTGTTGTTTGATGCCGTCGCTGGAATCAACGTCGCGGTGCACAAGCGTCGCGTTGGCTATGTGTTTCAAGACTCGCGACTGTTTCCGCATCTTTCCGTTCGCCAGAACCTCGCCTATGGCCGCTGGTTTTCGCGGTCGGCGATTGATGGTGACGCGTTCGACCGAATTGTCGAACTGCTTGCGATTGGCGATTTGCTGGCGCGTCGACCGGGTGGCTTGTCGGGTGGTGAGCGCCAGCGCGTTGCGATTGGCAGGGCGCTGCTTGCACAGCCGCGTATTCTGCTGTTCGACGAGCCGCTGGCCGCACTCGACGCGGACCGCAAGGCGGAGATCTTGCCGTACCTGGAGCGATTGCGCGATTCTTCAGCGATCCCCATCGTCTATGTCAGTCATGCGATCGCGGAAGTGGCGCGCCTGGCAACCACCGTGGTTGTCATCAATAACGGAGTTGTTGTTTCTCAAGGCCTGCCCGTCGATGTGTTTTCCCATACCGTTGCCGCGCCTGGCGTGGCCGATAGCGATATTGGCGCGATCCTGACTGCGCGGGTGGTGGCGCATGATCAGCTCGACCGCTTGACCGAGTTGGCATTCGATGGCGGCCGCCTGTTTGTCCCATTGCTCAATGATCCGGCCGGCACCGCCGTGCGTGTGCGGATCAAGGCATCCGACGTGCTGCTTGCGCTGCGCGAGCCTGAGGACTCGAGCGCGCTCAATATTCTTGCCGGAGACGTTGTCGAGGTCGGACCCGCCATCGATGGCCGGGTTAACGTCGCGATCCGATGCGGTGCGGCGCGCTTGATGGCGCGGATCACTTGGCGCTCACTCGATAGGCTCGATTTGCAGCGCGGCATGCGCGTTTATGCCGTGATCAAGTCGGTGGCGATGGCACACGAGGATATCGGCCACTTTGGCGGCGGCTGAGCGCTGTTCAAGTTGCGGATTGCTGCGCGTATACCCAAACCCGCTCACCGGCCTCGCGTCTTGTGCACAAGGTGATAGTCTCAGGCACAAACAACCAAGAGGACTGGGAGGATCGCGATGGCATCGTCGCTTGCAGGGCGTGTTTTCGACTATGTGATTGTCGGCGCCGGGTCGGCGGGTTGCGTCTTGGCCAACCGACTGAGCGAGGACCCCGACGTCGAGGTTGCCCTGATCGAGGCGGGCGGGCGCGATTTCAATCCTTGGATCCACATTCCGTCGGGCTATTACAAGAACATCCTCAATCCAGCGAT
Organism: uncultured Hyphomicrobiaceae bacterium; assembly: GCA_964579305.1. GTDB lineage: Bacteria > Pseudomonadota > Alphaproteobacteria > Rhizobiales > Hyphomicrobiaceae > JBCBWG01. The sequence continues at coordinate 10,921 of CAZOGY010000040.1, forward strand.
CACCTGGCAGTATGGCTCGGGGCCTGAACCGCACCTGGGCGGGCGCGTCATCAACTGGCCCCGTGGACGAGTGCTTGGTGGGACGTCGGCCATTAACGGGCTGTTGTATGTTCGCGGTCAGGCGAACGACTTTAACGTCTGGCGCCAGCTTGGTTGCGATGGCTGGGCCTATGAGGACGTGCTGCCTTACTTCAAAAAAGCTGAAGGCCAAGAGCGGGGTGCGAGCGAGCTGCACGGTGCGGACGGCCCGCTTGGCGTCAGCGACGTGCGGATGGACAACCCAATTTGCGATGCGTTCTTGGCGTCGTGCATTGCCGAAGGCATTCCAGCGACCGACGACTTTAATGGCGAAAAGCAAGAAGGCGCTGGCTATTATCAGTTGACCAACCGGCATGGCAGACGGTCGTCGACGGCGGTCGCATATCTGCATCCCGTGCGCAGCCGCGCCAACCTCACCGTGGTCACGAAGGCGCTGACGCATAAGGTCCTATTCGACGGGCCGACGGCGCGCGGTGTCGAGATTGAGCGCAACGGCCAACGTGAGACGGTGCAAGCGCGTGGCGAAGTAATTTTGTCGGGCGGCGCGATTGGCTCAACGCAGATCCTGCAGTTATCAGGTGTTGGTCCGGCGGAAGTCCTGCGGGCAGCCGGGGTTGACGTGCACCACGACTTGCCCGGCGTTGGCGAAAATCTTCAGGACCATTACCAAGCGCGGCTGATGTATGAGATGCGCGGGCGGGGCAGTCTCAATAGCGTCTGGCACAGCCGGGTTGAGCAGATGCGCGCGGGGCTTGAATATGCGCTGGGGCGGAAGGGCATTTTGACGATCGGCGCCGGTGTGGTTGGCGTCTTCTGCAAATCCTCGCCCGAACTCGATGACCCCGATATCCAGTTCCACTTCATTCCGCTGTCTGGTGATGGGCCCGGCAAGGGTCTGCACCCGTTCCCAGGCGTGATCGTATCGGTATGTCAGTTGCGTCCTGAAAGCCGAGGCCATATCCGCATTACGTCAGACCAGGTGCACGACAAACCGGCGATCGTTTCGAACTATCTTGAAGCCGAGCTGGACCGACACGTTTTGCTGGAAGCGATGAAGTTGGCCCGGCGTATCGTTGCCCGGCCGCCTTTTGCGGACATGGTCGTGCGGGAGTTCGCACCGGGACCAGAAAAGCAAAGCGACGAAGAATTGATGACGTTTGCCTGCGAGACAGGTACGACGATCTTCCATCCTTGCGGGACCTGTAAGATGGGGACCGACCCGATGGCTGTCGTTGATCCACGGCTGCGCGTCCACGGCCTCTCCGGCCTGCGTGTTGTTGACGCCTCCGTGATGCCGACGATGACTTCGGGCAACACCAACGCACCCACGATCATGATCGCTGAAAAAGCGGCCGACATGATCAAGGCCGACGCGAAGCAGGTGGCGCGCGCGGCCGCAGCTTAAGGACGACGAAACCATGGCGCGACGGCTCGATTTCGAAGCGGAGTATAACAACCGGGCGCGCGTGCCAGATCACCCTGAGATTCAGGGCCGATGGTCAACGCGGTCGCGCGCGTTTCGCGAGCAGGCCGGCACCCATGCGCTGCTTGACCAGGCTTACGGGGATCTGGAACGCCAGAAGTTTGATCTGTTCCAGCCCGCGGACGGTGCCGCAGACGCGCCGCTGATCGTGTTCATTCATGGCGGCTACTGGCAGCGTGGGGATCGCACGGATTACGCGTGCGTGGCTGAGGTATTTACGAACGCGGGATTTCGCGTCGCGCTGCCGTCGTATCGGTTATGTCCTGACGTGGCCGTTGCCCACATCGTTGGTGACATCCAGGAGTTCTTGGTCGCACTGTTTGATCAGATCCCGCGGCGTCCGCTTGTGGTCGGTCACTCTGCGGGCGGCCATCTTGCTGCGATGGCGCTTGCGACCGACTGGAGCGACGTTGACGGCGTGCCCAACGATCTGGTGACGCATGCCATCGCGATCAGCGGCCTGTTCGATCTCCAGCCCTTGCTCAAAGTCAGCGCGAACGATGTGCTGTGTTTGACGCCTGAAACCGCCCACGCCGTCAGCCCGCTCTCCGGTTCTGCGCCGGGCGGCGATCGGCATTTGGTTGCTGCTGTTGGTGCCGACGAAAGTGCGGAATTCATCCGTCAGAGCTTGGAGATTGCCGGGCGCTGGGGGCAGGATGGCCTGACGACCGAGTGCATGTTGGTGCCAGCCGCAAACCATTTCACGGTGCTCGACGAATTGATGCGGCCGGGGTCGGGACTGCATCGCAGGGTCGTTGATCTCGCGCATGCCGTCAGCGCAGAGGTCGCGACCGCGCTTGTCAGTACGGACAATGCAGCGGCTGCGGAGGCCGCAACGGACCAGGCGGCGCATGACGATGCGCCAGCGGCTCAAGAACCGGAACCGGCCGATCTGCAAGCGCACGAAGATGCGCGGGATGACGCCGACGCTCCGGTCGCGGAGCCGGCTGCCCAGGACGCAGATGACGTCCCTACCGGTGGCGATGAGGCTTCAGCGGCCGACATCGCGGCCGGGTCGGATGGCCCCGATGGGGATAACGCGACCGTCTGAACCGATCACGGGGCGATCGCCGCGTTCGGCCGCCTCCAACTCGCGGATGGCGGCGTCAATGGCACCGCCAGCGCGGCGCAATGCCGGCACACGGTTCAAGTCATCGCGCATGTAGCGCAAGGTTTTGCGCAGGCAGGCCGTGTCAATTTGGGGCGGCCAGTCCCTCGATGGTTTCCGGGCAAACATGGTTTGCTCCATTTCGATGCAAATTGGGGCCGAGGACGGCTGATCTGGTCGTGCTGCGCATGTCTCGTGCCAATGGTTACGGCAATTGATCGGAATGCGGAGTAAGGCTTAGGCGGTTTGGAACGGAGTGCAGATTAATTGATGCCATCGGCCGCCTCGCGCACACGTGCGGGGCGGCGCTCTTGTTGTCCGTGGTATCCGCCTTGTCTCTCCCAAAACGCGTTCTGATCATCGTAGAAAACCTCACCGTCCCGCTGGACCGGAGGGTTTGGCAGGAAGCCCGCGCTCTGCGCGATGCTGGCGTCACCGTCTCCGTGATCTGCCCCACAGGCGGGGCTTATCAATCGGCCTATGAATGCCTGGAAGGTATCCATATCTTTCGCCATCCAATGCCCATTGAGGCGGACGGGCCCATTGGCTATGCGATCGAATATAGCGCGGCGCTGTTTTTTGAGTTCGTCTTATCGGTGCGCGTCGCCATGAAAGTCGGTTTTGATACGATCCAGGCCTGTAATCCGCCGGATCTTATCTTCATCGTGGCGGCGTTCTGGAAATACCTGTTTGGTAAGCGCTTTGTGTTTGACCATCATGATATCAATCCGGAGCTTTTCGAGGCGAAGTTCTCGCGTCGAGGCTGGCTGCATCGGGCGTTGGTTGCAGCGGAGCGCATGACCTTCCGCGTTGCCGACGTTTCCATTGCAACCAACGAAGCGTTCCGCGATATCGCAATAGGCCGTGGTCAAATGGACCCGCGCGATGTTTTCATTGTCCGTTCGATCCCCGACCTGGCGCGCTTCAAGCGCGTTGCGCCGGATAAAAGCATTGCGGCGGGCAGACCGTTTGTTGCCGGTTACGTTGGGATCATGGGCGCGCAGGACGGTGTCGATCTCCTGCTCGAAGCCATGGCGGAGATCGTGCATGTGCAAGGTCGCAGCGACATTCAAGCCGTGATTGTCGGAAACGGCACCGAATTAGAAGCTTTGAGAAAACGCGCCGCCGAATTGCGCGTTGCAGATTATGTCACCTTTACCGGGTTCCTGACGGGCGAGCGCCTTTTGGCAGCATTGTCGCGGTTTGATATCGGCGTCATTCCAGACCCAAAGAACAGCTACAATGATAAGATTTCAATGAACAAGCTGTTTGAATATATGACGCTTGGTATTCCCTTCGTCCAGTTTGACCTTGTCCAGGGGCGTGCGATAGCCGGGGACGCTGCGCTTTATGCCAGCGATAATTGCCCGGCCTCGCTTGCGCGCGCGATTGTGCAACTGCGTGAGGATGTGACGCTGCGGGCGGCGCTTGCGCAGGTGGGGCAACAGCGGGCGGCAACCCTTTTGGACTGGGAACGCGAGGCCAGGACGCTCCTGGATGCATATGAGCGTGCTCAGACCAAGGGATCGGCGCAGCCTGGGCTGACAGCTCAGCGGGCCTGATGGTCAGTGTGTTCGGCGTGTGGCGATGGCCAGCGCAGGCGGGCGACAACGGCGCTCAATGACGCCAGTTCGCCGAAGACGCCAACGGCGGCAACTGTCGTGAGGTCCGCGCCCGCAACGAGCAATGCGGCCGCCGGCGCAAGCGCAAGCGCGCGGACGCAACCTGCAATCAACAACGCCCGCGTATCGCCGAGCGCCATGAGGACCATCCCCGGCGCCACCTGCACCATGCGCACTGCAAACATCAACGCGAGCGTGGTGACAAGGGTGTCGAGACCTGCGTAGGCGGGTCCAAAGGCGAGGCCCAAAAGTCGGCCGCCAACGATGGCGAACGCGAGCCAGTACACCAGTGCGACGGCGATGGCCGCGATCGCGCCCAGCCGGGAGGCCTGCCGGAATGCAACGGCGCCGCGCTGTTGGGCAAGCATGGGCAGCATCACCGCGCTTGCCACGCGTGCGAACAGTAGACCTGGAACCATGGTAATCAGGAATGCAGCGGAGTATTGCGCGAGCGCCTCCATTCCCAAGAACCGGCCGATCAGAATGCGGTCGCCCTGGTAGACTGCGATCAGCGGCAAGGCGCTCAGCCAGATCGGCCAGCAAAAGCGAAGGGCCTGCGCCGCCACTTCGCGGTCCCATCGCACGCCGAACGGACGGCGGGCAACGGCATGCGAAATCAAAAGCGTGGCTGCTGCCTGGCTCAGCACAATCAGTACGACCGCCTCGTAGGTCGGGCGCATGGTGACCGCGATTGGCGTGATGGCGAGAGCGACGATCTGGGGCCCAACCTCGACGCGGAGGAAGGCGCTCGTCTTCAAAGCACGCTGCTGGCGGCGCATATCAAGATGCAGACCGCTCTTGAGCAAAGGCGCGATCGCAAGCGCGGCGAACGCCCAAACGGTTTCTGGGATCTGATAGAACCAGGCAAGCGGCCATGCCAACGCCAGCAGGAGGGCTGCTGAGGCGAGGCTGCGTGCGGCCAGCAACGCGTGAACCGTGCCGATTACATTGGCCTGCGCGCCGTCGCGAGCCTGCAGTATGAGCTTGTCAGCCCCGGGGTCGCTGAGCATTTCCAGCATTTGCAGCGTGAGGGTCAGCGCAGCGGCAATGCCGAAATCGGTCGGCGCCAACGCATGGCCCAGAATGGCGTTGCGGGCGAATGCGCAAGCCTGACCTGTGGCAAGCCCGGCGAACAGCAAAAGGCTTGGTGCGGCGAGTGTTTGCAATGGTTTGGGGATCACTGCGCGCGCGCAACGCTGCAGCGCGGCGGCGAGGCCAGCTTGCCCATGGGCCGCTTGGCCCGTTGCGTCAGCCATGGTCGAAGTTGCGGTGGCCCGGGCCATCCGAAAGATGCGGCCTGGACCAGGCAAACCATCGCCTGGCGAGTGAACGGGCGATCGGTGCGCCGACGCCGGCGCTTAACGCGGCGTCTGGGCTTCCCGACAGGCGCAAGACCGTGCACGTCGTTTGCATCCAACGCGGTGAGAGCGCCAAGCGCCATTTCCGCTGAAACGCGTTCTGGGCGGCTGCAAAGCTTGCGTCACGTTTGCCGCCGCTCAAGTGCGTCAAATGAAAGTCGATCACATAAGCGGTGTGTCCGGCAATGTGGGCCATTTGGCAAAGATCGGCGCCGTAAAGGTGAAACCCTTCAAGGTCGCGGGAAAAACCAATGCGGGCGGCCTTTTTCACAACCAGGAAGTTTTCATCGAGGGCCTGGGCGCGTGCTGGAAACGGGCCATGGTCCTGGTCGCTGGCATGGGGATCGCTGATGCGCAGCGCGAGGCGACCGGGACGGATGCCGCCCGCGTTCCCCGCGACCGCCCAGTTGCGATCGTGTGCCGTCAGTTCGTCCAACCGGACTTCGAGATCGCGGCGGGTGTCGTGGGTCAAGCGAACGTCGTCGTGGCACAGAATGACAAAGCGACCACGCGCCTGGTTCAGCGCGGCATTGAGCCCGCTAAAGGCGTCGGTTTGAGCTGGGCCGGTGTTATCGATCAGCAAAAACTCGCAATCGGCTTCGCCAAATCCGGCCTGGGTGAACGATGCACACATTTGCGCATAACCGTCTGGGCGCCGAACCAGCGTCGCAACGGAGAAGGCAAGGTCCGCGCCGTCGCCATGTGGGTCAATGCGGCGATGCGATTTGGGCAATGGCGGCACGGCATCGCGTCCGGCGTGGGCGTCGTTCGCGCGTGGTGTCGTGTCGCGATGTGGTGGAACGTGGCTCATGGCTTACTCCGCCGGTTGCGGCGTGCGCGCGCCCGACGCCATGCGCGCCGCTGGGGCCGCCGCGTTGCGGGATTTGGCATCGTTGCCCCCACCATGAACCTGGTCACGGCCCGGCATTTCGGGGAAGCCGTTGCGCCACTGGCTGCGCCTGAGCCACACTTGCTGCCAAATGGCTGCGCGCTCGCGGTGCGTGCCGCCGAGCAGAATGCCGGCCATGGCATGTGCCAGCAGGCGGCTCAGCGGCCAGGCGGACAGGAAAAGCCTGGCGAGTGCGCCGCGGGCCGGCGACATATGGCGTCGTGTGAGCATCGTCTTTGCCGTCAACAGTTTGACGAGTTTGTCGGCGCGAACGGTGTCTGACGCGCCGCCGTGATGGACGATCTCGGCGTCTGGCGTGATCATTGGGCGAAAACCCGTTGCGCGCGCGCGCAGGCAGAGGTCCGCATCTTCGCCGTACATGAAAAAGGCCGGGTCAAAGCCGCCAAGTGCGTTCCAGGTCTGGCGCTTGATCAATAAAAAGCAACCCGAAACGATGTCGACATCGCGGGCGGTATCGCGTTTCCAGCCGCCATAGGTTTCGCCGTTGAAAACCTCACGGCCCTTGAAAACGACCGCAAGACCACTTGCCCGGCAAAACTGGTTCCACACCGTCATGCGTGCCCAACACGATGACGGATTGAGCCGGCCGTCGCCAAACAGGGTCCGTCCGCCCCAGATCCCGGCATGGGGACAGCAGCGTGCGAAAGAGATCAGGCGGTCGATCGCACGGCCCCGCACGAACGTGTCGGAATTCAAAAGAAGGATAAACTCGCCATTGGCCTGCTTGGCGGCAATGTTGTTTGCGCGGCCAAATCCAACGTTTTCATCGAGGGCAATCAAGCGCACGTGGGGAAAGTCGCTGGCGATTGTTTCGGCTGATCCGTCGTGGGACGCGTTGTCGACCACGATGATTTCGAGCGCTGTGTCGCGCGTGTCGGCCGTGATCGAACGCAAGCACGCACACGTCAGCTCGCGGGTATTGAAGCTGACGACGATGATCGTGACGGTCGGTGTCTGGCGATGCCGCGCGGACATACTGGCCCTCTGCGTTCAAATTATTCCGACCATGACGTTAGGTGCGTCGGGCTAATCGGGTCTTAATGGCAGACGGCATTGCACCTGGTTTTGAACGCGAATTTAAGGACAAGAGCGGAATGTGTGGCGATGAGCTGTCGTTGTAGGGGGCAGAGGTGTCGCACGGTCCGGCTGGTGAATTGGCAAAAACTGCAAATAGAGCCTTTGGCGGGATTATCTGCTTGGGTGGCGAAGACTGGTGGTATCACAATCGAGGCCACTTTGATTTCCAGATCATGCGGCGGTTGGCACGCCATGTGCCGGTGTTGTTCGTCAACTCCCTGGGCGTGCGTGTGCCGAACCCTGCAACTGACCGGAGATTTGCCGAGCGCATAAGCCGCAAATTGAAGAGCCTTTCGCGCGGCCTTGTGCAAGCCGAGCCCAACTTTTGGGTCTTTTCGCCCGCTGCTGCCCCCGGCCGCACGGGCCAATTGCTCACCGATTGGGCGCTTGCACCGCAGATCCGGCTTGCTGCAAAGCGCGCTGGCATCGACCGCCCGCTGCTGTGGGTGCATTGCCCGGCCGGCGCGGCACTGATCGACGCGATCCCGGCCGTTGCGACTGTATTGCAAAGGACCGACCGGTTTGAAGCGTTTCCGGATGGCGACCCTATCGTTCTGGGGCGGCAAATTGCGACGCTGAAGCGTGTCGCCGATTTGGCGATCTACTGCGCGCCGCATCTGGCGGAAAGCGAGGTGCACCAGGTCCGCCGGCAAGTTTTGTGCACCCACGGGGTTGATCTGGCCCGGTTTGCGGCCGCGGGCTGTGGCGCGGCGCAGGTGCCGGACGATGTGGCTGCAATTCCAGGCCCGCGGGTCGGGTTCATCGGCGGCATCGACCATCACACGTTTGATCCAGCGCTCTTCTTGGATGTGGCCGACCGATTGCGCGATCATCAGTTCGTACTGGTCGGTGGCTGTTCGCTCGCTGACGGCTGGACCGGCGGGCGCTCGAATATTCATTTGCTCGGCCGTCGGCCCTATGACGCGATTTCCGACTACATGGCGGCGATGGATGCCCTCATCATGCCATGGAACCAGTCGGAGTGGATCGCGGCGTGCAATCCGATCAAGCTCAAAGAGTATCTCGCGGTGCGCAGACCGGTGGTGACGACGGGTTTTCCAGCGCTCGACGACTGGCGCGATGTCGTTTCAGTGGCAAACGATGCCGATACCTTCGCGGCAGCGGTTCAAGCCGCAGTCCAATCGAAGGCGCCTGATCTGTCGGCTCGGCTTGCCTGCGAGACCTGGGATGCCAAGGCTGAGGTTGTGCTGGCCGCGCTCGATGATGTGGCGACGGCGGCTGCATCACGCGCTGACCGCGATGCTGGCTGCTTGCGCGCTGTCGGCTAGACCAATATCCAATCTCAGGAACTCGCCTTGCGGTTTCCGATTCGGATCACGTTGCTCTCATTCCGACATGATAGAGCAGCTTGATCCCGCCAGTTGACCGCGACTACGGTCACGTGTGGTCGCATGATGCTCTTTGGAGGCGGCGCAGGCGAAGCCGGTGGCTGTCACCGGGCTGACATATCGGCCTCTTACTCGATCCCCGGCGTTTACTAAGCTCAAATGGGGGCGTTCATGTCTGCCACGTTGAAGAAACTGTTCCTGGGTGCATCGTTCGCGGCCATGCTTGCGATTGCGCCAGTTGCTGCTCAAGCTCAGCTCAAAGTTGAAAAGCTTGGGACTTATGAGACCAAGGTGTTCGACGAGGGCGCTGCGGAAATCGTCGCCTATGACGCCAAGAACAAGCGTTTGTTCATCGTCAACGGCAACGACAAAGTCATCGATGTGATCGACTTCTCCAATCCGCGCGAGATGAAAAAGATCAAGTCGATCTCCCTTTCGGAATACGGCAAGACCGCGAACTCGGTCGCCGTTCATGGCGACATGGTCGCCGTTGCCGTCGAAGCCAACGATAAGCAAGCGAACGGCATGCTCGTCGTGCTCGATCTGGACGGCAAGCTGATCAGCAAGACCGAAGTTGGCGCGCTGCCCGACATGGTCACCTTCACGCCAGATGGTAACCACATCCTTGTTGCGAATGAAGGCGAGCCAAGCGACGACTTCAAGAACGATCCGGAAGGTTCGGTTTCGATCGCTTCGATCAAAGACGGCACGTTCAAGACCGTGACGTTTGGCGAAATCACCCGCGAAATGCTGGGTGACAGCGCGCACTTCCCATCGCCGGAAGGCACAAGCGTCGCCCAGGATCTGGAGCCGGAATACATCGCCGTTTCTGGCGATAGCAAAACGGCCTACGTGACCTTCCAAGAAAACAACGCGATGGCCGTTATTGACATCGCGACGGGCAAAATCACGAAAGCCTTCGGCCTGGGCCTGAAGGACTGGACCAAGTTTAAGTTTGACGTGACCGACAAAGACGGTGCGACGAACCTGCAGTCATGGCCGGTCAAGTCCATGTACCAGCCAGACGCGATTGCCTCTTTCGAGCATAACGGCGAAGTTTTCATTGTGACCGCGAATGAAGGCGATGCCCGCGATTATGATGGGTACTCGGAAGAAACGCGCGTCGCTAAACTGAAGCTCGATCCAGAAAAATTCCCGAACGCCAAAGAGCTGCAGGACGAAAAAGCCCTCGGCCGCTTGAAAACAACGACGGCCAAAGGCGACACCGACGGCGACGGCGATCATGACGAGATCTTTGCTTACGGCGGGCGCTCGTTCTCGATCTTCAAGGCCGATGGCACGATGGTCTACGATTCCGGCGATGAGTTCACGCAGATCCTGTCGAAGCGCTATCCGACCTGGTTCAACTCGGAAGGCCAGGAAGGCAACTTCGATAATCGCTCGGACGATAAAGGCACGGAGCCAGAAGGCGTCGATATCGGTACCGTGAACGGAAAGCGCTATGCCTTCATCGGTTTGGAGCGCATGGGCGGCATCATGGTTTACGATATCTCAAACCCGGCGGCGCCGAAGTTCGAGACGTATATCTTGAATGCCAACCCGAAAGGCGATGCCGAAAAGGGAACCGCTGGCGATGTCGCGCCGGAAGGTTTGAAGTTCATTGCCGCCGACAAATCCCCGACGGGCAATGCCATTCTGGTTGTGGCCAACGAAGTGTCGGGTTCGACGACCGCGTTTGAACTGAAGTAAATCCATCGCTGAAGACAAACGAGACTGGCCCGGGGCGCGCGTCCCGGGCCTTTTTTCTTATCGACGGGCGCACCGATAAGATGCGCGAATGTAGCCTCGGTTGGTCAGGACCGAGCGACCGCCCACGACCGCCGAGCCCGATACGCGGTAGCCGTTGCAGCCGTAGATGGCCTTGAGAATCGAGCGATTGTGACGCCGGATCAGGTAGTTCTTCACCGCGCGATCGCCCGACCGATAAATGTGCTGAGGAACCGACGCGTTGACAACGAAATAGCATTGATACGCGGCGTGCGTGATTGCGCCGACTTTATACGGTGACGCACAATTTGGCCGCTCGTTGGCGGGTGCGGCCTGGAATGTGGCGAGCAAAGTGATCAGCGCGAATAATGCTTGCCTGGGCCATTTGAAATAAAACATGACTGGCTCCCGAGATCAGAAGCAAAAAAAATGAGGAATTGGATCGGGCGTGGGGCGAAGTCATCGATCCCGATCCAAAACGCAATCAACGTTCGCAGTCATAGTGGGCCCTCAAGACTGCGACGTGCCGCCCGGCCACGTGCACACCAGAACCTGTCACGCGGAAGGGTCGGCAACCGCGCGCTGCAGCCAGGATCTGGCTGGCATAGCGGCGCACCATGTAGTTTCGGACAGACCGCGAGCCGGCGCGCCAGACGTGGCTTGGAACGCGTGCGCTTGCCCGAAACAAACAGCGGAATCGCGAACTCGTGTAGAGATGCATCCGATACGGCGAAGCGCAGCTCGGGATATCGCTGGCCGTTGCGATTTGGGTGCTGGCCGCCAAGACGATGGTGAGCCCGCTTGCGGCGAGTAGGGTTTTCATGAAAGTCATGGGTCAATACCCTCTCAACTTGGGATAGCGAAAACGACAACTCCAGTCCCGTCGCCCGTGATTGACGGTGACGATCTCTTGGTCGTTTGCGCGAAGCAATTGGTTCCCGAGATCTGGCGCGAGGCCGTCACGGTAATGGCAGGACCGCTTTCATAAGTGCCCGATCGTCGGGATCGTGCTCGATCTTGAAGCCAAGCCGGCGGGCCAAGCCGAGCATGCCCGTGTTATGAACGGATATGCTGCCCCAGACCGTGCGGCAGCCGGCTTCGCGTGCGGCGTCGATGACCGTGGCGAGAGCATTCTTCGCGAGCCCGAGACCCTCGACCTCGGGGCGCACGGTGACGGAAAACTCCGCGTCGCGACCCGGTCCAATGTCGGCGATGCGGGCTGATCCCACGAGTTCACCCGCAAGGTCGCCCCGCCCTTCCACAACAATCGCAACCGTGTTTGGGTCGGGGGAGGCGAAACGCTTGGCCATTTCCACTGTCAGATGCGGAAGCGTGTGCAGCACGCGGAACCATTTGTCTTCGTCGTCCAGCGCATCATAACCGCGCATCACGGCATCGGCGTCTTCGGGCCGGATGGCGCGCAAGTGGTAGGCGTTTCCATCCTTGCAGAGGATATCGATCCCGGGGCCATTGAGCCGGTCTCGCAATGCCTGTACTGCCATAAAGCATGCCTCCTGCGCATCTAATCTTGGATGTCGATCATCGCGGTCGAAGCAAATTTGGCGTTTGTATCTCGATGACACATAAGCCAACGCCGGTTTAATCAAACCCGGCTAAATTGCGCCTTCATGACAGCAATTGCCGCTCGGACTTTGCTTTTCTGTCTGCGTGAACGTTGTTCATCGGCTGTTACCGGCCTATGTCACGGTTGGTGAGAACAAACCATCGGAGGATTTTGCCGTGGCTAGCAGCGCATTCGCCTTTCTCGACCGGATGATGCCCAAGCGGATGATGGCGCCGGGCGCGGTGTCGCCGGAACTGGTCGCGCTTGTGGCGGCTGGTGCGCTGTTCGGTTTCGGGCTGATACTGTATGTGGCCGCCAATTGGACCGAGTTTGGCAAGGTCGGCCGGTTTGGCATTGTTGGCGCGGCGGTTGTTCTGTCGGCAATCGGCACGGCGCTGCGCTGGGATTTGCGATTGCCGAGCGCGCTGGCCGGCATTCTCGCAACCGGAGGTATGCTGGCTCTCTACGGCCAGACCTATCAGACGGGGATTGATCCGTGGCCGCTGTTTGCGACCTGGGCCGTGCTCGCCCTGCCATGGGCAATTGCCGCGCGGCATGATGCAGTTTGGGTGCTGATCGTTTTGATTGCAGCGACCGCGTTGCAGCTTTGGCTGGGCAGTACGCTGGCGTCGACTTCAGGTGATACCGCTCCCGTTTTGATTGCTTGGGCCATGGCGATCTGCGGCTCGGTTCTGTTGAGCCCTTGGATTGGGTTACAACGGTGGCTTGGTCATACCGGCTGGGCTTTCCGGGTTGCCGCATTACTGACCGTTGTTTTGATTTCGGTGTTATCGATCGCGGCGATTTATGAGCCATCGTTGTCGGTGTTCGTGCCGGTTGTCGGCGTGGCGCTTTTGGTCAGCGCGATTGCGGTCTTTGCGGTCGCAAGCCCGTTCTACCGGCTCCTCCTATCGGCAAGTGTGCTCGGCGTGACGGTCTTCCTGATTGCCAGGGTCTGGTATGGTTTGTGGCAGTTGGGCGCCAGAGATGTCCTTTCGATCCTGTTTTTGTGCGGGCTGAGTGCTGCGATCATTGCGTCGGCGGCTGGTGTGGTCATGTCCCGGATCCTTGCGCTGCGCGGCGATAGCGTCGGGGATGCCACCGCACCATTGGTTGGTGCGGTTCGAACCGGTGTCGCGGCGGTCCGCGGCAAGCTTCCAGCGCGGCCGGTCGGCGATGGGGCAAGCTGGCCCGTTGCCGTTGTCAGCGCGATCGGCGCCTCGTTGGCTGCGATGCCCGTGTTTGCGTATCTGGCTGTTTGGCTTGGGCCCTCGCTGGTGCGCGGGCCTGGTGCGTACATCGTCGGCGTGCTTGCGCTTGTGGCAGGCGTCTTACTTGTCCGCCAGGACCGGGTGTTCGGTTTTCGTCAGCAGTTTGGATACATCGCATTGGTCGTTGGGCTTGGCCTGTTCGGCTTTGCGTTTCTGCGCGATTTGCCGATGCTGCCGGCGACACTGCTTGGCTTTGCGCTGTTTGCCGCCGTGAGTGCGCTAACACCGTTGCGCTGGATCAGCCTTTTGCTGGGCCTTGGCGCCGTCTATTGGGCGCTCGGCATCGTCGTTGCCGTGACCCTCCTCGTCACGCACGGACAGCTTGACGTGGCCGGTCCAGCCATTGCCCGCTTTCACGTATTCGCGACAGGCTATCCGATCCTGTTTGTGAGCATCGCGGTGGCCGTCCTCTTGATAGCGTCGGAGTTCATGGCCCGTGGGCCGCGGTTTGACCGGTTTGGACACGCCGTTGCTCGCTTTGACGGTTTCGTCACAGGGTTTGCCGGCGGCGTGCTGCTCTATGCAATGTCGGGCAGCCCGACTTTCCTGGTCAGTGGTCCCGTTGGCGGCGGGCGCGGGACGTTTATCAACGCCTTGCCCTTTGATGTGACGCCAGATGCAGGGCGCGTCCTCGCCGTTGTGTTCGCTGTAGCCGGCATCGCGCTTGCGGTGCGCCAAACGCGCGATGAAATGGACCCGCAACGTTTTGCGATCGCCGGTGTCGTACTGGCGCTGATCTACGTGATGCCGATGCTCGCGGTCCCGTTTCTGATTTTTGTTGCCGCGTGGTTGACGCAACGCGACGGGCTGACCGCGATGGCGGGCATTTCCGCGGTCTGGGTGATGGGCTCGTTCTATTACTGGCTCGGGCTGCCGCTCTTTGCCAAAGGCCTGTTTTTGATGGCGCTTGGGCTCGCGCTTGGCGCGGTGCTGTGGTGGCGGTCAGATGACGTCCGCGCGCGGCTCGATGGCGCTGTGCATGTGCCCGAGGTGTCGGTGTCGCGCTGGCCGGCGGTTGGCGTCGGCATTTCCGTTGCCGCCTTGGCGTTTCTTGTTGGCAGCGGGATTGTTCAGAGCGAGCGGTTGATTGCTGGTGGCCGGCAGGTGTTTGTCGAGCTTGGTCCGCGCGATCCCCGTTCGCGCCTGCAGGGCGATTACATGGCGCTCAATTTCCGTATGCCGCGGCTGGAAAGATCGCGCACGGATTCATCACCGATGCCGGGCTGGGCGATCGCCGACGTTGCCGATAATCGCGTCGCCACGATCGCGCGTTTTTCGCATCAGCCCGACGCGGGGCCTGACCAGATTGCCATGACGGTCTGGTTCAGAGGGCGCACGCCGATCCTCGGCACCACCGGTTATTACTTTGCCGAAGGCCAGGCCAAGACGTTTGAGGCGGCCCGCTACGGCATTTTTCGGGTTGGTGGCGATGGCCGGGTGATCCTGACCGGTTTGGCCGATGAAAACCTCAAGCGGCTTCGCGACTGACGACGCGTGACCGGGTCGGCGGCGCTGGACCAGACACGGGCGTCTCCGCCGTCTCCATTGGCCCCCTCGCCTTCCGTCGCGTTGCCGCAACGCATCATAGCGGCTAGTCGAATGGCGACGACAAGAGATGATGGACCGGGCGCGCAACATCGGCGCGACCACAGACGCAACGCGGAGGTTTGACCATGGCGCGCAAGAAGATAGCCCTCATCGGCTCCGGCATGATCGGCGGCACGCTCGCCCACCTGATCGGCCTGAAAGAACTGGGCGACGTCGTCCTGTTCGACATCGCCGAGGGGATGCCGGAAGGCAAATCGCTCGACATCGCGCAATCGGGCGCGGCGGAAGGTTTTGATGTGCGCCTCAAGGGCACGCAGTCCTATGCCGACATCGAAAACGCCGACGTTTGCATCGTCGCGGCCGGGGTGCCGCGCAAGCCCGGCATGAGCCGCGATGCCCTGCTTGGCATCAGCCTGATG
>CAZOGY010000041.1:0-25915 GCA_964579305.1 uncultured Hyphomicrobiaceae bacterium
GCATGTAATTGACAACGTCTCCATTGGCGATTTTGTATTTTTCCTTGGCCAGATCCATGCTCACTTGGATGGCCTTTCTGTCACCCTTCTCACCACCGGAAAACAGGGCGTTGAGAACAGCCGAAGCTTCGTCATATTGAACTTCGACCAGTGCCTGGGTCATTTCCTTGGCGACACAGGCGCAGCCTTCCGCACGGCCCGCGCCATAGCGGAATTTCACATCGTGGCGGCTCATGGACGACATGCACGCGTCCATGAATGCGACCTGTTTTTCGTTCAGGCCAAAGCGGGTCACCGCTTCTTTCTTATCAGCTTCCAAACCGACATAGCCGACGGCCAGCATAACGCCAAACACACCGACACCAAGCACACGCGACATTGACATTAAGCGCATCCCTTATTTACGCGACAAAATGATCATGCATCCGCAGGCTGAATGTTTGCTTGCCGGACGGGATGAATTAAGGATTATTTGAACCACCAAACGATGTGGAAAATTTCTCAAAAACATGCCCTTTCCGACAGCCGTACCCATCCAGCCCAGACAATTCGGGAGGGGAACGCGCCGCTGAAAAGGGCCGGAGATGAGGTCAATTGAAACGGGCACACCCGCGCCGTTCAGCAAGCCGGCCTATCAGGATCAGCGCCGGGCGATACTCAAAATGCATCGTATCGAAATGATACCAGCGCCCACCCCAAATAAATCCATGGCGTTCAAAAACATCGACAACGGATTTTGGGATCCTATTGCGATAGTTGGGCACGTCTCCTGGTTTCCCGCCCGCCCAGCGCCAATAATCGGCGTATTTGATATCGACATCGATCGCAGCGCCGAAACTGTGCACACTGAGGCGGCGGGTACCGGCAATGGTGCGCCAGTTGAACGTACCGGCTGTGTTGCGAACAAAGATCTGATCGCGACCGGGCAAACGCTTCAAATCCGCAAGCACCGCCCGCAATGCCGCATCAACGCCACCGACGCGCGTAATGCTGAGCGTACGCCCGTACCAATCGAGCTGCACAAGCTGTGCGGCAACGCCTTTGCGCGATTGCCCGTAAACGCTGCGAAAAAATCGCGTATTCCGCACACGGCCGGGTTCGAAATTCCGCGCCGGCTTGCCGCGCACACACCGTCCGACGGGATAGACCTGCGCAAGCATGTCCTCAATGTCGGCATCGCGCAGTTTTTGCTGATGGCTTTTTCTCACACCATCATCAATTTGAATAAGCGTGCCATCCGCCATGACCAGAAAACTTCCACGGCCATCCCCAGACTGCGTCACCGCGCGAATGGCCCGCGGGTACGCCGCACGCAACAGCGCTATGCGTTCGTCAAGTGTGACCATCGCCTGCGCCATGGCTTGCGACGGCGCAATCCCACCACCGGCAATGAACGCGACCGATAACGCAGCACGCAACGCCGACAGCAGCCGTCTCCCAGGCTTTCCATTGCCAAGCTTTCGATTGCCAAGCTTTCCATTGCAAGTCACGGCCATGCGCTCCAACCCACACTCATGCCATCAACGGCAGCCACGCCGGCGCTCAAGTCGCACGATCCGCGACACCTGACGCGATTCAGCCCGCGAAAGCCGCCCATACGGCGGAAAACAATTGCGACCGAACGCCCGGCGTCCGCGATCCGTTTTGAAGCAGTGGCCCTTGCGGGCAAAGATCTCATTGCGCGCATACCATAACTCATCGCACGACATGGCGCTGATCCCGCGTCTGGTTGAGCGGCTGGGCGGCATCGAGGGCGCCGGGGCGGCGACTTGCGGCGGCTGGGCCTGCGGCGCCTGCACAGGTGGTGCGGGGGCAGGCTGCACAGGCGCCGGCGCTTGAGGCGCCTGCTGAGCGACACCGTCGTTCAGGCCCTTTCGCCCATCGCTCCAACCCAAGGTCGCAAGCTGAATGCGCTCACGGCGTGCCGGGTGGGTCGCCGTCGCTTGTTCGGGCAACGCCTTATACAGTGACATCGCCTGTTTGAGCGTTGCGCCCATCCGCGCCATAATGAAGCCGGCTTGATAATCAGCTTCCAATTCAAACTCGTGATCGCGACCCGCCACTTCAGTGTGAAAGCGGACATGGTGGCCGATCTCGTGCGCCAAAACACCAATTAAAGACCAATACTGGCCCGTCTTAGCGCGCAATTCTTGCATAAAAACTTCGTTGTAAAAGATGAACCGCTCGTTCGTTTCACGGTCAAAATAGGCCACGGCCGCGTCGACCTCAGCCGTCGCCCGCAGCAGGATCCGGTCTTCCACACCGGCAAGCCCCGCCGCACTCAAAACCCGCCCAAAGACCCCAACCGCTTCCTTGCTTGACTTGAAGCTTCGCCGGATGGTGGTCGTCTGTGCATGAAAATTGCGCAGGTTTTGAGGGTTGTGCGATCGCATGAACTGCGCTGACGCCTCATCGGCACCCCCAAACACGGCACCTCCGACGGCGGTCGCGACCGCAATAAGACAAACTATTTTTTGGGTTGGAAACCACGTCATTGCCTTCTCCAACTCACACGTCGTGCGCTTGAAAGCGCTGCCACATTCTCAGCCAAAGATAGCAGAGCGTGACGACAGGACGAATAACGTTTGGAAGGCTGGACGCGAAAGAGCTGCGCAACTCACCCGCTGGATCCTGTCGACACCGCTTTGATCCAGACTTTGTTGTCGTGGAACGCAGCGCCGCCATACGGGGCGACCGGGTCAGCACCGGTGAGCGTATTGAGCCCCACGCCATCTGGGAAATCCGTGTTTGGCGGGATCGATTCAACAACGGCCACGCCCCGCTGCAAGCCATCAAAGGCTTCGGCCCACAATCTGATCTCCCCACGGCGGTTGCCGACGCGCACCATGCCACCGTCGGCAATGCCAAGTTCGGCCAAGTCGTCAGGATGCACCTTCACGGTCGGCCGGCCCTCGCGCAATCGGCTTGTCGGCGTCTCATTGAATGATGAGTTGAGATAGTTGCGCGCCGGTGATGTCGCCAGCCGGAAAGGATGGGCCTCGTCAGGGTTTTCGATCACGTCCCAATGGTCGGGCAATGCCGGCATCAAATGCGCATTCCCCCAGTCGAATTTGCGCGCGACCGGCACATGCGCCCAATCCGGCTTGAACCGGTATTTGCCATCCGGCCAATTAAACCCTTTCGTGTAATGCGACGTGGCAAAATCCGGCTGGCAGTCAATCCAGCGCACCGCTTCCAGGTTTTCAAGCGTGCCCCAACCCGAGGTCTGCAATGTCGCGTCGATGATCTCGCGCGCAGTCATCTCAAACCCGCGGTGTTGCGCGCCAACCCGTTGCGCAAGCGCGCACAGCACGTCATGGTTCGACCGGCATTCGCCCGCAGCCTCGATCAACTTCGGCCCGAGCAGAATGTATTGATGCCCGCCGCCTTGATAGACGTCGTCGTGCTCAAGAAACATCGTTGCCGGCAAGACGATATCGGCCATTTGCGCCGTCGCCGTCATGAACTGCTCATGCACGCACACGAACAGGTCATCGCGCGCAAATCCGGTTTTCACCTTGGTCTGCTCTGGCGCGACTTGGACCGGGTTCATGTTTTGAATGAACAGCGCATCGACCGGCGGCCCGCCGGCAAGATCCATGGGATCACCCATCAGGACCGCGCCGATCCGCGACATGTCGAGCACGCGCACACTGGGGTCTTTCACGTCGAGCCCTTCGATCAGGGTCTTGTCCCAATGAAAGATCGCGCCGTTATTATGGAACGCACCGCCACCTTCGTGCAGCCAAGCCCCGGTCACCGCCGGGATCGACAGCGCGGCGTGCATATTATGGGCGCCGTTGCGCTGGCGGGTGAAACCATAGCCGAGCCGGAAGTATGTCCGCGGCGTCTCCCCAACCATCCGGGCAAACGTTTCAATCTCTTCGACGGTCAGCCCCGTCACAGCCGCCGCCCAACTCGGCGACCGCGGCTTCAGGTGGGCTTCGAGCTGACGCGGGCAGTCGGTGTATTTGTCCAGGTAATCCCAGTTCGCATATCCGTCGCGAAACAGCACATGCATGACGGCGCACGCCAGCGCGCCATCGGTCCCCGGTCGCAGACACAGCGCCAAGTCGGCCTGATCCATCGTGCTGTTCTGATAGATATCGACCGCAACGATCTTGGCGCCACGCTCCTTCCGCGCGCGCACCGCATGCGTCATCACGTTGACCTGGGTGTTGACGGGGTTGGTGCCCCAGATCACGACCATGTCGGATTTGGCCATCTCGCGCGGGTCGGCCCCAGCCAACTTTCCCGTGCCTGCGATGAAGCCCGTCCAGGCAAGCGTCGTGCAGATCGACTGGTGCATGTCGGAATAGCGCTTGGCATGGCGCAGGCGATTAATGCCATCGCGCATGACGAGGCCCATTGTGCCCGCGAAATAGTAGGGCCAAACCGCCTCCGGCCCGAACCGCGCTTCGGCCGCCAGCATCGCATCCGCGGTAATATCGAGCGCCTCATCCCAGGAGACGCGCGCAAACTGGCCTGAGCCTTTCGGCCCTGTCCGCTTCAACGGGTAGAGTAACCGGTCCGGGTGATGGATTCGCTCAGCATAGCGCGCAACTTTCGCGCAGATCACGCCAGCGGTGTAATCGTTTTCGGCGGCCCCGCGCACACGTCCGATCCGCCCATCTGGAAGGATTTCAACGTCAAGCGCGCACGTCGACGGACAATCGTGAGGGCAAACCGATGGCTTGATTTGCGGAGCGTTCGGCGCGGCATCTTGGGGCATCTGTGTGGGTCCGGGCTAATGTGGCCTGCGCGCATGTCAGCGCCGCTTGCCCCGCCATTGATGCCGTCTTGTGGCGATGACGCAAGTGCGACGGCTGGCGAACCACATTGAGACCGCCAGCCACCAACGGCCGCGATCCCGCACGTGCGCTCTATTTTTTCAGACGCAGCGACATGACCTGCTGCGTGATCGCACTGAACGCCGACTGCAGCGCTGCATTGTTGGCAGCATGAAAAAAATACGTGTCACCCGACGCACACGTCTTCAACTCATCGTGGTCACGGGAACCTGCCGGCCCAATGTCAAATCCAATCGTATAAATCGTGATATCCTTGGCTTTCATGTTCGCACACAACGCCTGAAAGATTTCATACGACTTATCTGTATTGTCGCCACCATGTTCAAAACGCGTCGCGTTGAACACGCCGTCACTCATAAAGACCACGACCTTTTCCGATTTCTCTTCGTATTGGAAAGGCTTTGAGCCATTCGGCAGCTTCGAACCCCAATTCGGCGAAAGCAGATACCAGGCCCATGCTGCACCGATGTGGCCACCGGTCATGTGCAGAATCGGCGCCATGTCAGCAATGTACGTTTCCACGTTTGAGCGCTGGCTGCGGTCAAGCAACGCTTGCATCGGCGTCACCGGACAATCGGCATCGTTTTCACTGCGGAAATCACCAGGAATACCGGCCGTATCGGTTAAATCGGACCAATTGCCCCGAGCCGAAACGCACTGCGTGGTCGAATCGGTCCCCACGTTGACAAAACCGCTGCCCAGCCGGACAGCATAAGTCCACGGCACAAAACCGATCCGCATCCCATCGTCACGGATCGCCGAATCGTAAAGCGTCACGATACTGGTTTGAACCGTGCTGCGCAGGGCTTCGAATTTCGATTGCGTATCACCATCCGGCGTTTCAGTCATCGAGCCGGTAAAATCAAGCGCGAAAACAACTTCCACGTTCTTGGTGGGCATCGATGCTTCCGCCACATAATCACTTGTCAGCGCGTTCAAACCAAAAACGCCCGCAAGCTTGGTGGGCAATCTTGTCGACGCGGTAATTGTCACCGTTTCGTTTTGGCGATCGACTTCGACTTTGGGCTGCCCATCGATGAGATTGGCCACACCCGCACTTGCCAAATTCGCATCAATGAATTCTTTCGTGAACTGCTTGACCTGCCCGTTCGACTTGCCTTCGAACGACAGCGACCGCGCGCCGGCCAGTGCCGCCGCATCAAGCGCGCTCATCACCTTGAGCCGCAACGAATAAGCACTACCAAAATCCAAGGCCAACGCGCCGGCGCCAAACACCGTCAAAATCATAAATGCAAACATGATCGCAAACGCCCCGGACCGGTCTTGCCCGAAACGTTGCAGGAATGGTTTTGCTAAAACGCGCATAGGCAGTTCCCTTTGGCCGCAAACTCAACGCAACCAGAAGCGCTGCAGCCAGCTAAAAGAAGCCTAAGAACGCGGTGAGATCTTCAGTTCGCACCATCACCGTCAATAGAGCGTCTACGCACACAAAGCATTTGCACGGGCCGCTGATAGGCTCCATTCACGCTTCAAAACGAACCATGAACACAAGCATGATCAGAGCAGCGCGCGTCAGATCAACCAAAAGCAGGCAACAACATCAGGTCGGTCGGTTGTGTCTTCGCGCCCGCCGCAGTGAGCATCGCATGCACTTGCCCGCGATGGTGCGTTTGGTGATTGAAAAAATGCGCGACAAGCAGTTGGCGGGGACGTGATAAATCGCGACCCGCCGCGCCCGAATACCACGCCAGGTCTCCCGCCAACCAAGCTTCTGTCACCGCCTGCGCCCACGTCTCAATCTGGCGGTCAACCAAGCGGCGATCAGCGCAAAGCGCGTCCCAACGGTCATAGGCTGAAGCCGAAGTATCAATGCTCGACGCGCGGGGTTTCGGCGTCGCGGCGAAACGGTGCAGCCAGATCTGATCGCCCCATAACAGGTGCGCAAGCGTTCCGTGGATCGAGCCGAAAAAAGCGCCGCGGTCGGCACGACGATCATCATCGCTCAGTGCATCGGCAGCGGCATAGATCGCATCGTTTTGCCAGCTATTATAAGTGGCCATGGTCCGAACAAAACTGGGATCAATCAAAACCGCCCCTCCGTACCGGCTCACCAGCGCGCAACCAAAGTCAAACCAATCCGCCGGCAGGAACCGAACGCGATCCCACGCCACTATGGCCTGTAGGCGACGGCTTCGATCTCAATTTTCATGCGCGCATCGAGCAGCTCGGCGATCATCATGGTCGCCGCCGGCCGCGCCACGGCAAAAGCAGCGGCAATCACCGGCTGGCATGCTTCAAAATCGTCGCGCGAGGCAACCAGATAACGCACGCGCACCACATCATCGAGTTTGGCACCAGCTTCGGCCAATGCCGCCGCGATGGATGACAGCGCTTGCTGGCATTGCGCATGGGCATCATCGGCGATGGTCATCGTGGCATAGTCAAAGCCAGTCGTGCCGGAGACAAACACAAAGTCTCCGGCAACAACGGCGCGGCTGTAAGCATACCGGCTTTCGTAGTCTGACCCCGAACTGATCCGCGCGACCATCGTGGCGGTCTCCCTTAAGCCGGCCGGCACGTCACCGGTTGTCAGCCGACGATCTCAGCGTCGGAGAAATTCAGCGCGATTTCACGCTGGGCGCTTTCCGGGCTGTCGGAACCATGCACCGAGTTCTCACCGAGCGAGCGGGCGAACGTCTTGCGGATCGTGCCTTCATCGGCGTTCTCCGGGTTGGTCGCGCCCATGATATCACGGTACTTCGCGATGGCGTTCTCACCTTCGAGAACCTGCACGACGATGGGCCCCGACGTCATGAATTCACACAGTTCGCCGTAGAACGGGCGCTCTTTATGTTCGGCGTAAAACTCCTGTGCCTGCTCCGGCGCCCAGCGGACACGCTTCTGGGCGACGATCCGCAGACCGGCGTCTTCGATCATCGCGTTGATCTTGCCGGTGAGGTTACGCTCGGTCGCGTCGGGCTTGATGATTGAGAATGTGCGCTCGATGGCCATCTGAGTGTCCTGTGTCCCAAAGGTGTTTGCGCGCCGGGCGCGCTGGCGGCGCCTATAGCAACGCCGCTGGTGCCTATCAACGTCCGTGCGGCCGCGCTCTTGCGCCACGGTGCGTCGCCAAACTGCCACAATCGTCGTCGTACGCGGCAACACAGCGCTTCCCTGCTGCCGCCGAATAGCTGACACACGCCGTGGTTTCGCGCTAAAGCGCACAACTAAGCGCAGCGTGTGGTCGCAAGTCACTGCCGTTGTGTTGCCCAAAGGGCTTGCGAGGAAGACGGAAAAGTTGGCGCTGCTTTGGCCTGTTGGGGTTTACGAGAGCATTTCGCCTGTTAAGTCCTGTCGCACTTGGAAAAAGTCGGAACGACGATGGCCGAAACCTCCGCAAACGCAACGGAATGGTACCTCGCGCGCGAGGGCCAACAGTTTGGCCCGATCTCGGTCATCGAGATGCGCAAGCTCATTGAACTTGGGCACTTGCGGGATACGGATTTGGTCTGGCGGGCCGGGCTTTCGGAGTGGCATCCGGCCGCCTTCGCCCTCCAGGAACTGGCAGCCCCTGCACAGGCGCCAGCCCCCACGCCGATGCCGGGGAATGCGCCATCTGCAAGCGCCGGCATCCAGGGCCAAGCGGGCCGCCAACCTGCCGAGCGAGAGCCGCGATCACACCCGCAGCCAACGCAAGAACCGGTCCAGCCGACCCAGACCGCACCCGATCCCGAACCGGTCGTGACCCGCCCAGCGCGAGATGATCGCCAAGGCAGCTTCGGCCAAGCTGGACCGTCAGGTCGCGACATGTCGGCCCCGGCGTCTGGCGCTTCGCCCATCCGGGAAAACAGCGCCGATCCCGACCCATTCCGTGGCGATCCCGGCCGTTCTGATCCCGGCCGTTCTGATCCTGGTCGTTCTGATCCTGGCCGCGGCCAGCCTGACCGCGCACCGCGCCAAGATTACCAGGAGGCGACGCTGCAGGCGCGTGACGACACCGCGCTGTCCACCCGCGACTATGACTACGACGATGAAGATGACGAATACGAAGACGGCGAGGACGAGCGCGGCGCAGCCTACTATGCGCTGCGGGCGATCGCGGCCGTCTTGATCCTGGCGCTGCTCGGTGGTGGCATTTGGTATGGTTATACCAATCGGGCCGCCGTCATGCAGTTGGTCGGTCTGGACGGTTCTGGCGACGCAAGCTCGCCGCCAACGTTGCGCTCTGATGACCGAACGGTCGCAACGTTGGCTCCCTCGGCGACCGCACCGCAGGAGACCAGTTCAACAAACCGGCGCATCGGTCTTGTCACGACGGGCATGTGGCAGACCATTTCGGCCGGTTTCCCCGCATGGTCCGAGCGTCAGCAAAAGGACGCGTTCGACATGCAGCGCTCTGGCACCGAGATCATCGACATTGAGCGCGTCCTGCTTGGACGCATCGCCAAACTACGCCGCGAGAACGCTAAACAGGCCCTATCGGCGCCGGCGGCAACGCTTAGAAGCATCGCTGAGGCGTTTCTGAAAAACCTGCGGGTGCTCGCCGCCCAGGACGTGCGGGTGTGCCACAGCTTTATTCGCAGCGGTGAGGCGCACCCTCTGGTGCTCGAATATGTCGACGACGCAAAAGTCATGGAGCCGGTGCACACCCAGATCCAATTGATTTTCAAGGCAATCAGTGAAGGCGCGCGCGATCCCACGACCCACGACGCACCCTTGCAGCGCGACTATCGCGACATTTCCGTGAAGCTTAAGGATCTCGGCTGGACAAGTCGCGAAATGACTTTGTTCAGCGATCCGCAAAAGCTTTCCGCCGCGACACCCGATACCGTCTGCAAACTGGTGACGGACTGGTTTACCGCGCAGCTTGCACTTGAGGATCAAGACGCACAAATCCGTCTGCTCGTCCAATCGCTCCGGCCGGTTGTCGCAGGCTGACCACGCACACGGCGCCGCGCCAACGCAACGTCACCCTGCGCTGGCAGCAGCCGGCTCCGGGCGCGATCGCGTCGCCAGACCGCTTTTGTGTGTTGATGTGTGTGTGTCCTTGTTTGAAAATCTTGGCTGCAAAGCCCGCGACCGCCACCCCGGCTGAGGCCCGGCCCCATGCTCCACGTCAACGACCTGACCTATCGCATTGAGGGCAAGACCATCTTCGACAAGGCCACGGTCGGCATTCCGGCCGGACACAAGGTCGGCCTCGTTGGTCGCAACGGCGCTGGCAAGACCACGCTTCTGCGCTTGATTGCCGGCGAAATCGCACCGGACGATGGCAGCATTTCCTGGCCCCGGTCCGCCAAGCTCGGCTACGTCGCGCAGGAAGCGCCCGGCGGCGAAGACAGCCTCGTGGATTGGGTCTTGGCCGCCGATGTTGAGCGCAGCGCACTGCTTGCCGAAGCCGAGACGGCGACCGATCCAGGCCGCATTGCAGATATTCAGCTCCGCCTGACGGACATTGGCGCACACAAGGCCCCCGCTCGTGCCGCTCAGATCCTGTCAGGCCTGGGTTTCGACGAGAACGCCCAGCAGCAACCTTGCAAGGCGTTTTCAGGCGGGTGGCGCATGCGCGTCGCGCTTGCCGCTGTGCTGTTTCTCGAGCCGGAATTCCTGTTGCTGGACGAGCCGACCAACTACCTCGATCTGGAAGGTGCGATGTGGCTTGAAAATTACCTCGCAACATATCCCCACACCGTGATCATCGTCTCGCACGACCGGGACCTGCTCAATCGCTCAGTCACCGCAATCCTCCACCTGACCGGCGGCAAGCTCACGCTTTACAGCGGCGGCTACGACACGTTCGAAGAAACCTTGCGCGAGCGCCAACGCCTTGAATTGAAACTGAAGAAAAAGCAGGACGACGAGCGCAGGCGGATCGAAACGTTCATTGAACGCTTCAAAGCCAAGGCCACCAAAGCCGCCCAAGCCCAAAGCCGCATCAAGCAGCTTGCCAAAATGAAACCGATCGCCGCTGCCGTCGAAAACGGGGTGGTCCCTTTCGAATTTCCAAAGCCGGCCAAACTGGTCTCAAGTCCATTGATGCGCATCGAAGGCGGGGCAGTGGGCTATGTCGCCGACACGCCCATTCTCCGTCGGCTCGACCTGCGCATCGACCAGGATGACCGGATCGCCCTGCTCGGCCAGAACGGCAACGGCAAATCAACGTTTGCAAAGCTTCTCGCGGGCCGGCTGCCCTTGATGGACGGCAACCTCTACGGCGCAAAGAAAACCGAGGTCGGCTTTTTTGCCCAGCATCAACTGGACGATCTCAATCCCAACGAGACGCCCTACGACGTGACCTTGCGGCTGATGCCGGACGCAACCGAGGCGCAGCGCCGGGCACGCCTTGGCGCCCACGGCTTTGGCGCCGACAAGGCCGACACCAAGTGCGCGCATCTTTCAGGCGGTGAAAAAGCCCGCCTCTTATTGATGATCACAACCTTCGACGGTCCCAACCTGTTGATCCTCGACGAGCCGACGAACCACCTCGACGTCGACAGCCGCGAGGAACTGATCCGCGGCCTCAATGCCTACGAAGGCGCCGTGATTGTGATCTCGCACGACCGCCATTTGATCGACGCGACCGTCGATCGTCTCTGGCTTGTCCATGGCGGAACCGTCCAGCCATTCGACGGCACGATGGACGACTACCGCAGGCTGTTGCTCGAAGCGCGATCCAATCGACGCCAACGCGGATCGACCGCGGCCGCAAACGGCAATGCCGGTGACGGCGCGCCGACGGAAACCCGCGCAGACAGGGCGGCCCAACGCCGCGAGGCCGCCAACCGCCGCGCCGCGTTGGCGCCTCTCAAAAAAGCCGCCGACAGCGCGGAACGGCAGATCGCAAAGCTGTCAGGCGAACTGACCAAACTCGACGCGCATCTGGCCGACGCCGATCTCTATCAGCGGGATCCGGCAAAAGCCCAGGAGATCTCGCTTCAGCGCGGGCAATTGGCCAAGCGGATCGCAGCAGCCGAGGACGACTGGATGGCGGCCCTGGAACGCTATGAGACAGCGCTGGCCGAAGCAGAGGCCTTGGCAACACGCGATGAAGCCTGAGCCAGGGCGACCAGGGCGCTCAGCGCCAGCCGCCGGATGTTCAGGCCGCTCTGATGCCAAGTGCGCAGATGTGCCGCAACACCTGTTGCAGCCGCGCCATCTCACCAGGGGCTTCAGCACGGTTTTCACATGACATTAGGTTGAGAATTCTCAGCTTTCGCCCAATCTGCCCACGTCCTAAACCGGACACCGGGAGCTGCGATGGATCGGCTCCGGCGGGGGGAGCCTTGAGGGCGCAGCAGCCCAGGCTGCTGAACATCCGCCGCGGCTCCCACGTCGCGTTTGCGGTCTGCAAGCAACGCCCTGGCCTCACCGCGATCGACAGCCCATTGCCACGCTCCGACTTGCGCGTCGCGCGCGCCGCACGCAGGATCAGCGCCGACAAGTAAACATGACACACGGCCAAACCACCGGCCTTGTCGAGGAGACGTCCGCGCCATGCACCTGATCTCATCGCCCGCCTCGCCCTACGGCCGCAAAGCGCGGCTCACCGCCCACGTAAAAGGCCTGATGGACAAGCTGACCGTCATTACGGCTGATGAGGCCGCCGCCGGACAAGGTGCGCCATCAAAAAACCCGCTGGCCAAGATCCCGGTGCTCGTTCTCGACGACGGCACGCAGATTTACGACAGCCACGTCATCTGTGAGTACCTTGACGCGCAGGTTGCGCAGCCTGCGTTGTTCCCCGGCGATGGGCCGGCGCGATGGGATACGCTGACGCGCGCCGCGCTTGCTGATGGCATTATGGATGCAGCGCTCTTGCTGGTTTATGAG
This sequence comes from uncultured Hyphomicrobiaceae bacterium, assembly GCA_964579305.1. GTDB lineage: Bacteria > Pseudomonadota > Alphaproteobacteria > Rhizobiales > Hyphomicrobiaceae > JBCBWG01. The sequence goes on from CAZOGY010000041.1 coordinate 12,603, forward strand.
AAGCGCTACCGGCCTGAAGAGAAATGGCACCCGGATTGGATGGCCATGCAGCAGACGAAAATCGCTGCCGCCGTCGCCGCAATGAACGCAGCCCCGCCGCCAGTGGGCAACGCGCCGGACTACGGCCACATCACACTGGCCTGCGCCCTGGGCTATCTCGACTTCCGCCACGAAGGCGCCTGGCGTAACGGCAACGACAACCTTGTCGCCTGGCTTGACGAGTTTGCCAGCAAGGTCCCCGGCTTCGACGCAACGCGTCCCGACTGATTGCAGCGCGACGCAAACACGACCAAGCTGCGCGAACGTCGGAGACTTTTGAGATCCGACGCTTGCGCAAACGTGCAACCCACGGGGGGAACACGCGTCAGATCCAACCGCCAAGACACCGATCAGGACACGTAACATGGCTTTTTCGCCCCGTGCCGCCGCCGAACACATCGCAAACGCACATCGCACGCGCGCACCGTTTGCGAACCTGACCGGTGACTTGTCGCCGCCAAGCATAGACGATGCCTACGCCGTTCAAGAGGCACTCAGCGAAATGTGGACCGCTGAGCGCGGCGCCGTGGTCGGTCTCAAAATCGCAACCACCACCACGATCATGCAGGCTTTGATGGGCATCGACCATCCGTGTGGCGGCATGATTTACGAGCGCACCGTCCATGGATCTGGCGTCGAGCTGGACCTTGCCAGCTTCGTGCACGGCGTTATCGAGTGCGAATTGGCTGTGCGGCTGGCCGCTGATTTGCCGCCAAAAGCGTTCGCCTACAGGCCCACCGATGTCCGTGCCGCCGTCGGCACGGTGATGCCGGCATTCGAACTGATTGAGGATCGCAACGCCATTTATCGCGACACCGACGCCAAGACGTTGATCGCCGATAATGCCTGGAACGGCGGCATCGTCCTCGGCCCGGAAACACCAACAGACCAACTGGAACTGAATGGCATTGCCGGCACGCTCAATCGCGCTGGCCAGCCAGCACAGACCGGCCACACGGACGGACCGATGGACGCCCTTGCGTTTATTGCAAACCTTGCAGCCGACCGCGGACGGCCATTGCGCGCCGGAATGGTTGTCATAACCGGAAGCGTTGTGCCCACGTTCGAAATCGCGCCAGGCGAGACAGTGACATTCGCGCTGGAAGGCCTCGGCGAGGTCGTCATGCACACGCGCAGGGCTTGAGAATTCAGCTCACCCAGACACCGTCGGCAATCAGCCGACCAGCCGAAACGGGATGGCGGTAGGCGTAAACCCAAGCATCGACGCGTTTTCGAGCCATCGGCGCGTGCAGCGGCGTCACCGGCCGGATCAGGCGGTCATAAAGCGCATCGCCGCTGCCCGCCACGATCCCCTCATACGGATCAAGCCAACGAAACGTGGCTTGCGGCGCACCAAGCTGGAACAGAATGCCTTGGACCGCAGCCGCGCGTCGCGCCGTCTGTACCGGGCTCGCGCACGCCGATGGGGCCAAGCGCCCTGACGCTGGGCAGGGCGGAACCACCAGACCGGGATACGCGCCAAGGTTATAAAGCCGCCCGGAAATGATTGCTGGCCCGATGACACGCGCCTCGCGCAACAAGCGCTGCCGCTGCACTGCGCCGACGGTACTGCGCGCCTGCGGCATCAGCGTTCCGTAAACGAACAGGAATTCCGTCACGAGGGGTTTCCCTCCGCCACAATCGTCCGGCACACCGTCGCCTGTCAGGAGCACCGACGAATAGGGCGCAACGCGATGCCAATCATGCAGGAACTGATCGTATCGATCATCGGCGGTGTCGCAACCGCGATGATCCTTGCGCTCTTCACCGGACGCGGCGGCCGCAATGTGCAAACGGCTCACCAGTCGCCCAGCGCGCGGGAACGCCGCGGTCGCAGCATGTTCGGCGATCTGATCCGGCTGATCGTGGCAGTCTGCGTCGGCGTCGCGATCGCGCTTGTGGGTGGACGCATACTCATAAACGCGGGCCTGCTGCCGCGCGGCCTCCCGTCAAGACTTGGTTTGCTTGTGATCGCCACCGCCGTGATGTGGCTTTTGCTCACCGTTGGCCGACGGCGGTAACGATCCCCTGGCCGCACCGCGAGAGCCCGGCAACCTCGTCGGCCGCCGGTCTTTTATCGTGACGCTCTTTTATCGTGACGCTCTTTTATAGCAACGCTCTTTTATCGCAACGCTGACGTCGCTTGGCTCAGCAGCAGCCACCGCTTTTCTTGTCGACTGACCCGGTGCCGGTCGCCGCTGCGTTTTGGGGAACTTCGACGGTATCGGGTTCCAGTGGATTGACCGTGCCCCACCGTTCAAAAATGCCGTAATGCTGATCGAGCGACCCGATGAACGTGAAGTGCTCCGCAAAGCGGCTTTGCTTCAAAATGCGCCAGGTATTGCCGCAGACGGGGAACACACGACCTTTTTCGATGTGATGATCAGCATCCAACGTGAAGGCATGGGCACAGCCATCGATGCCGCCGCGATAGACAACGGCCTGTCCGTAATCCTCGCACGCCGGTTCAAGGTCAGCGATGTTGAATAGGCGGAACGTCGATGAATAGAATCTGGCTTCCCCGAGTTTTTCGGAAAGCGCATTGTCCTCCACGTCGAGGGTGCGCGTCGTCACCAGGCGCGGGTCCCCGAACCCGGCCGCTTTGGCAATCGACAGGAAGTCATTCCAGTAAAGCGCGCCGCCAAGGCACTCCCCCAACAGGATCGGGTCGGCTTTCACAGCTTCGGGAAGGCGGCGGTCTGCATAGACATCGGCGAAATAAATCTCACCACCCGGCTTCAAGAGCGACTGGGCACCGCGCAGCACAGCGGCCTTGTCCGGCGAAAGATTGATCACGCAATTGGAAACGATGATGTCAAAGCTCGCGGGCTCCAATCCAAGCTCGTCGAGTTTTTCGATGTAGCCATCGAGGAACGTCACATTCGGTGCGTCAAAGCCGAATTTGTCCATGTGCCAATCGACATGAGCCCGCGCCACACCGATCTGCTCGGGCGTCATGTCCACGCCAACGACGTGCCCGTTGGGCCCAACCAGTTGCGCCAGGACATACACGTCGCGACCGGCGCCACAGCCCAGATCCAGGATGCGTGCCCCTTCCAGCTTCTCTGGCAGCAGCAGACCGCAGCCGTAGTATTTGGCAAGCACCTCGTCATGAACGTTCGCCAGCGTGCGCTTCAAAACGTCGGGCATATCGCCGGGTGTACAACAGGCCGACGTTTTCAGATCGTCACTCGTTGACAGCACCTGCCCATAGTAATTCTTCACGACATCCACGTTCATGGGGCGTGCCCTTTCGCAATTGGCTCATGATCGGCGCGGCCTTGTTTCGCCGCATCCGACTGCATCGCCCGGCGGCGCGCCCACCGACAATTCAAACCCGCGCGAGTGTGTCGTGATGCCGCGATCGCGCTCAGCCGGCGACTTTTGAGAAATCCGCCACCGACAACGTCGACGCCCTGATTTCCGATAACAATTTCAGGCGGTTTTCGCGCAGGGCCCCATCCTCGGCATTGACCGTGACCTGGTCGAAGAAGGCGTCGACCGGCGCGCGCAGCTCCGACAGGGCGCGCATCGCACCTTCGAAGTTTTCGACGTCAATCGCGGCCTTGGTGTCGAATTTCACTTTTGCGATCGCGGCCTCAAGCGCGCGCTCGGCCGGTTCGACAAGCAGCTTGCCCGTGGGAGCGCCCTCAAAAGTGCGCTTGTCCTTTTTTTCTTCAATGCTGAGAATGTTGGCAGCGCGTTTGACACCAGCAAGTAGATTGGTGCCGTCATCGGTTTCCAGGAAATCAGAAAGCGCGGCCACGCGCTTGACGATCAACGCGATATCGTCCTGCCCACCAAGCGAAAACACAGCGTCGATAAGATCATGCCGTGCACCCTGATCGCGCAAATAGACTTTCAAGCGGTCGGCAAAAAACGCCAACAGATCCTCAGCGGCCTCAACATCGGCGACTTGGCCCAGCGGGCTTGTTTTTTCGTATGCCGCCTGTGCCAATTCAATCTTGCGCAGCAGTGCAACCCGCAAATCATTCTCAATGCAGATCCGGATGACACCGAGCGCAGCCCGCCGCAATTGATAGGGATCGCCCGAGCCCGTCGGTTTTTCGCCAATCGCCCAAAAGCCAACAAGCATGTCGATTTTGTCGGCAAGCGCCACGGCGACGGATACTGGTTCGCTTGGGACGTCGTCTGCTGCGCCGCGCGGCTTATAGTGCTCCTCCAAGGCCAGCGCGACTTTCCCGTTCATGTGCTCGGCCTGGGCGTAGTAACGCCCCATCAGGCCTTGCAATTCTGGGAATTCGCCAACCATTTCTGAAACCAAGTCAGCCTTGCACAATTGCGCGGCCCGGCCAGCAAGATCGGCTTCGGCATCGACCGCCCCGGCAATTCGGCGGGCCAATTCTGTGACGCGGTCAACCCGGTCAGCCTGTGTGCCAAGCTTGGCGTGAAACGTGATGTTGGCAAGGCCCTGCCGCATCGGCTCAAGTTTCGTGGCCAGATCTTTTTCCCAGAAGAATTTTGCGTCCGACAGCCGTGCATTGATAACTTTCTCATTGCCGGCGATGATTGTCTTTCCCTCGTCAGCCGCGATGAGATTTGAAACAAGCAGGAAGCGGTTGGCCAATTGACCCGTTTTCGGATCGCGCAACGAGAAACATTTTTGGTGTGTTTTCATCGACGTGATCAGGCATTCGGCGGGAACATCAAGAAACGCTGGATCGAATGCGCCAACCATAACCGTTGGCCATTCTGTCAGACCCGCATTTTCATCAAGCAGCGCACGGTCCTCAACGAGATCAAGGCCAGCCTCAGCCGCCAACGCCGCAGCCTGCTCTGCGATCGCCGCCGCGCGCTCACTCTGCGGCAGCAAGACCTTGGCATCGAGCAGTTTGCGGCCGTAATCTTCAAAGCCTGAGACCGTAAGCACCGTGCGGCCGTGAAACCGGTGCCCGGTCGTGGTGTCGCCAGCCGTCAGCCCAGCGATCGTGACGGGTACGACCTTGCCGTCGAACAGACAGATGACCGACTGCAACGGCCGCACCCAGGTGAAATCACCGCTGCCCCAGCGCATCGACTTCGGCCACGGGAACTTTTCACAAGCGTCACTGAGCGCATCGGCAATGATCTCAGGCGCGGGACGTCCCGGTTTAGAAATCCGGGCGACATAGAAATCGCCCTTTTTCGGATCTGAGACGACGTCGGCCTGATCGATCGTCTCAAGACCAGCACCGCGCAGGAAACCCTGGACCGCTTTGTCGGGCGCGCCGACCCGCGGTCCCTTGCGCTCCTCGTTGACCTCGGGTGATTGCGCCGGGATATCCCCAATATGGAGCGTCAGACGGCGCGGCGTGGCATAGGCGTGGACTTCGCCAAGTGTCAGACCTTGCGCCTTCAAACCCTCGCCGACGAGCCGCGCGAGATCTTCCGCTGCCCGCGTTTGCATGCGGGAAGGGATTTCCTCCGACAGGAGTTCAATCAGAAGGTCTGGCATCGCTTACAGGTCTCCGGCGCCCTCGGGGCTTCCCGGCTTAGGCGTTCCGACAGAAAACGCAACCCGGCCTTGCGCCCCGCGCCGCAATGATCGCTTAACCGTCCGCCTAAAGGCAATGTTCAGGGCCCAGTGCCATCCTCGCCGCGACCCGACCGGACCGGACCGTGAGGCATTGATGTCGCGCCAGATCCTGATCGCAGTTGCCGCCATCGGCTGGCTCGTTACGTTGACCAGCCTCGCCGAGGCACGCCGCGGACGCATCCCGATCTACATCCCTGGCACGGGATCAAGCGATCAAATTGTGAAGGTCCTTGACCTGCCGGATATCCCGGCGCTGCGGCATCCCGACGGCCGGTACGTCGACTTAGGCTATATGCACAAGGCCCGCGGCGGCGGCGCCTGGATCGGCTATATCGGGTCCAGCCAAAAATATGTCCCGCTCACCGAAATGCAGCTCCAAGCGTTGCTGCGCATCGGCGGCCTGGACAAGCTTCCACCGGTTCCCGAGCGGCCTTGGGCGTCCGGCAGCATCGTTTGGCTGATCGTGATCGGCGCTGTGATCCTATTGGGTCTTTTGGGCAAGCTGATGCGGGCAGGCGGATCAGCGCGTCATGCACCGTCAGCACCACGCGGCGGACGCGGCGCATCGGCGGGTCAACCCGCGGCAAGCGGTGAGTGGTCCGGTGCCGACCAAGCCATGGCACAGGCGATTGCCGACAACAGCGCGGGTGCCAAACGTCCGATGACCTCCGCTGCGCCACGCGCGGGCCGCAGCCCCGCAGGTGCCGGCCCCAAACCGGTCAACCCGGGCGGTTTCGGCCAGCGCGGCCTGTCACGTCCGGCCCGCGTGCGCAGCGGCTTCGGCGTCCGCGGCGCCTAAGACAATTTATTGAGCCGCGCTCAATACTGCTCGCCAAAGACGGTGCGGACGATTTCCGTCGGCGCCGTGGTCGTGGAGAGGTAGCCAAGGCCGACCAAGCACAACGCAAGTGCAAACAGTTTGATCGCCCGCGGCTGCTTGCGCAGGCCAATGGCAATCGCCGCAAGCATGATCACGGCAATCAGCCCAAGGCCCATCAACTGCGGTGCTGTCACTGACGTGAACCTTCTGTTGCAGTGTCGCTCAAGCTTCAGCGGGGCTCAGAACCCAAAGCCCATGCGGGTTGAAATAGGGATCGCTGGTGGCGAACCGGTCGTCGGCTTCATGTGCCAATTGCATCACCGGCGCGGTCTCGTCGAGACTGAAGGTGTGCCCATCGGCGAGTTTCGGCCGCTCGTGGTGCTGGAACATATTGAACACGAACACCAAAGTGTTGGCCATGTCCGCCTCGAAGTCGTCGCCGTCGTAGGCCGTATCGGGCAGACCAAGCTGGTTCATGCCAAACGAGGACACCCAGCCGCGCTCAGCATCGACGACTTGCGCGATGAGCGCGCGATGCAGACCCTCCGCCCCGTCATTTCCAAGCCACTCTTCCCAGCGCGCCCAAGGATGCGCCAACCCGCACCGGCCAAGCCGGACACCGAACCCGCCAGCCCGCTTCACCGCTCCCGTCAAGCGCAAGAGCCGGCCCGCCAGATCAGGCTGATCGGCTGCGATCTCCAAAACGACAAGCGCGCGATGGTTTGCGATTGCCGCAGTCTCGGCATCGGAAAACGCCGCGCCCGATCCATTCGCCATCCACGTCGGCAATTCCCGCTGCGCGGGGAGAAACTCAAACGGCGCGCCGGTCTTGGTTGCAGTGTCCACCAGCGTCTCACCGTCCGCTTGAAAACCCCCGCCGGTCCCCTGAGCCAGCGCGTGCATAAAAGCGGTACGATCGGCCCACGGTCCCGGCACCCAGACCTCGACCATCGGCGGCGCGTTGTCCGGTTTCGCCATCACGCGCACCTTTGTTCTTTCCAAAGGACGGTCTGGGCCAGGCTCTCCCATCCAAATGCCTCCGGCGACGGACCGTGCTCGCGAAGATGGGCGAGCCGGCGCATCGCCTGGTCCGGCGTGGGATGAGACCCGGCCGCGATCCACCACATCGCAAAATGCGCGGGCTTCATCGCTTCAAACCACTTGGCTTTCTTCTGGTACACTCGCTTGTGGATCGTGTTCCAGACGAAATGCTCAAACTGCTCCGGTGTTTCCCAGACCGACCGGTTGATAATCGCGCGAGGGTCATCGCCAACCGCGATGTCCGTAGCACCTGCGCTGCTATCATCTCCCACGAGCCGCCAGACAAATCCGGGCGAGCGTTCCGCGACAGCATTCACACGGTCGATCGCCGCCATGAAATCCGCCAGCCGCGGGCTGTCGAGATCATCAACCGCCCGCGCGATGTTGACCTGCGCCAGATGCGTCCCCGAAGGTTGCTCAAACATTGCCCTGCCTCCTCACGCAGCTTGCGCCAAGCCGCCGCCTTCCGTCGCAAGCCATGCTTCGCAACACGCTTTGGAAAGGTCACGCACGCGCAGAATGTAGCTCTGCCGCTCGGTCACCGAGATCACACCACGCGCGTCCAGCAGGTTGAAGATGTGGCTCGCCTTGATGCACTGGTCGTAGGCCGGCAGCGCCATCAAGTGCAGATCGCCTTCGCCGGCCCGACCCGCCGCAAGGATCGCCTGGCATTCTTTTTCCGCATCGACGAAATGGCGCAGCAGCATCGACGTATCAGCATGCTCGAAGTTGAAGCGTGAGTATTCCCGCTCGGCCTGCAAGAAAACATCGCCGTAGGTCAGCTTGCGGTCGTCCTCGCGGCCATTGAAGTTCAGGTCATAAACCCGGTCGACGCCCTGAACGTACATCGCGAGCCGCTCAAGCCCGTAGGTGATCTCGCCGGAAACCGGCCGGCAGTCGAACCCGCCAACCTGCTGGAAGTACGTGAACTGCGTGACTTCCATACCGTTGCACCAGACCTCCCAGCCAAGCCCCCACGCGCCAAGCGTCGGGCTCTCCCAGTCGTCCTCGACAAACCGGATGTCATTGACCGTCGTGTCGATCCCGATCGCATCCAGCGAGCCGAGATAAAGCTCCAAGATGTCAGCCGGCGACGGCTTCATGATCACCTGGAACTGGTAATAGTGCTGCAACCGGTTCGGGTTCTCGCCGTAGCGGCCATCTTTAGGACGGCGAGAAGGCTGCACGTACGCCGCGTTCCACGGCCGCGGGCCGAGCGAGCGCAAGGTCGTCGCTGGATGGAATGTGCCAGCACCGACTTCCATGTCGTAGGGCTGCAAGATCGCGCAGCCATGCCCGGCCCAAAACTGCTGTAACGTCAGGATCAGATCCTGGAAAGATGCCTTGGGATTGAGCGCCTGCACGTTCGCCATAGCGTCAGCCTCACGGTTGGATTCACCGGCGGACTATAGCGATCCGTCGGTTGGGCGAAAGAGGCGTGACCCAGCAGACGCAAACGTTTTAGGCAATTGCCAATAGGAAGGCACGACACGGTAGCAGGCCGCAGATCAAGGGGGTATGAGCAAGGCATTGATAACAACTTGCGGAGCACCTTCTATGCGCGTGTCCAATTTTGCGCTGGCCGTGGCCTTCTGTGTGTGTCTTGCGACGCCGGCAGCCGCCAATGAAATCGCCGGCAAGTGGTCCGGCATGCTGCGGGTCAACAACCTACCACAACCATTCTGGCTGGATATCAAAAGCACGCAGCCCGGCAAACGAGATGCGGCCCGCTTGTCGTTTAGTCGTCCGCGGAACTGTTATATCAAGTTTGAGTACGGCGGATTTCTCGACGGCGTTCACGTATTTTACTACGAGGACGCCAGCGGTTTCTGTTATAAGCACGGGGTCAACGGTCAACTACTCGTCAAGACCACATCTAACGGCAACCTTTCGTACGAGTTGAAACGCGGCAGCGAACTCGTCGAGGGGGGAATCGGTCAGCCAGCGAACTGATCGCGCAACGGCCTCGAAACCGTTAATTTTCGACTTCCTTGAATGTAAAGCGCAAGTCGCCGATGTATGCGACCGCACGTCGGCGACCGCTCAGCTTGACCTGCACGCGGGCGACACCGCCGGCGCTTACCACCACCCTTTGCCATCCAAGATCGCGTTCAAGCTGCCTCACGCCGGTGGCGGCTGTATCTCCGCGCCGGTCAATTGCAACGACTTCGATGCCAGTATGAAACTGATTGGTGCTCAAAGTTGCTGGATGGTGGTATTCAACGCTCACCAGACTGAGCGTGCGATCGCGCGGCAGGCGGAACTCAATCGTTCCGCTCTGCTCGGGATAACGCAACGTCAAAGACGTGCGCGGATCGCCATCGAGCAGAAAAGCCATTGGCTTGCCCGCGCTGATATCTTCGCCATTGTCGCCAATGAGCACAGGCGAAACCGAAATGTTGCTGGCACCGGGCACGACGAAACGGCGCATCGGTCTCGCGCCAACAGCCTTTGAGATATCGACATTCGCAGCCGGCACGGGTTCGCGGCTGGCACCGGACTGTAGTTTTCCGCCCGGCGACCCACCGTCGATCCAACCAAGCGTCACCGCCTGCACACGTGCTGCTCGGCCCGGATGGGTCGGCGTTGCCTCGGCAGAGAATGTGCGGAAAAGCGCCACCGCCTCCTGCCGCGTCGCCCCCATGCGACGCAGAATAAAACCCGCCTGCCTGTCAGCCTCCAGCTCGAACTCGTGATCGCGGCCCATGACCTCGGTGTGGAAGCGGACATGGTGGCTGACTTCATGCGCGAGCACCGCGATCAGCGACCAGTAGTTCTGCGTGCGCTCTTTGAGCTGCTGCATGAAATCGGCGTTATAGAGTATCTGGCGTTCGCCGTTTTCGATCTGCGCCAGCGCCGACGTTGTTTCGTCGGTCGCTCGAAGCACGATGCGATCCTCAAGTCCCGCCAGACCTGCCGCAGCAAGCAACCTGCGCAGAATTGCACGCGCCTCACTGTCTGAGGCAAAGCTCCGACGGATCGGCTTCGCGCCCGCGTGCAACGCTCGGGTCTTGGCCGGGTTGTGGTAACGAACGTCCTGCGCGAGGCCGGCACTATGCGGCATCATCACTGCAAGCGAGATTGCCAGGATGACCGCCTGCGCACAGCTTCTCCAGCCCGCAAGACGCTTTGATTGAGATGCGCGTGTTTTTGCCCGGCCCGCCATGTCCACCACCCTCATGATGACGCCGGTGGACTATAGCGATCGCTGGGCAACTGTCACGCAGTCCACCTCGCGGCGGCGGAGCGCGATATCACGCGGCCAGCAGCATCGCCGCCATCACGACCATGAATAGGTCTTCCGTCAGCGTGACGGTGGACAATGGGACGTTGAGAATATTGCCCATGCACGGACATGCGATGTCGAGGCCGCGCCGCAAGGCCAGGACCACACCGACCGCGCCGAACGCAAAGACCACGATGGTCACCACGTACGTCGCCGCCGGCCATACGAATGCGAAATAGGCAAGGCCGAGCCCAAGCTCGATGAAAGGATAAACATAGCCCCACGACGAATTCTGCCGGGCGATCAAATCATACATCGCAAAACCGTCTTTGAAGCCCTCCAGATCAAAAATCTTCAAGAGCGCAAAAATCGTGAGAAAGACGCCCATGTATGCGTGCATGATCGTCGTCATGGAGATCGGGCGCGCATCACTGCTGAACCCCGCGGCAATTGCGACGGCTGCCGCACCGGAAATACCAACTAAGCTGATGAGCGGCCAATAATCGCTGAGAGACTTGCCGCGTTCATCTTCTCGCACATGCACCTGGCTTGCCATGGCTCAACTCCTCAAGCTGTGAAATCAATAATACAAAACACGGCCCGACATTGATCGTTCCGGCACGCGCCAAGGCACACAACAAAGCCCGCGAAAAAAATCCGCGACCAGCAAGGCAAGCGGGGCATAGCAAAACAGCCGCGCAAGTTTCCCTGCGCGACTGCCGCTCTCGTCGTGCTCTCGACTTATTTGGATCAGACTACTGCGCAACCAGGATTGGAGCGCTGATTTTCGTCGTCGTGGTCGACGTGGCGTTGGTCGGGATCGACAGCTCGGCTGGTTCAAGCGTCCAATTGACGTTGTTCAGGATGAGCGAGTGCCAGACCATTGTCATCTTGTAGGCGCGCAAGGTATTGCCCGAGTTGATCTGGCCACGGCGCGTTGGCAGGTAGATCAAGCCTTCCAGAAAAAGATCGGACGTGTTGAAGTCGAAGGTTTCGCCATAGCCTGGGCGATTGACGTCCTCGTAAAGCAAGATGCCCTTGTAAGTGCCAAAGATCGGCGCACGCAAATCGATCTGCACGTTGTTTTGGAAGTTCACCCGGCCCCGACCTTTAAGATAGATCGTCACGCCAGTGCCCCGGAACTTGCCGCCACTGATATTCCAGGTGCCGTTATCGATCACGTAAACGCCCGGCATCAGCCAGATCTCGGGGTTATTCTGGAAGTTGACGTCGCCCGAGTAACAGCCAGGCCACATAATGCGGTAACCTTGGATTGGCTGCAGACGTTGGCAGTTTGAGTAAGCAGGCGGCAGAGGCAGGTTTCCAGCAAACGGGTCGTTGGTCGTGCGGCAGTCCTCGACGGTGTTGGGCGCGGCATTGGGGTCATTGCGCACGTTATTGTTCTGCATGGTGCCTTCCATGCAAACGCGCTGCGTCGTGATCCGCTGGCCGGAGTTGTACATCGTGGCCTGGTTGCTATTCGATTTGACGTGGATCTCGCAGTTCGGCGCATCAAGCTTCGCGCCGGAGTTGACCAGGAACGAGCTGTGCCGGACCGGATCCATCAACAAAATGCATGCAGCGCCGGTCTGGCTTTCCGCTTCGACCTGGACCTCGCCGAGTTGTGCCGATGACGTGACTTGAATGTTGAACGCATCGTCACTGACGCCAAGCGCCTGGGTGACCGCGCCAAGCACGGTGAATGGCACCTGACCGTTCGCGGTGAGCGTCAGGCCATCGCCGCCGTTGGTCTCAACGACGTCAACGTCGAAGGCCACGCAGGTCGGCGTTGTTGAAATTGGCTGCGAATACCGCCTTGGCGTTCGTCACGCGCGGCGTCTCGGTGTTGTTTTTCTCGCCGTCGTCGCGGCCATCCTCGTCCATGTCCGAGACGTTCTGGCCAACGCGCAGCGCCGACAACACCGCCATGTCGGCTGCGACTTGCATGTGAGATTTCACGCGCACGGCACGCGAATAGTCAAGACTGATTCCGGCGACGCCGAAGGTCACGAGAACCATCAGGCCGAACAGAATTGCGACAGAACCCTGTTGGTTTCGCTGAAATGACGAAACCACTCGAAGTGTGAAATGACCCATTGACGGTCCTCCTCTCAATCCGGTGTCTGAATAAGAGGATTGATGAAAGCTCGCAGCAAACGCGACCTTTTATGTTGAAAGCTTTGCGAGTCAATCTGCGAGATTTCGATCTCAATTTATCTAGAGCGCGATCGATCCGATTAAACTTTTATTAGCCATCGATGACGCGAAAAAAATGCATAAAGATTTATTGAAGCAACGCCAGTGGCGCACGAACAGCTTTACAATTGATGAACGGCGGCGGGATCGCCTTGCGCGTTTATTTCGGCCGGTATTCTCCGGTATCGGGATCGCGTTGCAGCGTGCCGAGATCCTTCGGATTGCCGCCATCGACACTGGCATCCTCCGGCTTTGGTTTGACGCTTTGGCCACCGGTCTGCTTGCGCAGCCACTTGTAGGTCGCATACGCACCAATACCCGCAAGCGCGAGAACGATTAACTGCGGCATCCTTTCACTCCTTCAATGCACGGCGGTCCCGCTTCCAGCCAGCGCCGTTCTAATGCATGTCGCATCCAATCGGATTCACGGCCCGTGAGCGCAACAGAGCTAACGC
>CAZOGY010000042.1:0-9679 GCA_964579305.1 uncultured Hyphomicrobiaceae bacterium
GCTTTTGAACACAAGTCATGTGGCGACGTCCAATCCAACAGAATGCTGTGCATACCAGCGTGCCGACGCTGGTCGCAGGCGCCGCCATAACGCACGCAGGACATGACTTTGCCGTGAACACGAGCGGCACAATTCAGACGCGCGGATTGGGCCAGCAAGCGAAGCGCCGGCCGAGCCAGACGGCCGTCCCCGCCGCGACACCGCTCACAGAGCATGTTATGGCGTGCAGCCGTAACGAAAAACGGGCAACGAGCATCCCACTCGGCCCGTCCTGAATGGCATGTCAGCGGAGAACAGTGAGACCATGCAGCGCATCGCGGTGACCGGCGCCAACGGCTTCATCGGTCGCCATCTCGTGTCTGCGCTCGCCGCGCGCGGCCATGCCGTGACCGCTCTGGTGCGAACCGGTGCCGGTCCCGACCCGCAAGATGAGACCGAATCACGCATCACGACGGTCGCGGTTGGAAACCTGACCGCGCCGGCAAACCTCCACGAAGCGCTTTGCGGCGTCGACGTCGTCATCCATGCCGCAGCTCAAGCCAACGTCGGCGCCGATGAAACGGCGGGTGAAGAAAACCGCGAAATGACCCGCCAGTTGGCGGACGCCGCCCGCACGGCAGGCGTGCAACGCATCATCTTTTTATCGTCAGTCAGGGCCGTTGCAGGAGGCGCCCGCACGGGCACGATCGATGACGCAACCGACCCGCAACCTGCCGATGCCTACGGCCGCAGCAAACGCGATTGCGAGCAAATTCTAAAAGCGGCCGACGTTGATTGGCTCGCGCTGCGTCCAGCTGCCGTGTACGGGCCTGGCGGACGCAGCCTGGTGGCAACGTTGATTGCGCTGGCTGCCAAACCCGTGCCGTTGCCCTTTGCGCGCCTGACGGCGCCATCATCGTTCTGCGCGATCGACAACCTGACCGCCGCCATCATGCACGCCATCGACACGCCGTTTCCTGATCAGCGTTTTGCCCTGGTGGCCGATGCTGCGCCAATGTCGGCGGCCGATATCGTGATGCATGCACGTTTGGCGCTGGGCCGCGGCTCGGGTCTCTTGCCTGCGCCCGATTTTGCCATCCGTGCAGCGCTCGGCGCAATCGGGCGCGCGCGCGACGCGGACCGGTTGCTGCGCGGCCTTGTCGTCAACACCACCGCGCTGGATGCGTGGGGCTGGCAACCGGCGGTCGACCCTCTGGAGGCCGTTGCACAAATGTCCGCCCGCCAGGCCGGCCGCAGCCTCGCCGACTAGCGCCGCTTCAATGGCATTCACCTGACACGCGGCCTTCTGGACCCAAGCCGCCTGACCCAGCCATAAGATACAACCCATGTCCGAGACCATGACCCAAACTGTTCTGATCATCGACTTCGGCAGCCAGGTGACCCAGCTGATCGCCCGGCGCGTGCGTGAAGCCGGCGTCTATTCGCAGATCGTGCCCTTCAACGCCGCGCACGATGTTCAAGCAGCGCTCAATCCGGCCGCAGTCATCCTGTCCGGCGGGCCTGCAAGCGTCACGGACATGGGCACCCCGCGCGCACCTGAATGGGTCTTTGCAAGCGGTCTGCCCGTGCTTGGTATCTGCTATGGCGAGCAAACGATGGTCGCCCAACTCGGCGGCGGCGTAGAGGGCGGGCACAGCCGCGAGTTCGGCCGGGCCGAAGTAACCGTTGTCGCCGAAAGCCCGCTCTTCGATGGCGTCTGGCGAACCGGCGAAACTCACACCGTTTGGATGAGCCACGGCGATCGCGTGACCCATCTGCCTGATGGGTTCACGGCCATCGCAACCTCGCATGGGGCGCCGTTCGCTGCCATCGCAGACGAAACGCGCCGGCTTTATGGCGTGCAGTTTCATCCCGAGGTGGTCCACACCCCCGATGGCGCGCGCCTGATCGCGAACTTTGTCCACGCAATCGCCGGTCTCAAAAGCGATTGGACCATGGCCCAGTTCCGCGACACCGCGGTTGCGGCAATCCGTGAGAAGGTGGGCACTGGCCGCGTGATTTGCGGCCTGTCGGGCGGTGTCGATTCCGCGGTTGCAGCCGTCCTCATCCACGAAGCCATTGGCGACCAATTGACCTGCATTTTCGTGGACCACGGTTTGTTGCGTCGCGGCGAGGCCGATGAGGTCGTCTCTCTGTTCAAAGGCCATTACAACATCCCACTCGTCCACGTCGACGCATCCGAGACGTTTTTGAGCGCGCTTGAAGGCGTTGCCGATCCCGAACAGAAGCGAAAGACCATCGGCCGGCTTTTCGTTGAAATCTTTGAAGCCGAGGCCGGCAAGCTCGGCGGTGCCGAATTTCTGGCGCAGGGCACGCTTTATCCCGATGTGATCGAAAGCGTGTCATTCACAGGCGGTCCATCGGTCACGATCAAATCGCACCACAATGTCGGCGGCCTGCCAGAGCGCATGAACCTGGCACTGCTTGAGCCGTTGCGCGAATTGTTCAAGGACGAAGTGCGCAAGCTCGGCCGGGAGCTTGGACTGCCTGACGCGTTTATTGCGCGCCACCCGTTTCCGGGCCCGGGACTTGCGATCCGGATGCCAGGCGCCGTGCAACGCGACAAACTGGAGATCCTGCGCGAGGCAGACGCCATTTATCTCGAAGAGATCCGCGCGGCGGGCCTTTACGATGCCATCTGGCAGGCATTTGCAGTGCTGTTGCCCGTCAAGACCGTTGGCGTCATGGGCGATGCACGTACCTACGATCATGTGTGCGCGTTGCGCGCTGTCACGGCCACAGACGGCATGACTGCAGAAGCTTTTGCCTTTCCCCATGATGTGATCGCGCGGATCGCGACCCGCATTGTCAATGAGGTCAACGGCATTAATCGGGTGGTTTACGACGTGACATCAAAGCCGCCGGGCACCATCGAGTGGGAATAGGCGGCGCTGCGCCGTCTCGCAAGGTGAGGTCCGACCGCAGCCCCGGCCGGGAGCCTTATCGGACCGGTTACTCAGAAACCGCGTTCAGCTTGCGCAACCGGTCCGCGGCTGGCGCATACTGCAGGTTACGCGCCAGGATGTAATAAAACCGCGCCCGGTCCAGGTCGCTTTCCAGCGGTGTGATACCGGCGGCCTTGAGCACAGTGGGATCATAGGTCTCAGCAAGCGCGAACGGGATCAGTGGATGCCCCTCGTTCATGGCGTTCTGCAGGATTTGTCGTGCGCTGACGAGATCGCCGGTCGCCATGACGGCCGTGGCTTGGCGTACCACGGCGCGGGCTTGGCGGGTGCGGGCATCGTCTGCCGGCACAGGATTGCCGGGCGCTTCACCCAGTTGCCCGTTTGCTGCGTTGCCGGTCCGCGGCGGTTGCCGCTCAGCTTGCGCCTGCGCGCGGGTCGTCGCCTGCCAGCCTGATGTCAGCGCTGGCGTCTTACGTCCGGTTTGCCCGGTTTGACCAGATTGCCCGGTTGGCGCGGTGGCCGGCGCTCTTGTGACCGGTTGCCCACCCGCTTGCCGGGAGGCGGCGTCCTTGTCCGGAGCACCCGGCCGCTGTGGCTCGGCCGCCTGCGAAGGCGTTAGCGGAACCGGTGGTGGCACCGGCTTGAGGTCGGCTGAAGCCGTTTGGGCCTTGCCGGGTTCCGATGATGGTTGCGCGTCGGGCGATGCCTGCGATGGATCGTTCGACGCGGCGGGCTCGACTTGCTGGGGCTTTTTCAACGGCTCGTTCAAAGCCGAACTTAATCCATCGACAACGGCGGGAAGCTCCGGCGCCGCATCCGTATTCGCAACCGTCAATTTCGAAGATGGCTCGGGATCACCAGCCACAGGGTCATCGGAAGTTCCAGCCGCCGCAGCGTCTAAAGGCGGCGTCGGCGATGGCGGTTTTTGCGGCGTGACGGCAACCTGCGTGGCGCGTGCCAGAACGTTGGGCAGTTCCAAAACATCACCCACGCGCCCGGTCGCGATCAGTACCGCCGGCAGGACGACGAGCAGCCCCAATCCGAACCCAAGCAGTCCAGCCCGGATCTCTTCAGCAAGTACGTACGGCTCGTTGGCCACGTCGACGCGCGGCGCGTGCGTGCGCAATGCCGTCGGCAACACACCGGTGTCGTCATCGACGTCTGGATCGGAATTGTGCACTTCCGGATCGGAATTCGCGGCCGCCAGCGCATCGCTGAGCCGCTGCGGCGTTGCCCGCAAGTCTCCACCCCCCAACGCATGAACTCGTGAGACTTTGCCGCAGAAAGCGGCATCGACGCATCTTGCACCGCCACAGGCCCCAACGGGCGGTGCTTTGCACGCTATTCTCCCTCACAGCGGCGGAGATATGGCAAGCGTTGACCCTGTGGACGGTTCATGCCACCCGCAGCAGCGTTCAACGAGCCACGGTGCGGAGGTTTTCGGTGGTACTGCTCATTCTCGGCTTGATCGTGTTTTTCGGCATCCATCTCGTGCCTGTCGTCCCCGGTGCACGAGCAAACGCGGTGCAGGCGATTGGAGAAATGCCTTTCAAGATCGCGTTCTCGATCGCGTCTGTGCTGGGACTGGTCCTGATTATCTGGGGCTACGGCGCGGCACAGAACGCCAATGTCATTTTGTGGGAACCGCCGGTCTGGACGCGGCATCTGGCGACGCTGTTCATGCTGTTTGCCATGATCGCAATTGCGGCCGCTTACGTGCCATCGCGGATCCGCGATGTGCTGCGCCATCCGATGCTGGTCGCCATTAAAATCTGGGCCTTTGCGCACTTGCTGGCAAATGGTGACTTGATTTCTCTATTGCTGTTCGGCTCGTTCCTTGCCTACGCGGTGGTGGATCGCATCTCCGTCAAACGCCGCGGTGCGCTGGGCCCACTGGGCGCCAAATCGGGTGGGCTGACGGGCGATATCGCCGCGGTTGCCATCGGCGTGGCGGGCTATCTGTTCCTGCTGTTTTATGGGCACGCGTGGCTGTTTGGGTATGCGCCGATCCCCGCCCTCAACGTTTATGCGTGAGCCTGAGCCCGGATCGCGAAGGGACGACAAGCCCATGACCGGCCGCATTATCGGTCTTGCGCGGCGCCCGGCACGCAAGGCGCCGATGGAAACCCTCAATGAGATCGCGGTCACAACCGAGCGCGGTGTCGAGGGCGATCACAAGGGCGCAAAGTTCAAGCGGCGCCAGATCACCATCCTGGCGATCGAAGATTGGCGCGCCGCGCTTGCCGATATCTCCGATTGTGATCGCGCGCCGCAGCCCAGCGACGTCCTGGCTTTGCCTTGGACAGTGAGGCGGGCAAATATCCTCGTTGAAGGCCTCAGATTGCCGCGTGCTCCTGGTGCGATCCTGAGGCTCGGGGCGCACGTGGAGATGAAAGTGTTCCATCCCACCGTGCCATGTAAGCGGATGGAGGAGGCGGCACCAGGGCTCTTGAAGGCGCTATCGCCGGACTGGCGCGGCGGTGTCAGCGGACAAGTCTTGACGGCTGGACATTTGCGCCTCGGCGATGCGATCGAGATCCTCTCAAGCCCGCCAGAGATGGTCCGCCGCCTTCCTGCCTGACACCGCGGTGGTTCCAATTCCCGCAATCCCGCTCTACATCAGCGCAAAGCGTGAACCGGGCCGAGGCCGCCGACCGGTTCAACAATGCGCGGCCCGCCCGATGCGAACAGGAACGATCAGCCGATGACCGACGACAACAGCACCTTTTTACGCGAAGTCGAACAAGAGGTCCGCCGCGAGCGGATGATGCGTCTGCTCGACCGCTACGGTGTTCCCGCGCTGATCGTGCTTGGGGTCCTTCTCTTGGGTTTCGGCGGTTATACGCTCTACGCCAACAGCGCGCGCGAGGCCGCCGAACGCGATGCCAACACGTTCATCGTGGCGGAACGCCTGCTGCGCGACGATAAGACGGATGACGCGCGCAAGGATTTCGAGCGCCTCGCAAACAGCGGATCGGGCGCATACGTCCCGCTGGCAAAGATGCGTCTGGCCGCGATTGCGTTGGAAAACGGCAAACCGGCCGAGGCCAAGAAGCTGTTTGACGAGGTCGCAAATACCGACGGCTTTGACGAGAAACTGCGCCGTCACGCGGCTTTGCAAAGCATCACCCTGGAAATCGATAAGCTGTCGTTCGATGACGCCAAAGCCCGCTTGAACGGGTTTATGGGCGAGGCTGATACGTGGCGCCATTCGGCCCGGGAGCTTTTGGCGTTAGCCGCTTTGCGCGAGAATCAGCTAGCCGATGCACGCCAGATCTTGACTCAATTGCTGACTGATCAGGGTGCACCGCAGACCATCCGCCAACGCGCCCAGATCCTGATGGCAATTGCCAGTAAGGAGCCGGCAAAGAAAGGCGCGGCCGCCAAGGATCAAACACCGGCATCGGCGACGCCGAAGCAAGACGCCGAAGCAAAGCCGAAGGACGGTGCAGCGCCGTCCGGTACGCGCGCGACGGGGCAGGCGGAAGCAAAAAGCGGTGCTGCGAAGACGGCGGACAAACCATCGCCCGAAACGCCGCCCAAGACGGCGCAGTCAGGCGAGCCTGCCAAGGCAGATGCAGCCGCCGGTGCCTCAGGCAACGCGGCCAAGCCGCCGGCTGGCAACACGAATTAGCGCGGTCCCAGCGGCTGCGCCAGGGCGGGACCCGGCCTTAAGCTTTCGCCGGCGCACCGGGACACGGTGCATCGGTTTGCGTGCGGGGGCTGAAACGAACCGCGGGAACCGGCAAAGGGGAGGCGACGCTGTTGGCAAATTCGCACCAGAAACTGCGGCTGAATAGCTTGGCCGCTTTGTTGGCGACCGGTCTCCTGGTTTCGGGCTGCGCGGGAAGCAGCTTGCCAAGCCTGCCGAAGGTTTCTGATCTCAATCCGTTCGCCGAACAAGAACAGCCACTCCCTGGCAAGCGCGTTCCCGTCACGCGGACCGCGGCCCAACGCAAGCTGGAACTCGCTGCTGCGAATAAACCGGTTCAACTGCCGGCCGCGACACCGAACGCCTCGTGGAGCCAACCGGGCGGCAATCCGGCGAACGCGCCCGGCAATCTCGTCTTTGAAGGCAGCGGCAGGCGCATTTGGGCCGCCGACATTGGCGCCGGCTCCGGTTCTCGCGCGCGGCTTCTCGCCAGCCCGATCGTTGCCGATGGCAAAGTCTTCACGATGGACGCAGAAAGCGTCGTGTCCGCTTTCGCAACGAACGGCGGTCGCCGTCTCTGGCGCGTGACGCTGGTCCCTGAAAACGAACGCGCAGGCGAAGGCTTCGGCGGTGGCTTGGCGTTCGCCGATGGCAGGCTCTATGTCGCCACCGGCTTTGGAACGGTGGTTGCGCTGTCGCCCGGCGGCAAGAAGATCTGGGAAGCCAAGCTCGGCGTTCCCGTGCGCGCATCGCCAACTGCGGCTGATGGCCAGGTCTTTGTCATCGCGACCGACGGCCGCGCCTTCAACCTCAACGCCACGGACGGCTCTGAGCTTTGGCAGTTCCGCGGCCTGCCACAGCGCGCCGGCTTGATCTTTAATCCAAGCCCCGCTGCGTCCGGCGACGTGGTTGTCCTGCCCTATCCCTCCGGCGACGTGGTCGCGGTGAAAAGCACGGAAGGTCTGACGGCCTGGTCCGATAGCGTTGCAAGCACGCAGACCACATCACTCGGCGCCATGAGCGATGCCTCGCGGCCTGCGATCGCCAATGGCAAGGTTTATGTGATCGGGCATTCCGGCCGCATGATCGCCTCCGATATCGCAACTGGGGAGCGTCTGTGGTCGGCAAACATCGCCGGCGTGCAACCGCCAGCCGTCGCCGGGGGCAATGTCTTTGTTGTCGATCTGCAGGGCCAGGTGACGGCGCTGGAAGCGCAGAGCGGTGCCGCGCTGTGGACAGCCAAGCTGCCCGGCGGCAAGACTTGGTCGGGTCCTGTCATCGCATCGGACCGCCTTTGGCTGACATCCCGGTCCGGCAAACTGGTCGCAGTTGACGCCAAGACCGGGCGCGTGCTGACAACTGTTACGGTTGGCGAGCCGGTTCTGCTGGCGCCCGTCATCGCCGGTGGCACCTTGTTTGTGCTGACCGACAAAGGCCGCCTCATCGCCTACCGCTAAAGGAATACCCGAACTTAAATCCCTTCGCGGCGTGCAGCCCCCTCGATGTTTAGCGGGACCTTGCGAGCGCCATCCGCAGGCTTACTCGCGCGGGCCGCTATCGCGTCGGCACACCGCACTTGAGCTTCGCACCGGACCGCGCCCATATGTCGCCCATGAGCGATATTCCCTCGATAGCGATCGTTGGCCGGCCCAACGTCGGAAAATCAACGCTGTTCAACCGCTTGACCGGGCGGCGCGCGGCACTTGTGTCGGACATGCCTGGCCTGACCCGAGACCGGCGTGCAGGCACGGCCAACCTCGCCGGATGGCCCGTAACGGTGGTCGACACGGCGGGCCTTGAGGAGGCAGCGCCGGGCTCGATCCCTGACCGCATGCGCGCGCAAAGCGAAATGGCCATCGCCGAAGCCGACCTTGTCTTGTTCGTGATCGATGCTCGCGCTGGGCTGACCGGCGCCGACAGGGAATTTGCCGACATCGTACGCAGGTCCGGCGTCACCTCGCTGTTGATTGCAAACAAGTGCGAGGGTGAGAGAGCGCGTGCTGGGGTTTACGAGGCTTTTGAACTCGGCTTGGGCGATCCGCTCGCCATATCCGCAGAGCATGCGGAAGGCTTGAGCGATCTGACGCTTGAGATCCTTGCTGCGCTGGGGATCGATCCATCCGCGACCCCTGTCGATCCAGGCGCAAATGACGATGCCGAGGAAACCGACGAACAACGCGCCGCGCGGCCACTTCGGCTGGCAATTGTCGGTCGTCCCAACGCGGGCAAGTCGACGCTCGTCAACGCCCTTCTGGGCGAGGATCGCATGATCACGGGCCCCGAACCCGGACTGACCCGCGATAGCATCGCAAGTCCTTTCGCATGGCGCGGCCGCGATTTTGAACTCTATGACACGGCCGGTTTGCGCCGCCGCTCCAAGATCAACGCGCTGGCTGAAAAGCTGTCGGCAAGCGACGCCATGCGCGCGGTCCGCTTTGCGGAAACGGTCGTCCTGCTTGTGGATGCAGAGCGGCCGTTCGAGCACCAGGACCTGACGATCGGCGCCCACGTGGCCGAAGAGGGGCGCGCCCTTGTGATTGGCGTCAACAAGTGGGATCTGATCCCCGATAAGCAGAAGCGGCTTGCCGAAATCCGCAAATTGGTCGCCGACAAATTGGCTCAAGTGCCAGACGTCCCCGTCGTGACGCTGTCGGCTCTGGCCGAACAGGGGCTTGACCGGCTGATGCAAGCCGTCGTCGCGAACGACCGCATCTGGAACACGCGGATTTCCACGCCCGACCTCAATCGGTGGCTGGCGGAGGCCGTCGAACGTCATCAGCCGCCGACAGTCAAAGGCCGCCGCGTGCGCATCCGCTATATCACCCAGC
This sequence comes from uncultured Hyphomicrobiaceae bacterium, assembly GCA_964579305.1. Lineage (GTDB taxonomy): Bacteria > Pseudomonadota > Alphaproteobacteria > Rhizobiales > Hyphomicrobiaceae > JBCBWG01. The sequence goes on from CAZOGY010000042.1 coordinate 9,387, forward strand.
CGCGCACCCGCCCGCCGACGTTCGCTGCCTTCGCCTCCCAGCCCGAAGGCTTGCCGAAGTCCTACGAGCGCTATCTGACGAACTCCCTTCGCGCGACCTTTGGACTTCCAGGCGTACCCATTCGTCTAAATTTTCGACGTGGAAACAATCCCTTCGATAAATCTTAGTCATCATGATCTGAACTTGACGTCGCAACCCGCAAACATCACCTGCAAGGGCGAGGCGGTCAGCCTGCACGTTCGCGGCCATAGACGTGCCAAGTTAATGGCGCGTCGGCTCAATGGCGCGTCGGC
>CAZOGY010000042.1:9779-12298 GCA_964579305.1 uncultured Hyphomicrobiaceae bacterium
GCATCACCGCCTGCTGAGAAAGTTGAATTAGAAAGTACGCCATGACGTTCCGCACCAACACCGCCGCTGCCATCCAAACGCTTTCGCAATTCAGCCGCCGTGGCGCCAAGCTGGCGCTTGCAGCAGTACTTTGCACGGCAACGTTCAACGTGTTTGTGCCCCAGGCCGGCGCCTATCCCCGCATTGTGCGGATCTATTGCAAAAGCGACTACAAGCGCTTTTGTCCGCGCTACAAGGTTGGATCGGCGCGCATGCGGCGCTGCATGCAGTCATATGCCAAGCACCTGAGCCCCGTTTGCAAGAAAGCGCTGATCGACTCCGGGCTCGCCGCCAAATATGGCTATTGATCCACGTGAGGGCGCTGCCCCGGTCCTGCTGGTTGTCGAGGAGACGATAGCTGGAACGATAGCGGCTGTGCCCGCGTGATAACGAGCAACCTGGCGATGAGCGCAGCATTTGGCCGAGATGCTATTCTACCACCTGGAGCGCGACCCGCTTGAGATTGTGCTGCCAAACCTGCTGGAGCGTAGCCTTCAGCGCGGGTGGCGGTGCATCGTCCAGGCAGGTTCAACGGCGCGCGTGGATGCGCTCAACGATCTCTTGTGGACCTACCGCGACGATAGCTTTCTACCGCACGGCGCGGCGTCCGACGGAGATCCGGCCAGCCAACCGATTTTTCTCACCGACGCCGAGACCGATCCGAACGGGGCCCAGGTCCGGTTCCTTGTTGACGGTGCAAGACTTTCAGAGCCCGGCAATTACGAACGCATTGTCTACATGTTCGATGGCGGCGATCCGGAAGCCGTAGCCACCGCCCGGGAGATGTGGCGGTGGGGTAAACAGCATCACCTGGCGGTCACCTATTGGCAGCAGACCGAAGCCGGCCGTTGGGAAAAGCGCGCATGAACTATCGCCACGCGTTCCACGCCGGCAACTTTGCTGACGTGATGAAACATATCGCCATTGCGACGGTGATTGAGCACTTGAAACGCAAGGACAAGCCATTCTGCGTGATCGATACGCACGCGGGCGCAGGGCTTTATGATCTGTGTGCCGAGGAAGCCGTGCGCGGCGCAGAATGGGCGGACGGCATTGGTCGGCTAAGCCATGCTTCATCGGCGCCAAACGGTTTCAGCCCCGCCGTTCGGGAGGCCATGGCGCCCTACCTTTCAGCGGTCTCCGCCTGCGATGCCCTGGCGGGCGAACCTGAGACGACGGCAAGTCCAAAATGCTATCCCGGCAGCCCCTGGCTCGCTGCGCATTTACTCCGCCCTCAGGATCGATTGGTTGCCAACGAACCCGAAGTTGGCGCGCACACTGCGTTGCGCACAGCGCTGAAGCCGTTTTCGAACGCCAAGGCCACAAAGGGCGACGGTTGGCAGTTGCTCTCCTCTGTATTGCCACCGCCTGAGCGGCGCGGTCTGATCCTGGTTGATCCACCGTTTGAGCAAACCGGCGAACTTGAGCGTCTTGTCACCTCGTTGGCGACGGTCACAACGCGTTTCGAAACCGGCATTGCCCTACTCTGGTATCCAATCAAGGACCGCCGCGCGATCAACCGGTTCCATAAGGACATTGCCAAAGCCGCACGTCGGGAAACTTTGGCATGCGAACTTCTGATCCAGTCAGAGCGGGTGATTAACCGGCTGAACGGTTGCGGCTTGATTGTCATGAACCCACCGTTCGGGTTCGCCGAAAGCATTGCCGACGTGTTGAACAGCCTTGCGCGCGTGCTCGGCCGAGATACCCATGCCAATGGCCGCGTGATCGTCCTGGCCAACCCCGATCAGGCCGGCGCCGACCGTGGCGATGGCCCAGACAAACGCGCGCGTTCGCCACACCGTGCCGTCCCCTCAAACCGAGGCCGCCCACAAGCCCGATGAGGCCCATCAACGCCGCGCCGTCGCTGGCCGCAGCCACCGCTGGCGCCCTTCGGTAACCCTCACCGCCCTGGATCGCGGCGCATTGAACCAGCTTGTGCCAGCTCGGATGGCTCTGGGTCCATGAACGCCGTGCCGCGGGCGCCACGATTGCAGTCACATGCGCGTGGCGTGCGCCGATCGAGGTGGCGGGCCGCCAAGCCTTGGGCTACCTAACGGCCGTTAACTGTCTCGCATTGAGGACCGCACCATGTTTGTTCGCACGCTTGCGATCGTCTGTGCCCTTGCCGCCATTGCCGCATCGGCGTCCACCGCATCAGCCAGGACCTGCACCCGGCTTGGCTTTTCCGTGAACGACTACGGCAAGGAGGGGCCGACGCGAGATGCGAAGGCACTTCTGGACAAGTACATAGCCCGCTGGACGAAAGAGCAGGGCATTAAGCGCTATCGGACCGGCAAGAAATCGGTCGAGTGCAAGCTGTTCATCGACCTGATCGTGTTTGACGAGTGGACCTGCAAGGCATCGGCATCGGTGTGCTGGAACGGCCCGCCATATGTGGTCGAAAAAGATAAGGCCCTCAAAGAAAAGAATAAATCTTCATAAGCTTGCGCGTAATCGCCGCCGCGGCTCAGCACCCA
>CAZOGY010000042.1:12398-15063 GCA_964579305.1 uncultured Hyphomicrobiaceae bacterium
CAAGCATCGTCTCTCAAGCATCGTCTGTCAGGCGGCGCGGCGAATGTCCGACAGGACTTCCTGCAGGCTCAGCGCATCATATGGCTTTTGCCAGATCGCCGAGGCCCCAGCGGCCTTGGCTCGGTCGATCAGGTCGGCATCCATGTCCGTGAGGCCGAAGATGATCTGCGTTCGCGCGAAATCGGGCCGGGCACGCACAGCATGGATAACGGAGAAGGGTCCCGGATCCGACAACATCCAATCGACGATGACGAGCTCAGGCACATCATCCTCGCTCGCTTGAATGCGCGCGATGGCTTCGGACGCCGAAGCACATTCAACGGCCAAATACCCGGCTTCGGCCAGGATGCGTACCAACACCGCACGCACGATCTCAGTTTCGTCGACAATCAGCGCGACTTTTAACATCCCGGTTGTTCCTCTCTCAGCCAAGCCGGCGTTGCGTCTGGATGTCTCGCAGGCCGCGCCGGCAGCCTTGCGATGGTCAATCAAGTCAACGGCCTGCCCAAAAAGAGCAGCGCCGGCATGGAACCGGCCGCAGATGCGCCCATCCCAGGTCGCGGCGCTGCCCATAGGCTGCGCACAAAAACCTCACGTGGCGTGGATAATGATCGCGCCCTCGCCGCCGCTTTCGATTGTCAACGTCATGTCGGCAACTTGCGCCAGTCGCCACGTGTAGTAGGCCTGGATCGACATCGGATCGACCGCCTCAAGGGTTTCACCAGCGATCAATTGACCGAGAAAGTTTGGCGTACGCGCTCCCTTGCCGCGGCACGTCAGCGTGAATTGGGGAACTTCAATCGTCCCGGTGACCTGCACCGCGATCTCTCCGCCGCGCGGCAAGGCAGCAACGCCGCTGGCGACCAGGTTGAGCAGCAATTTAACCTTGTCCTTCGCCATGTGGCCGCTGATGGCATCCCAGGTGAGGGTGTGCTTGATCGCCCGGACGTAGCCATCCGAAATTTCGCGCGCGTAGTTCAGGTCGATCGACGACCCGGCCGAGCCCGATGCGCCGAATGCAAACCGCGCGAACTGAAGCCGTGCAGAGGCCTGCTCGGTCACGCTGCGGATCACCTCAAGGGCGTAGGATTGGGCGTCGGCGCCATCGTCATCGCCCAGGATTTCCAGGCCATTGTAGATCGCGCCAACCGGCCCGATCACATCGTGGCAGATTTTGCTTGCGATCAACGCCGCGATTTCCAGGTCATTGGGTTCAACCGGCAGTGTCGCCGACATCGGTTGATCGGCCGCGGATGCAGCCGCAAGCGCTTGCGTCATGAAACTAAGCCCCTCTAGCGTCGTGGCCCGCCGTGCAATCGGCCAAGCCCACTGCCCACGCCAAGCGCGTAGGTTTGGTCGGGCGGGTGCTCCAGCGCGGGGGCGCGACGCGAGCAACTGTAGGGCCCAACCCTTGCTTTGAAATTACGCCGCGTCGTCAGTGTTGAAAAGTCCAGGCGTTCGGATTTCTGTGGGGGCTTGCCGCGACAACCCAGTTCGCGCGCCTGGTAATGGGACCAATCCGTAGAGCCTGGGACGGGCAACTCTCCTCTGCATGCCTTGTTCGCGGCGGCAAATCTGCCTTAAGGCATACGGCAAAGCGCAAGTTCGCGCGGCCCGTGACCAAGAAAAGATCTGATGCTTCACACCGATTCTGATTACCGCGATTTGGCCCAAGCGCTGGTGCCCGCAGCTCTCAGGGCCGGTGCCGCGATCATGCGCCATTTTGGCGATGGCGTCGCGGTCGAGCGCAAAAGCGATGAATCCCCGGTTACGGCGGCCGATCGCGAAGCCGAAGCGATCATCCTGGAGGCGCTGGCAACCGTGGCCCCTCAGATTCCCGTGGTCGCCGAAGAAGAGGCAAGCGCAGGGCGGATCCCCGACGTTGCCGACGTCCTGTTCTTGGTCGATCCCCTCGATGGAACCCGTGGTTTCGTCAAAGGGCGCACGGCCTTCACCGTGAACATCGGTCTCGTCATTGGGGGACGGGCCCTGTTCGGTGTCGTTTATGCACCCGCGCTGGACCAGCTTTTTGTAACGCTTGGGCCCGACACGGCGCACGAGATTGCCGTTGCGCCAAACGAAGATGCGCTGGCCCGCATGGGCTCGCACGCAACGCGACTACGGACCCGCCCCAGCGAAACGGGCCGCTTGCGTATCGCCACCAGCCGGTACGTTTCGGATCGTTTGGAACAGCGGCTGTCCAAACTGCCGGCGCATGATCGCGTGCAAATCGATTCCTCAATAAAGTTTTGCCTGATCGCGCGCGGTGATGCCGACGTGTACCCCAGGTTTGGCTCGATCAATGAGTGGGACACGGCCGCTGGCAATGCGATCTTGACGGCGGCCGGCGGATGCATGACCGACCGCTTCGGCACGCCGGTGACCTACGGCCACCAGGACCGCGACTTCAGGCATGATGCGTTTTTCGCCTGGGCCACACCTGAACCGACCGATTTTCTGGCCAAACTCAATGTCGCGCTCGACTGAGGCGCATCGCCGTGACACCGCGAAGCATCGTGTCATGCCAGGCGTGCCGAAGGCCCGGTATCTCGCCGGTCGGTGCAACGACATAATTTGGTGCCAGAATTTGATGCCATTCGGGGTTCAGTCCGAACCAAAACGACGCGTAACGGGTTGACTGCGGTGGCAAGCGGCCAGGAAGCGG
>CAZOGY010000042.1:15163-25894 GCA_964579305.1 uncultured Hyphomicrobiaceae bacterium
AAGCACGCCGCGGCCGGCGCTGTATCGCTCAAACACCCGTTCCGTGTGGGACCAAAGGAAACGGCATGACGAGACCAAACGTCAGTTGGACCGCCGCGCACCACGGTTGGCGCGCGCTGGTTACGGCCCTGGTCGTTGGCTTTTTGAGTTTTGTTCAATGCGCCTTGCCGGCGCATGCCCAGGAGCCTTTGCCGTGGGATCCACCGCCACAGGGCGCGCAAGCAACGCCAGGACGCGGCGGCGCAGCCGACCCCTATGCGCCGGGACGGCCCTACAACCCGCCTCCGGCCCGCCGCCCGCCGCAACAACGTAACGATAACCGCGCCCCGCGCGCGCCAGCCCCTGATTATCGCGCGCCGGACGATCGCGGCGCGGCCAACCGGCGCTACGACCCGCCACCTGCACCGCGTCAGCCCAATGGCTATTCAGGCGATCCCTATGATTCCGATGCGCCGCCGCGTCGCCGATATGCTTCGCCCGAGACTGATCCGCGCGACACGGGACGCGATTACGATCCCGGCGATCGCGACGACCGCGATACCTACACGCAAAACGAGATCATCCGCGCCGGACACGGCTTCTTTGGCGCGGTAAGCCGCGGCCTTGCCGACGCCATCGCCTATACCTTCCGCCGCCAGGGTCGGCCCAACGGATACATTCTGGGCGAAGATGCCGGCGGCGCGTTCGTGGCTGGGCTGCGGTACGGCGAAGGGCGCCTCTATACCAAGCGTTGGGGCGGCCGCAAGGTGTTCTGGCAGGGGCCATCAGTGGGCTATGACTTTGGGGGTGAAGGCTCCAAGGTCATGGTTCTGATCTACAACCTGCGTCATCCGCGAGAATTGTTTCAGCGGTTTGGCGGCGTGCAGGGGTCGGCTTACCTCGTCGGTGGCGTTGGCGTGGAATTGCAAAAGCGCGATCATGTCACGCTTGCGCCGATCCGGGCCGGTGTCGGGTTACGCTTTGGCGCAAATGTCGGTTATCTGAAGTATACCAGACGCCCAACGTGGAACCCGTTCTAGGGCGTACGGATCGTGGCGCGCCCGGCGTCTTCGGCCGGCACCCGCTCGTGCGTGTATCGCGATGGGTGTGGGGCCGTCCCCGTTCGCAGGATCGCAAAGCACGGGTTCGTGGTGACGGGGCTGGCATTGCCGTGGCCAAGGCGCTAGACCACGGGACGCAACAGGGCCGGCGGATCGGCGGTCGCGAAGAGGTGGCTCGTGGTCACGGTTGAAACGCTGCTTCTTGTTGGCCTCGGCTTTTTGATCGCGGGCTTGCTGGTTTTGCTTATGGCGCCGCTGTATTGGGGCCGCGCTGTACGAATAACGACCGCACGCATCCGCGCCGCTTTACCGGTCGATGAGAACGAGGTCGAAGCCGAATACAGTCGGCTCAGGGCACAACATGCTCTGTCGATCCATGATCTGAAGTCTGAACTCGACCGCTTGCAGTTGATCTCCGCCCAGAGCCGGATCGACATCAATCGGCGCGATGCTCAAATCAGCGAACTCAAGCAGGGGATCGAGGAACTTCAGACGGCGCTCGAAGTGAACGAGAATGCGCGCCGTGTTCTGGAGCAAACCATCACTGATCGTGTTCCCGACGTTGAGCGCCATTTGCGCGAGGCGCAAAGATCTCTGGAACAGCGCGATCGGGAGGTGTCGCGGCTGCGTGTCGAAAGCGCCAAGGCCTACCGCGCTTTGCAAGAAGCGATTGATATCGGCGATCAGCAGCGCGCCGAGATCGGTCAGTTGAAGGAGCGGCTGGAAACGCGCACGCCGCGCTCTGCAAGTGAGGCTCGCGCCGCGGCTAGCGACGGTGAACTCGCCCTGCGCGGTGAGTTGGAGCGCTTGCGTGCGCGCAGCCGGGCCCAGGGCCTGACGATCTCCGATTTGGTCCAGCGTTTGCAACGCCATGGCGAGGCCGTTGCCCTGCCCGAAGCAAGCGGTATTGCCGATGGTCCGCAGCAACTGCCCCCGCCGATACCGACCGGCACGTCCCTTGGGGATCCGCTGTCGGGCCTGTTCAACAGCGCTGACATGTCACCGGCCGATGCCACCAGACTTTCCGCGCTTGAAGAAACGATCGCGGATCGCGACGCTGAGATCCGCGTGTTGAAGGAGACGCTAGCGTCCCTTGAGAAGACCGATGACGGTCGCACACCCCGCTTGCGCGGCAGCGCCGCCAGCGCGATCCAGGACGCCAAGGTCAAGGAACTTGAAACGCGTCTGCAGTCTGAGCGCGCGCGGGCACGGGCGCTGCAGGCTGAACTTGTCGCGGCAAACGACAAACTGGCGCGGCAGGCTGCCCACTTCATGGACGAGTTGCGCCGGCTCGGCGGCCGTCGATCGACAACCTCCGGGCGCGGGGCTGATGGCAGCGGCCGCGGCGCTTCGCACGATAGCCGCAGGCCCAGTTTGCGCGAGCGCATTGTTGAGGAAGTCTCAAAACCAACCGAACCGGTGGAAGACGCCGCCGCCTCCGCCGGAACCATGGGCGCCGCCGACGGCGACTCCCAGCGTCGCCCGCGCCTTGTCGCCAGGCCGCCGCAGCCCGCGAACGATGCAACCGGGGCTCCGCCGGGCCAGAACGAGTCCCAGGCCCGTCCCAATCTGGTTGCACGCATTTCCAACATGGACGAACCGGAATGAGACGGCATGTCCAAGCGGCACCAGGCGGCCGCCAAACCAACGCCGGCTCACATGACTGGTGCACGCCGTGAGCCGCAATCCGGCGAAATCCAAGTCGGAAGGCAGGGCCGAGACACGCTCTGGCCGCGCAACCTCAGATCGGGACCATGGCGATCCAGGGTTTGACCTGGAAGCTGGCGCCGACCACCTGCCGCCGGATGCCCGCCGGCCCGCCGTCGAGATCGTGTTTCGCACGAGCGATGATGCTGAGATTGACACCCCTCGCCGCCAGATCACCGGTTTCGTCGTTGGCGTGCTCGCAGCGCTCGTTGTCGGTGCTGCCGCCTATGTCCTCTTGAGCAGCAGCGGTCCCTAATCCGCCACGGCCCTCCGCCGACGACGCAGCCACTGGTCTTCTGGTCCCATCGCACGATCCACTGGCGTGACTGTGGTGGTGTGACCAGCGTTCCGCGCGCAATATTCGTCCCTACCCAGTTCAGCGCGAGCATGCAATCACAACAGAAAATCATATTTCCTGTGCATAACCTTATATCTGCTATATAATTGGATTGAGGGCAAATCGGCTGCGCAGTATGAAGAAAGTCTTCATGGGAAGAAGATCCAACTCAATGCGGAACGATGGAGGTTTCGCCAGTCGATCAACCGATTGAGCATCGCTGTGCGCGGCCATGCGCGGGGCGAGCTGGATGGGTTGGAGAGCTGCGGGGCGGTCGGATCGTGTGGGGTGGCTAAGTCGGCGGAGAAACGAGTTTATGGCCTTTGACCAAATGGCTTTCGAAGAGCGTGATCGCAGGCTTTATGCAGGACCGCTCTACGCGCAATTGACCCAACGTCTGCGGGAGCGGATCCGTGCGGGGGACTGGTCGCCTGGCATGTTGCTGCCAAGCGAGGCGGATTTGGCCCGCGAGTACGGCGTCAGCGTTGGCACGGCGCGCAAAGCGCTTGAGGGGCTCGAAGTTGGGGGCTGGATCACGCGCAAGCAGGGCCGGGGAACTTTCGTTACCGATCTTGCAAATCAGCAGAACGAACGGTTGTGCCGCTTTCGATCGACGGCGACCGGCCACGACGCGTTCGTTGGTGCGATCGCGACGGTGACAAGCCAAGTGGTCGATGTGCCAACGCCACGTGAAGCCCGCGATCTTCGCCTGGAGGCGGACGATCAGATTGTCCGGATCTCTCGAATTTGCAGGCGCGATGCCAAGTTTCGCGTGCTCGAAAAGCTGACGGCGCCCCTCGACCTCTTCCCTGGGCTCGACACGACCAAGCGGCTGCCACTCAACATTTTCGCACTTTTCATCAACGAGTTCGGCGTGATCCCACAACGCTCTCGCGATCGGCTCACCGCCCGGGTAGCTTCCGGCGAGCAGGCTGCGCAGCTCGATGTGCCGGACGGCAATCCCATCCTCGTCGTCGAAAGCGTGATCTGGGATATCGAGGACCGGCCCATTGCCATTCTCGAGCGCTTGGCCAAGCTGCAGGATACCGCCTACGAGGTTGATCTGAAGTGACCGGCACCCGATCCCGGCCGTGCTTCGGGCCTACTGGCTGTTCGCAGACGGGTCCGAGGCTCTCGGTGTGATCCTGATGCGTTGCAGAACGCGGCCGGTATCAACCGCCACGATAACAATGCCGTCGCCGGCGTTTGACGTGAATGCGATGGCGATGCGATTGCCGCTCAATTCAAGCGTTTGCACCCGCGCGTCAGCCGGCAATTTTAGCGCAATCGAGCGCGGCAAGGTACCCCCGCCGGGTGGCTTGGCCGGGGCCGCAAGGTCCTGATCTCGCTGTTGCGTGCGCACGCTCGGCGTCATGCGGTCTGTAGCCGCCGGCGCCGCTGCCGCCTCCGCAGCCTTGCGTGCGGCGATTTCCTCACGCACATGCAAAACACCCGCGATCATCCCCACGAAGGCGAGCAGGATCGCGACGCCCAGTCCGCCGACCAGCATTTTCAGCCAGAATAACTGCCTGGGCGTATAGGGCTGTGGCACGGCCATGTCGGATTGCGGCGCGTTCGGGCCCCCGCGCACGGTGTGGTCATCATCGCTCTGCGCGCTCAACAGGGGGCCTCCGTTCCAGGCTTGGCGTGCCATGCCGGATCGGTGACACCACGCGGGTCTTAATGGCTTGCACCTGCGCCAAGCGTCGTCCAGACGAGCACCATGTCGCTGAACTTTGAAATCAGTCCAGAAGATCACGGCCAGCGTTTGGACCGCGTCTTAACCGCCGCTGCCGATGACATGAGCCGTGCGCGCGTGCAAGCTTTGATCAAGCAGGGCCAGGTCACGATCGATGGCGAGATCGTGGTGGACCCCGGCGCCAAGCTGCGGACGGGCCAGGCCCTGGCGATGATCATCCCGCCCGCGCAAGAGGCCGAGCCCAAGGGTGAGGCGCTCCCCCTGGATATCGTCTTTGAAGACGGTCACGTGCTGGTCTTGAACAAGCCTGCTGGCCTGGTTGTTCATCCCGGTGCCGGAAGGCAGGACGGCACCCTCGTCAACGCCTTGATCGCGCACTGCGGAGACAGCTTGTCCGGCATTGGCGGTGTCAAGCGGCCGGGCATTGTCCATCGGCTGGACCGTCTCACATCCGGTTTGATGGTGGTGGCTAAGACCGATCGTGCGCACCGGTCGCTGTCGGAACAATTCGCAGCCCATGGACGTGACGGCAGGCTCCATCGCCAATACCGGGGATTTGCTTGGAACCGCTTCGTGCGTCCCACCTTATTTGCTGACGGTCGTATTGGCCGCCACCCGACAAGCCGCCGAAAAATGGCAATCGTTCCAGAGCCGCATGGCCGCGAAGCGGTGACGCACGCGATGCGGGCGGCCGAATATGCGCCCCCTGATCGGGATGCGGATCGCTCAGCCGCACCGCATGAAGCGGTTCCCGGGCTGATCGTGACCGAGTTCACCGCGGTGCTTGAGACCGGGCGAACCCACCAAATCCGCGTGCATCTCACGGCGCTTGGCCATCCCTTGCTTGGCGATCCCGTCTACGGGCGGGGCTTTGCGTCACGCGAAACCCAGTTGCCCCCCGGCGTCAGGGCCGCGCTGGAACTGTTAGACCGGCAGGCTTTGCACGCAGAGGTTCTGGCTTTCGAGCACCCGCAAACCCGCAAAGCTTGCGAATTTGAGGTGGAATTGCCGGACGATCTCGCGCGACTTCAAAAAGCGCTCAGCGATTGGTCTTGATTTGTTCTGCGTTCCGTGTATACTTACGTGTCTCAAAACATAAATATCGAGCGGATCTTGCGATAGACGGCGGCTGCATTGTGCAGTCGGCCGCAAACGCCGCGTTGTCGGTTGGGAACATCATTGGTGCGTTAGGGCATTCATTGGCGTCACGCGGGGGAAATCACACGTCCGCGACATGTACGACAAACTAGATCTCGGGCTTGTGCGTTGCATGTTGAGCACGTTGCCTGTGGGATTGAACCAGACGAGCTGTAACAACCGGTACTGACCGACAACCGACGGAAAAGGTTTCTCCGTCACGTTGAAACATCGGATGCATGAGCCAACGGCCGCTCACACATTCACGGGTGACGCGGCGGGCTTTGGGCAGGTTCCGGTGTCGGCAGCCAGATGACGACACCGAACTGTGAGGCGTGACCTCGTGTCGCGCAGCTTGAAACGAGGGACAAGATGTCTGCGAAAACACTTCCAACGGTCGCTGAAGGCTCGGGTGGTCTTTCGCGATATCTCGAAGAAATCCGCCGGTTCCCAATGCTGGAGCCGGATCAGGAGTACATGCTTGCAAAGCGCTTGCAGGAGCATGACGACGCCGAAGCCGCCCATCAGCTTGTGACGTCACACCTGCGGCTCGTCGCGCGCATCGCAATGGGCTATCGCGGTTACGGCTTGCCGATTGGCGAAGTGATCTCTGAAGGCAACGTCGGCCTCATGCAGGCGGTAAAACGCTTTGACCCTGACCGCGGCTTTCGCCTAGCGACGTATGCCATGTGGTGGATCCGCGCCTCAATCCAAGAGTACATTTTGCGCTCTTGGAGCTTGGTGAAGATGGGCACGACTGCGGCGCAGAAAAAACTGTTCTTCAACCTGCGGCGCATGAAGGGCCAGATCCAAGCGCTTGAGGACGGCGACCTGAAGCCAGATCAGGTGGAGGCCATTGCCACCAAGCTTGGCGTGTCGGAGGAGGACGTTGTGTCGATGAACCGGCGGTTGACCGGTGACACGTCGCTGAACGCACCTTTGCGCGCGGATTCAGAGTCTGGTGAATGGCAGGATTGGCTTGTTGATGACGAGCCGGACCAGGAAGAAACCTACGCCGACCGCCAGGAGCTGGAGCAACGTCGCAGTTATCTCTCGCAGGCGATGGACGACCTCAACGACCGCGAGCGCCGCATCTTTGAGGCCCGCCGCCTGTCGGAAGAGCCGATCACGCTGGAGGACCTCTCCAATGAGTTCGGCGTAAGCCGCGAACGGATCCGGCAAATCGAGGTGCGTGCATTCGAAAAGGTCCAAAAGGCGGTCCAAAAAGCCGCGCGCGCTGCAACAGCAACGGCCGCGGCATGACACTGCATAACGATGCAACCGATCGCTACGAAGCCGCGACCGTGCCGGCCAAGCGGGCAAACTGCCTGAACAGCCGTCACGGTCCTGTCGCGCGAATCATCGTATGCCGGTCATGCGGTTAGACGTGCAGGCTCCTGGTTAGCCTGCTGGTGCGCGTCGGATCTTGGGAGTGGCCCATGGTTCGTGTCTTGAGCTTGCCACCTCTGCCCACGGGCAGTCTCGGCGCAACGCTGGGTCCGCTATGACCCTGGCGGTGATGCACCAACCGCTCACCGATCGGGTGCAACGCCCGATCTATCTTTGGACCGCTGCCGGTCGTCTCTCGAAAACTGCTTTTGCCCCATCGGCATTGCGATCAGCACGCGCTCAGCCGCGTGTTGCTTGGCTTGTCATGGGCTGGCCGTTGGACGGCGTGACCGTGCAGCCCTGGCAAGACGACGATGGGGTGGCCAATGCCGAAGCGTCATAATCTGCGGTCCGTACCTGCTTTTGAGTGGCTCGATTCCGTTATGGCCCGTTTGCGGCGTCTCGAGATCGATTGGCTGAGGTGTGTCCGCTGGCGACAGTGTATGACCAATCCGCCAAGTACGACCTGAGTGAGCTTCGTCGGCACGTGCGCCCGCAATCGTCGCGAGTGTCATGCGTTTTATGGTCGATGCGACGCGGGACCACCTCCCACCGACCAGATACAAAGAAACCGGCCCGATTGGCCGGTTTCGTCATTTCAGGAAGTTTTTCATTATAAGGCAAGCGACCACATCGGTGTCGGCGACCCGGTCAACCAGCCAGGCCGCGCTCGCTTAAAGCGGGAAGCGTGTCGTCGGGTCGCTGAAATAACGGTCGACCGCTTCGCTGATCGAGGTGGCAACGCGCTCGCGCCACTTATCGGAGTTCAGGTTCCGTGCGTCGCGGCGATTGGAGATATAGGCCAGCTCAATCAGGATTGATGGGACCTTGGCCGTGCGCAGCACGCGGAAACCAGCCCGCTTATCGGGATCGCGCCGCATGTTGGTTGATCCCGACATGTATTTGACGACGTTGTCGGAAATCGCGGTCGTGCGATGCCAGTTGTTCTCCACCTCGCGCTGAGCAAGATCCGTGAGGATTTTCTGGATCGTCCCAACGTCGGTGGCCACTTTCTGAACGCGCGACATCTCGCCTTTGCTAAGCTTCGTCAGGACCTGTCGCGTGACTTCCTTGCGTGCGGTGCCGCGCAGCCGTGCCGCCGTTCGCTGCCGCAACGAATAGATCGTCGCCCCGCGCGCACGTGACCCTGCGTAATCGGCATGGACGGAGATAAACAGGTCAGCATTGTTGCGCTCAGCAAGTGAGATCCGCCGGCCGAGCGGAATGAAGATGTCGGTCGAGCGCGTCATGATCACGCGATAGCGGCCAGTCGCCAAAAGCTTATCGCGCAACTTCAGGCCAAACTTGAGAACGACGTTTTTCTCCTGAAGGCCGAACCGCTTTGCCCCCGAATCGCGCCCGCCGTGACCTGGATCGACAACGATGAGCGGCTTTGCGGATTTTTTGCGCAGCTCTTGCGGCGAAGCGGCCGGTTTTGGCGTTGGCGGCTGGAATTTTGGCAGCGCGGCCTTGATGCCAAGCCCCATCGCGGCCTGTTGAACCTTGCTGCGTTCCGCCGACTGTTGCGCTTCGAATGCAGCCTTCGCCCGCAACGGCAAGATATCAATCACCAATTCAGGTGTGCGGGTTTTCGGATTGTCACGAATAAGGGCCCGGTTGATCACAACCGGCTCACTCACATTGATGACGATCCGGGTCTTGTCAGCCGAGGCCAGCCCCCCGCGGAACGATGTCACGACGCCGATTTGTTTGTCAGGCGCGCTCGGAAGCAGAAAGTTCACCCGGCCCATGTCGACCACGACACGGTTGGGCCGCTCCAGTGCGGTCACTTGAAATGGTGTCGCCTTGGACAGCGACACGATGAACCGTGTGCGCGGATCCTTTTTCGGCTGTTCGATGCCGATGATCTTGGACACGAGGTTTGAAAGCCCCGATCCAATGGACGTGGATTGCCCGGCCGTACCGCTGGCTTCAGCGCCCGTCGTGCTCGCCATCACGCAAGCCGCGGCACACACAAAAGCCCAAACGCCCCCGTTGAGCCACGCCCGCGATCCCGCAGCGTGCGCCCCTTGGCATAAGTTCATGCGACGACCCCCGTCTACGCAAACTCTGTCCGAATCATTCGGACTGAGGATGTGTCGCTCCCAAAAGTGGCGTTTGAGAGATACAGCGAAGGCGTTTCTGTCTGATTTAACCGAAATCCCAAACTTTAGAGATCCGGCGTTGACATCCGCAAAAATGCTGATCTCGCGCACAAGTTCTTGCACAAGGTCAGCACGATGCAGGGCACGGGGCGTCGAGATCACCGTGTGCGACAGCGCGCTTGGCAGATACGCTGCGCCCGCCCGGAAGTCGGCTCGGTTCAGCCAAGCCGCACCAAGGTGGCCCGGCCGCGCGGCCGGGACCTCTGCCGGTTCAAGCGGTTGCGCCTGAACGACAAGATGCAACACCCATCAAAAACCGAGATCAAGGCAGGTGAACGCATGCGAACCTGATTTGATCTAAGGCACCAATCGCGCAAATCCATCGCGCGTCGCCTCATCCAAAAGCCCGCGATACTCGCCATATCGCGCAGCGTCCTGACGGATCTCGCCAAACTCGTCGGTGTCCATGAGGTCCCGCTTGACGTAGACGATCGGCGCACTGACCGGCACGCTGACAGCGCCGGCCCGGCTGACGGTCGTGATCAGTCCGCGCATCATCCCAAGTTGGTCGAGTTGCGACACGATAATCGTGCGCATCGCCCCGCGGGTCAGCGACACGAGGTGCATGAACGAGGACGACGACGGCACATGCAAGCGGCCGCGATGATTGTAGGCAGCGTCTGGCCGCGAGAACTCCTCAAAAACGAGGCTTGGCCATTCCGGATCCCAAGTGATCTCGGTGCGATAGGCAATCACGAGATCAGCCACGGTGAACCCGGGCCGCAAGGTCAGGTAACTGCCGATCAGATGTTCGACGGCCGGGCGGGTGTAGGCCCCCATGTAGACGGGTGCGACGTCCGAGCCGGGTGCTGGATTGCCTGGCACGTCGGATGGGACATCATAGTATGTGGCCTTGCCGGTCCAGTCGGCCCGCACCTGTTCGAAATCCAGCCCGAGCACCATGGCGACGTCGAACAGCGTTTGGTCACGCACGTTCTGGCCGCTGAGCATGTTTTGGATCGTTTTTTCATGGCAGTCGGCCGCATCCGCAAGCTCAGCCTGCGTCATTTTCTTCTCGATCAGGGCCGTCCGAATGCGGGCGATCGCTTCTCGACGCGATGCTGACGGTCCATTGCCGCTCATGCCGATTTTCCACCTTGCGCGTTGGGACAGACCCACAGCGTAATCGGCGATTGTGAACAAACAAGCGTCGCGGCGCATCAAACCGCTGTTTTGGTCTACGGGCGCCGGCACGCTCGCTGGAACGGCAGACGCCGACGGACACGGCCGGCCCAAAGTCAGGGCCAGCCGCACCTG
>CAZOGY010000043.1:0-25330 GCA_964579305.1 uncultured Hyphomicrobiaceae bacterium
CATGTGATGCCCGAGGCGCGGTTTGCGACCATGAACCACGCTGGCCCGCGATGGGTCGAAGGTTGCACGGTTGCCCAGGAAAACCCGGCTTTCTCGTAGGCGCGGACAGCGTGCTCGTTGTGAAGCGGCGGGCACACGCAAACGGCGGGCGCCAGCGTCGTTGCAAAAACTTCCAACATCAGTTGCTGGACGGCCGCTGGGCCGCGCCCACGACCACGCGCGCTTGGATCGGCGATGAACACGTCGAGTTCCCAAGTGCCAGGGCGAAGACCGTCGGGAAGTGCCTCGCCCCAAATGCAGGCATCAGCGGCGTGCGCGTAACCGACCTCCCGGTTGTCTGCGATAATGATCCGAGCGATGGCTTGCTTGGTTTGGAGCACGGCCAGAACCGCGCCTTCGGTCACGGTGGCGGGGCCCCACCAGGCTTCGACGGCGGGCAGGCGCAGCCATTTGCGAATGGTCGGCCAGTCGTCGAGCGTTGCAGGGCGCAAAGTCGTGCCGGCGCCGCTGTTGCACTGATCAGCCGTCGTCGCGTTTTGTGGTTTGCCCGCGTGGGCAGCAAACAAGTCTTGCTGATCGTCAGACGGGCGGGCATCCTGCATCGCGCAACCCTCAGTGCCGGAAATGGCGGACGCCCGTCAGGACCATGGCAAGGCCGCGTTCGTTGGCAGCGGCGATGACTTCGTCGTCCTTGATCGACCCGCCAGGCTGGATGACGGCCGTTGCGCCGGCGTCGGCTGCGGCCAGCACGCCGTCGGGGAATGGGAAAAAGGCATCTGAGGCGACCACCGAGCCTTGCGTCAACGCGGCGTCGGCGCCGGCTTCCTTGGCGGCGTCCTGAGACTTCGCGTGCGCAATCCGTGTTGAATCAATGCGGCTCATCTGGCCCGCACCGATGCCAACGGTCGCTTCGTGTTTGGCAAAAACAATCGCATTCGATTTGACGTGCTTTGCGACGCGGAAGGCGAATTTCAGATCGCGCATTTCCTCAGGCGTGGGCTCTCGGTTCGTCACAACTTTCAATTCCAGATCGTCGATGACCTTGTCGTCGCGCGATTGCACGAGAAGACCGCCGGCAATTGTGCGGACCGACAGGCCGGGCGCGCGCGGGTCTGGTAGGTCGCCCGTCGTGAGCACACGCAGGTTTCGCTTTGCCTCAAACACGCGGCGGGCATCGTCGTGCAGGCTCGGCGCGATCACAACTTCGGCAAATAAGCTCGTGATCGCCTCGGCGGTTTCTGGATCCACCTGCCGGTTCAGGGCAATGATGCCGCCGAACGCGCTTACGGGGTCGCAACGCAGGGCGCGTTCGTAGGCTGCCAGAAGTGTTTCAGCACACGCAACGCCGGATGGATTTGCGTGCTTGATGATGGCGACGGCGGCCGTATCGGACGGGTCGAACTCGGATACAAGCTCAAACGCGGCGTCGGTGTCGTTCAGATTATTGAACGACAATTCCTTGCCCTGGACTTGGGTCGCGGTGGCGACGCCGGGGCGGCCTTCGCTTGTGCGGTAGAGCGCCGCCGTCTGGTGGGGGTTCTCGCCATAGCGCAGCGGCTGGACCAAGCGGCCGCCGATCGCCCGGTAGGCCGGTGCGGGATCTTCCAACTCCGTCGCGAACCAGTTGGCGATCGCCGCATCGTAGGCGGCTGTGCGGGCAAAGGCTTTGGCTGCCATTGCGCAGCGAAACTCGTGGCTTGTTGCGCCAGCGTACTCGTCCAGTTCGGCGGTGAGCTTGTCGTAGTCTTCGGCATCGACAATGACCGTGACGCTTCCGTGGTTTTTTGCGGCCGCGCGGATCAGGGCCGGCCCGCCAATGTCAATGTTCTCAATACAGGTGGCCATGTCGGCTTCGCGGCGGACCGTCGCTTCGAAGGGGTAGAGGTTCACGATCAGCAAGTCGATCATCTCGATCCCGTGCGTCTGCGCTGCCGCCATGTGATCGGCATCGGCGCGGACGGCGAGCAAACCGCCATGGACTTTGGGATGCAGCGTCTTGACACGGCCGTCCATCATTTCCGGGAAGCCGGTGAGATCAGACACATCGCGCACCGGGATGCCGGCCTTGGCAATGGATGCGGCAGTTCCGCCAGTCGACACCAGTTCGATATCACGCTCGTGCAGGTCGCGGGCGAGATCGACCAGGTCCGACTTGTCGGACACAGAGATCAACGCGCGGGTCAATCGCGGGTCTTTGGCCATGGCGGGGTCTCCATCAAAGCGCGCAACTGATGCGTGCGCGCCTGGCAACGGTCGTAGGTCGCAATGCAACGGAAAACGGAGCACGCGGTTGCGCGATCTGTGTCAGTCAGCGTGCGCACGTTTGGCAAGGCGCCAATTCACCGTGGTTTCACCATGCGTCGTGCATCGCAAGACAATCTGTTCGCATGCAATCGGCGCGGCTGCATCTGCGAAATAGGTCGAGCGTTCCACACTGGCCTCGGCGTTCGGCGTTGACAGCTCCCAGACATCGCCATCGGGCAGCGTGATCAAGACCGCAGATCCTTCAGCGCTGATCTTTGCGGCCGCGCCAGGCGCAAGATGGAAATGGATCGCCACGGGCAGATCGGTTGCAAGCCGCACAGGCAAGCCAGCATTGTGCGCGCTGATCCGGTCGGTCCCGGAAAGACTCTCGCCGTTGGGCGCAAGCCGCCATGTCCGGGTGTGGCGCAGGCCGAACGCCTTCGCGTAGCCGTCGTGTGCGGCGGTTGCCTCAAGCGTGCCGTCAGCGTGTTCGTGGGTGTCGCAGGGCATGCGACCGACACCGTGGACCGGTTGGCCTTTGGCGATGCCTGCCAGAACGCTGCCTTCGTGCGCCAGGTTGGCGGAGGCCTTGTTGGCAAGCACCAACGTGGAGTGGGCTGCGGTGCCGCGCGCCTGATCCCGAAACCGCCGGTCGATTGCGCAGTTGGCGGCCGGTGCGCCGGCATTGATGATCACCGGGGTGGTGCCTGCCATCAATTCAAATGACAGTGCGCCGGCATGGGCGTGGAGTGCGTGCGACGGCGCGGGCGTCGGGCCAACGTCGGCGATCAAACTCGTTTGCCCCGCAACCAGCCTGATGTAACCGCCGCTTTGATGTCGGCGCCCTGGATCGTCCAGAGCGGCGACGAGCAAAAACAATCGGCCGATTTGTGCGCGTGGCGTTGTGCTGACGCCGTTAAAACGGGCCAGCTCAGCATTCGCGTGGCGCATCATGCGAAGATGGCACAGTGCTGCCTGGATGCGCTGGTTGACCTGTGCTGGCAGAGGCAGGCCGATGGCATCGCACGCTTTTTGAATGGGGATTGCATCGAGGCAGAACCCAATCAGATTGGCCGGGTTGCGCGTGATGTGGCTGCCGTCTTCCAAAACGATTTCGGCGGCGGCGTTTGCAGCCCTGGTCCGTGCGGCTTCGGACGGCGCACCGCAGCGCGGCAGAGCGGTTGTGCCAGCCAGAAATGCCAGGATGGCGGCAAGCCGGTCATCGGGCGAGGCAACCTCTGGCCAACGGCGGGCAACGACCCGGACATCCGTTTCCAAGGACGCCAAAACGGCATCCCAGACATCGTGGTCGACGTCTTCAAGCAGAATGTCGGCGTGTGAAAGCCAGCTCATCACGCGTCGCGCGGTTACCGCAACGTCGCGGGCGATGGCGTCGCGGCCGCCGGCTTGCTTGAGCCAGGCGATGGTCCAGTCGCGCGCCATTTCATGGGCGTCTTCGTTTCCCGCGGCGCGAAGGTCGTGCAGCCAAGTGAAGCTGTGGAGCGTGTGCCGCGCCGCAGCGTCGACGCCGGTGACATCGAACGGTGTGGCGTCGCCAATGTTTAAGCTCGCCCCGCCGATGCGCACCACGCCGGTCCGCGCCTGACTGAACAGCGTCGGGTCGGTCGGCCGCAGCGATCCGGGCAGCAGACGCAACAAGTCCTCATCGTCGCGCGATGTCGCGCCGAGGCTCGCGCCTTGAAAAGGTGCCCGGAGCCGCGATGAGACTTTTGCCGCTGCTTCTCGCGCGACAAGACCAGCGTTTCGAATTGGGGTGGTGGCTGGGGGCCAAGCCATCGCAAAGCTCCTTATGCGAACGCGCAAGGCAGTTCGCTCTCGGGCTTGAGGCGCCGTGTCGTTTGGCGGCGGCTCAAGATTTTCCGTTTGAGCTTTCGTAGGCCGCGGCATCGATTCGCACCAACGCCGACGCTGGTAACGTGTGGGTAGGGTGTTGACGGGCGCTGGACTGCGTCGGCTGGGACCACGCCCCGGTGCGATCAGGTGCGATCCGGCGGGTCAGTCAGATGACCGCTGGTCTTTTCAGGTTAGGGCGCATACCGAAGCCGGGCGGCAAAAAAGCCGTCGGCGCCACTGAGCGCGCTGTCTTCGTGCGGGAAATGGAACGGCAGGACCCGCAAATCGCCATCGGCAGAAATCAGCTCGGCTGGCAACCCATCCAATTCCGCGCTCAGTGGAACACGTTGCAGCGCGGGTATCTCTGTAAGCGCGCGCGCGATCTGATCAGGTCCCTCTTCTGGTTGCAAAGAGCACGACGCATAGACAATAAGGCCGCCCGGCTTGACGAGGTTGGGAAGCGTTCCAAGCAAGTCTGACTGGATTTTCGCAAGTGTCCCGATTTCGGATGGTTTGCGATGGAATAGGATATCCGGGTGCCGGCGGATGGTGCCAGTTGCTGAGCACGGCGCATCCAGCAAAACAGCATCGAAGGCCTGTTCTGGTCGATATTCGAGCGCGTCGGCCGTGACCACCTCAACATCGAGACGAAGACGCTTGAGGTTTTCGTGAAGGCGCACGAGCCGCTTGGCAGATATGTCCAGCGCCGTCACGCGTGCGCCCATCGCGGCCAACTGGGCCGTCTTGCCCCCCGGCGCGGCGCAAAGATCCAACACGCGCAAACCTCGCACGTCGCCCAATAGCTGGGCTGGAAGTGCGGATGCGGCGTCCTGTACCCACCATGCGCCATCGTTGTATCCGGTGAGATCCTCGATGCGGCCCTCGTTGCGTTTACGGACGGTACCGGTTGGCAGCAAAATCCCGCCAAGCTGCTTCGCCCAGACGTCCGGGTCGGCCTTCACGGACAGATCCAGCGCGGGTTCGCGCAGCGTGGCTTCGCAGATCGCACGTGCCGTGTCCGCACCATAAGCGGCTTGCCAACTCTCGCGCAGCCAGGTGGGGATGTCGTGATCGCCGGGTGCCAGTTCTGCCAAACGTGCGCGGCCGGTTTCGGTCATACGGCGAAGCACCGCGTTGGTCAGACCCGCGAACGGGCCAGCACGGCGGTCGTCGCGGGCCTGATCTACGGCAATGTCGAGCACGGCGTGTGCCGGCAGTTCGAGCACCAGCAATTGAGCGGCCGCGACGGTCAGGATCGTTTTCAGGCGCCCGCTGCGCTTGGGCAGACCGCGTTCCAAGTATGTATCGAGAACATGTGTCAGCGCGCCATGGCGCCTCAGGCTTGCCATCGCGATGGTGCGGGCGAGTGCACGATCGCGCGGCTCCAGCTTCGGTGCCGTCGCGAATGCGGCCTGCAGCGCCGCGTCCGTGGTGGCCGCGTCGTGAACGATTGCGTGGACGGCGGTCACGGCGACGTCGCGCGCATCGCGTCCGGCGCGTGCCGCGGGCCGTTTGGCACGTTGCGCGGGGGCAGCCGGTTTTCCAGCCGCCGTCTTCCCAGGCGCCGCCTTACCGGGTGCCACCTTACCGGGTGACTGAGGCGTTGCACGATCGCCGGTGCCTGCGGGTCGCCGCGTTTTTGAAGGCTTTTGGCGGTTTGCTGGAGGATTGTCGCGCGGCATCAGCCCCACGGACCCCGACGGGATCGATCCGGCCGCGAAGCTCGTGACCACGGCGACGGCGTTGCGCCGTGATCGCCCATCGCGGTTGGCTGGCCGGCGCCCTCAGAACCGATTTCACCGGCCATCTCGCGCAACGCTGCGATGCGGTTTGCGGTGTCGGGGTGGGTTGAAAACAGGTTGTCAAAGCCGCGTCCGCTTAGCGGGTTGATGATAAACATGTGCGCGGTGGCCGGTGCGGCTTCGGCCGTATCATTCGGTATCTGGCGGGCTCCGGACTGAATGCGATCGAGTGCGGAGGCCAACCACATGGGCTCGCCACAAATTTCAGCGCCCACGCGATCAGCCCGGTACTCGCGGGTCCGGCTGATCGCCATTTGCACCAGCATGGCGGCCATGGGTGCCAAGATCATTGCGGCAAGCGCCCCGATCCAGCCAACGGCGCCATTGTCGCGGTTGCCCCCAAACAGCATGCGGAACTGAAGGAAGTTGGCAAGCATCGAGATGGCCCCGCCGATCGTTGCGGCGACGGTCATGATCAGGGTGTCGCGGTTCTTGATGTGGGCCAGTTCGTGCGCCATCACACCGGCGATTTCTTCGCGGCTGAGTGATTGCAGAAGCCCCGTGGAGGCAGCGACCGCGGCGTGTTCGGGGTCGCGTCCCGTGGCAAACGCATTGGGTTGAGCGCTGTGAATGATGTAGACGGCGGGCATCGGCAGCCCGGCTCTGCGCGCAAGCTGTTCGACCATGTCGACGAGTTCGGGCGCTGATGCGCGATCAACGGGCTCTGCGTTATGCATGCGCAGAACCATCTTGTCAGAATTCCAGTAGGCGAACGCGTTCATGCCGCCGGCGACCAGCAGCGCGATCAGCATGCCGACCTGGCCGCCAACAAGGCCGCCCATGCCGACGAGAACACCGGTGAGTGCTGCAAGCAGCAGTCCCGTTTTGACGAAATTAAACGACATTGGTGTCGGTTCGACCTGATTTGGCACATTGCAAGGCGCAGTGTGTGTCTCACTGCGGGGCACACAGCCGCAGCGCGCAGGTGTGTCGCAAACCGCTTCGGCTGTATCGCGTAATGCTTATGTGCGTTCAGGCACGGTCAAATGCAACGATGGAGCGTGGGGGCATGACGGTTCCAAGCAAGGTAGACAGCAAGGCTTCCGCCGGTCCGCAGCACGAACCGGAAGTCGAGGCGGCGCACGCCCGGCGTCCGCTGACGCCGGCAGCGCAACGCGCCTTGGCGGAGGCAGAGGCGCGGCGCAAGGAAGCCGAAGCCCGTGAAAAGGCCGCCGGATCTGGCGACCAGCGGGAGGTCGGCGGCCAGGAGGGGCCTGATCCAGTCCGATACGGAGATTGGGAAAAGGGCGGTATCTGCTGGGATTTTTGAAGCCGGGATAAGGGCTGACCGCGACCAGGAGATGCGGTTGGGCGGACCGATGCGCTTTCAGCCGTGCGCGCGTGCTCACCTTTCCCAACGCCGCGCCGACGACCACGGGGCAAGCCGGTCGGGACGAGCTTTAACGGTTTGCAAAGCCTGTTGGCATCGATTTTACGCGCTTTGCAGCTAAAGCGAGATCTTCGGCACCGCGATTGCAGCTGCCCACCGCAACAGAGTTTGCGGCTGGGAGTTGCGTCGCCATGGACACTCAAATTCGTGCCTGCGTTCAAAAATTCACGCGCGATCGTTCGGGATCGATCGCGATCCTGTTCGGGCTGTCGGCACTGATCTTGTTCGGCGCGGCTGGTGCTGCGATCGACACTGGGCGTGCGGTTGTTGCAAGCGCGCGGATGACGACCGCGCTTGATGCCGCATCGCTTGCGGCTGCCAAAGCCTTGCGCACGCAAAACCTCAGCACTTTAGAAGTCGAGCAAGTCGCTAAGGCGGTGTTTGATGCAAACCTGGAAGGCAATGTTGGCACCACCAGCGTTGATGTCACATCGTTCAATGTCAGCGTCGACCGCGACAACGCGGCGGTGCGGATCGACATGCAGGCCAGGATGGATACGCTTTTGGCCCGCGTGATTGGTGTCGACGTGTTTTCCTTCCCGCGTTCCTCGGCAGCAATTTTTGACACGAAGGACATCGAGGTCGCTGTCCAGCTCGATGTCACCGGTTCGATGTGCGATCCGTGTACGAAAATCGACGCATTGAAATCGGCCACGAAATCGATGGTCGATATCTTGATCCCTGATGAGCCGACAGCACAAAAAGTGCGGGTGGCGTTTGCCCCGTTCTCTGCGGGTGTGAACGCAGGGCCGTATGCGACTGCGGTGACCGATGGTGCTGCGGCTTCGGCGGGAAGCAACTGCGTCTATGAGCGTGCGAACGAGACCGCGTATCAGCTTTCCGACGAGCAGCCGACAATCGCAAGCCGGTTGCTGGCGCGCAACGAGGTGAATACCGCTGGCCGCGGCGATTGCTCAAATGGCGCAGAAATCCTGCCGCTGACCGACGATAAAGATACGCTCAAGTCGACGGTCGACGGCTACAGCACCGGCGGTTATACGGCAGGTCACATCGGGACGGCGTGGGCTTGGTACCTGCTTTCGCCAAAGTGGAACGCGATCTGGCCGTCCGACGCGGAGCCTGCCGCCTACAATGACGGCAAGACCAAGAAAGTCGCGATCCTGATGACCGATGGTGAGTACAACACGTTCAACGGCTACAGCAACGCGTCGAAATCTGAGACGACGGCCAAAGATACCTGCGCGGCCATGAAGAACGCCGGCATCACAGTTTATACGGTCGGCTTTGAACTCGCGGCGGGTTCGACGGCAGAAGACATCATGAAGAGCTGTGCGTCGGCTCCAGCGAAATTCTGCGACGCCGGCGATGCAGCCGGTCTCAAGGCCTGTTTCGAAGCCATCGCCGTCGATATCTCACGCCTGCGTCTGTCGAGCTAAGGGCGAAAGCGACCCGCCGATCGCGGCGCACCCGGTCCATGTGGCCGGGTGCGTTTTTGCGTTTTTCGGTGTAAACGACGTTCGCGGGCAGCCACGCGGTCGGCGCTTGACTTGATGGGCGGTTTGAGTGGCTCTGGCGGCCGTCTCGCCTGCGCCATACGGTGCAGCGCCGATCGTTTAAAAAATCCAATTTCGACGTGTTGGGCTTGTCATGATTTCTGGATTGATCCGAAAGCTTTTCATTGTTGCGGTTTTTGCGCTCGGCGTTTTTTTGGCATTCCGGTTCGGCCTGATCCCGCAGCGGTATTCGCCGATCCCGCCGATCGATCTGGCCAAGCCCACGCCGCTGGTTCTTGATTGGCAGTTGGCGATGCTTGCCAAAGATCGCGGATTATGTGCCGGGCTCATCACCCAAAATGGGATTGAGGCGCGCCCAATTGATAATCGCGTTTTCGATCGGGGGTGCGGTTGGGAGAATGCGGTTTCGATCTTGCGGATTTCTGATGCTCAAGTCCGCGTTTCAGCGGTCAGTTGTGCGGTGGCCGCCGGACTTGCGCTTTGGATGCGCCATGTCGTCCAGCCAGAGGCTGTGCGTCTTTTCGGGGCGCAAGTTGTCGAGGTGCGTCAGCTTGGAACGTTCGCGTGCCGAAACGTCCGTGGGTCGCAGTGGTTTCGTAACCGGCGTAGCCAGCATGCGACGGCAAACGCCATCGATATTGCGGCGTTCCGCTTGTCCAACGGCGAGATGATTGAAGTCTTGCGTGATTGGCCAACCAAAGGGCCAAAGGCCGAGTTTCTCAGAAATGTTCACCGGGGTGCTTGCCGCTATTTCCGGGTCACGCTTGGGCCCGATTATAACGCAGCGCATGAAAACCATTTTCATTTCGACCGTGGACCATTCTGGCGGTGCCGGTGATGCTATTGATAGTCACGTATTTGGCCTCGCTTGCGCGTGTGGCGCGGGATCTGCAAATCGGGCATGCAGCGGTTGTGCGTGGTGGCTGAAGGACGTCGCAGTTGCAGCGCTTGCCGTTACTCGGGCGGTTGCTGCGTTCGCGCGAGTGCCTATCTGATTTCGGCGCAATCGCCCGAACCGAACGCTGCCGCGATGGCGTGAGAACTATGGATGATGTCCGGTGAACGCAAGCGAACCTGAAATGATCGCAGTCTTAAGGTGCGGCTTTGTTCTGGTTGGGAAACCCAAATGACGACGATGATCTTCGATAAGTTGATTATGGCTGCCAGGACTTTCCCGTTCACCGTTGCGGACATTCTTGCCACCGCGCGGAGTCGTGCGATGCGTGTTTATCGCCGGCTTGGGCCCGCGTTGATCACTGGTGGCCTTGCGCTTATTATTCTTGCGTTTTTGTGGGGGGCTGCTGCGGGGCGATATGGTGTTTTTCCATTCAGCGCCCTGAGTGCGCTTAAAACATGGATTGCGCCTGGCAAGCCGAAGCGGGCTTTAAGCACGCCAGAATCCCTGTTTTTGCCAGAGCAAGCTTATGTCGAAGATACGGATAAGCGGATTGCAGCGGCGCTCGCGAACCCGCAGGATCTGCGCAACCGCATCAAGGCGCGTATCATCTTTGACGACGTGACGGTCAAACCTGTTTCTGGTTCGGATGGCCCTTTCTTTGAGCGCTTCTTGAAGCGCCATGCGGCCTTGGCTCCGCATGGGTTCTCGGTGACCCGCGCGGACGTTTACGGTCTCGCTCACTATGGCGTCTTGATCAAGGCGGGGCCGCAGCCGTCAGGTAAACTCCTCGTCTATAATCAAGGACATTGGGGGGCGCCCTTTAAGTTCGACTTTTTTCACGAAATCGTACGACGCGCGCACCGTGCCGGCATAGATGTGCTGGCGCTCAGCATGTCGCTGAAAGGCTTTAACTTTCAGGATGAGACAAGCTTTCCGACGCGGTATGGCCCAGGGCAATTCAAGAAAATTGATCACCATGATTATTTTTACACGTTCTTTGACAAAAACCATCCGGAACGGAGTGGGATTGGATTGCTTGCCTCAGGCAATTATTGGGTTGTGCGCGACGCCATCGACACGCACGGGTACGGTTCAGTTGCGATGGTCGGAATTTCGGGCGGTGGTTGGTATACAACTATCCTGCCGGCCATCGTGCCTGAGATTAAGATCTCGGCGTCGTTTGCTGGCACGGCACCAATTGCCTTACGCGGACGCCGCCGCGATTTCCTGGATTATGAGCACGTGATGGACCCGTTTTGGCATGCGTTCCGGTATTGGGACTTCTACGCACTTGCCACGCTGGACGGTGCCGGCGCGCCGGGCCGCACACATTTGCAGATCTATATTGAAGATGATTTTTGTTGTCTGGACGGCGGGACGGCGCGGGTCATTCAGAGAGTTTACGGTCAAACGCGTCGTATCCCGGGCATGGAATTTGTCATTGTGCCCGGCGATCGCCATGCGATTGATCCAGATATTGTGTCGGAGCGGGTGCTGTCGAAAATGTAGCTGCCAATGCGGCGCCGCGCGCGAAATATCAATAAATAAATTTAGGCGTAGGATAGGAAAAAGTTGCGAGGGCTAAAGCGTGTCGCATGAAATGCGCCTCGCTTTATCTCTGTTGTGCTCACGGACCCTTTTCCCTCCGCGCGGGCGGGCCGTTTTCGTGTCGATGTTTCGAACACGAACATCGACGGCCCAGCCCGCTTTGCGGCCTTGGGGCGTCAAATCGATTGGATGCGACATGCATTAATGTTCCGTTTCAGACATTTGGCACCAGCTGACTGTGGGTCCAGAGCGAATGTCTGAAACTTAAGGAACACGAGCTAATCTTTGTTTCGAGTGTTGTGTTGCTTTTGTCATTTGCGTTTGCTGCGCCGCGCAAGCCGCAACGGCGCGCAAACGGAAATGACCCAACACTCGTCCTCGCAACTTTTTCAAGTTGCGCAATGTGTTGGTCGTGCTTGCTTCACCACCAGGCCAAGAATGGCGTGCTGACCGTGCCGGTATAAGCTTTGAGCACTTTTACCTTCGTCCCGATTTTGACGTGTTGGGCCAAGTGCAGAACGTGTTTGTTGAGCATCCGGAAGCAGCCAGACGACGAAGCGCGGCCGATGGAGCGCTCGGAGTTGGTGCCGTGAATGCGGTAAATCGACGAGCCGAGGTAGAGGGCTTTGGCGCCAAGCGGATTGCGAATGCCGCCTTTCATGACTCGTGGCAAGTATGGCTCACGGCGGCGCATTTCCGGCGGTGGCGTCCAGGTCGGCCATTCCTTGATGCGGCTGATGCGTTCGGTGCCGGTCCAGCGGAAGCCATCGCGTCCCACCGAGATCGGGTACATGTAAGCAAGACCGTTATTGCCGACCAGGAACAGGCGACGACCAGCGGTGTCGATGATGATCGTGCCTTTATCTTCCTTCGTCGAAAGCTGCACGACCTCGGGCTTTTCAGGATCAATATCGGGCTTGCCGCCGCCTTCCATGACGGCTGGGTATGGCTTGCGCGGATATTTCTTGCGCGCCTTCTTGCGCTGTTCTTCCAAGCGTTGTTGGCGCGCTTGCACGTCGCTTTGGAACACCGGGCTGCCGCCGCTCCAGCTTGCAACTTGGGCGTTGGCGTTGGTGGTCGGCATCAAAGTGCCGGTTGCGGCGACTGCCGTGATCAGCGCCGCTGCTGCGGCATGGCGGAATGTCATGTCGTCTACCCCTGCGAAGCTGACGTCTTGGAGATTAGTTTTCCACAGATCTGCGCGCTTGGCAGCATTCTGCAAGATCGTGGACGTTGTAGGCAGTCAGAAACCACAACCGTGTTGTGTGGAGGGCACGCTGTGTCCGGTGTGTTGCCCGCCGCGTCACGCAGTTCGTTCTCGGCGCCGCAGCTATGGTTTGCGCTTTTGTCTTGGACAAACAACGCGCAACGGCCGGAGCGGTTGCCCCGGCCGTTGCGTTTTGTTCGATTGGGGCCATCTCAACGGCGCTCTGTTGCGTCAGTCGTGACGGTTTTGGCGATGGGCAATGAGGTCTTCGACAACAAGTGGTTCTGCCAGCGTTGACGTATCGCCAAGGTTTGCGAAATCGTCCTCGGCGATCTTGCGCAGGATGCGGCGCATGATCTTGCCCGACCGGGTCTTTGGCAGCCCTGGCGCGAACTGAATGAGGTCTGGCGACGCGATCGGGCCGATTTCCTGGCGCACCCAGTTGCGCAGCTCTTTCTTTAAGTCTTCGCTCGGCTCTTCGCCGGCCATCAGCGTCACGTAGCAGTAGATGCCTTGGCCCTTTACGTCGTGGGGATAGCCGACCACGGCGGCCTCAGAGACCTTTGCGTGGGCAACAAGCGCGCTTTCCACCTCCGCGGTGCCCATGCGGTGGCCTGAGACGTTGATCACGTCATCAACGCGGCCGGTGATCCAGTAGTAGCCATCTTCGTCGCGGCGGCAGCCGTCGCCGGTGAAATACATGCCAGGGTAGGTGGCAAAGTACGTCATCTTAAAGCGTTCATGGTCGCCGTAGACGGTGCGCATCTGTCCCGGCCAACTGTCGAGAATGACCAGGTTACCATTCGTGGCACCCTCAAGAATCTGGCCTTTGTCATCGACGAGCGCCGGTTTGATACCGAAAAACGGACGCGTGGCAGAGCCGGCCTTCAGCGGCGTTGCGCCAGGCAGTGGCGTGATCATGATGCCGCCGGTTTCGGTTTGCCACCACGTATCGACAATCGGGCAGCGGCCGTCGCCGACGACGTTATGGTACCATTCCCAGGCTTCGGGATTGATCGGTTCGCCGACCGAGCCAAGCAAGCGCAACGAGGAGCGATCCGTACGTTTCACGAAGTCGTCGCCATTGCCCATCAGCGCGCGGATGGCCGTGGGCGCCGTGTAGAAGATGTTCACGTCCCATTTGTCGACAACATGCCAGAAGCGGGACGGCGTGGGGTAGTTCGGCACGCCTTCAAACATCAGGGTTGTCGCGCCGTTGGCCAGCGGACCGTACACGATATAGCTGTGGCCCGTGACCCAGCCGACATCTGCCGTGCACCAGTAGATGTCGCCGTCGTGATAGTCGAACACGTACTGATGCGTCATGGCAGCGTACATGAGATAGCCGCCAGACGTGTGCAGCACGCCTTTCGGTTTGCCGGTGGAGCCGGACGTATAGAGGATAAAGAGCGGGTCTTCCGCGCTCATCTCTTCGACCGGGCAGTCCGGTGCGACTTTGACAAGCTCTTCATGCAACCAGACATCGCGCTCGGGAAACCAGTCGACGTCCGATCCGGTATGCCGCACGACAAGCACTTTGACGTCGGTGAGATTGCCATGGGCCAATGCCGCGTCAGTGTTGGCTTTCAAAGGCACTTGGCGTCCGCCGCGCAAACCTTCGTCTGACGTGATGACAAGCTTGGAGCCGGCGTCTTCGATGCGGTTGAGAAGGCTATCGGGTGAGAACCCGGCAAACACGATGGAGTGGATGGCGCCGATGCGCGCGCAGGCCAACATCGCATAGGCGGCTTCCGGGATCATGGGCAGGTAGATCGTGACCCGATCACCCTTCTTCACGCCCTGCGCCTTGAGGACGTTTGCGAACTTTTGAACGCGCTCATGGAGCTGGCGATAGGTGATGGTCTGATCGTTGGTGGGGTCGTCACCTTCCCAGATGATCGCGACCTTGTCGCCGCGCTCGGCCACGTGGCGATCGACGCAATTGTAGCAAACGTTGAGCGTTCCGTCTTCGTACCATTTGATCGAGACGTCGCTGCCGTCCTGCGGCGAGCCGTACGATGTGTTCTTGACCTTGGTGTAGGGCCGGATCCACGTGAGACGCTGACCCATCTCGCCCCAGAAGCCCTCCGGGTCAGCGATGCTGCGATCATACATCTCGCGATATTTGGCGTCGTCGACCCAAGCCCGCGCAGCCCATTCGGCCGGCACAGGATAAACGGTCTCGCTCATTGGCCCGTTTCCTCGTGTAATGCCTCTTTGCGCGGCATTATGAGTTCGGGCGGGAGGCACGCAACCGGACCGTTGGTCGAAAGATGGTGCGCTGGGTTGACGCTCGCGGTGTCAGGCGACGTTGTCAGTCGTTCGCGATTGGCATCAGCGCCTCTGGCACAATCCTCAGGCGGCGCGCTTTTTTGCGTGATCATCGCGCGCGGCGGCGGGCGTTAGACCGTGAGGCTTGGCTCCGCGATGATCCAGCCGTTGCCGTCAGGATCGGCGAACGTTGTGAACCGGCCCCAGCTTGCTTGCTTGATCTCGCTCAGCGGCAACCCGCGTGGTGCCAGGCGCTCGACCATTTTGTCGACGTCCAGTGTTTGCAGCATGAGACCTTGTGCCGCGCCGGCCGGCATGCGGTCGGAAGCCTGAACGAGGCTGATCCGGCACATGCCTGCTGGTGGCCGCATCAGGACATACGCGAACGGCGTGCCTTGGTCGCCTTCGTGCTCGACCGAAAAGCCAACAACGTCATGATAGAAAGCGCGGGCGCGCGCTTGATCGGTTACCGGAACGGAAACGATCGACAGTTGCATCATGGGCGGGGGCTCCAGTCAGGCGTTGGTATCTGGATCGGCTGATACACGATCACGTTGGCGTTGTCGCGAGTGGCGCCTTTGCATTGTGCATCGCTGGCTGTGTGATCACGGTTTGAAGGATCGATCCGTTTTCGGGTCGCCGGACGCGCCAAACGTAGCGAAGTTCAATCCGCGATCGATGCGCAATCGATGCGCGAATCATAAGGGCGCAATCGGATGGAGGACACGGTGGCCGTCAAGTTTGTGGCACTTGAAACGGCGATCGCCAGGGCTTTGCAAGGCGGTGCGCTTGATGCCTACGGTCTCGCGCCAGAGCGGCATGTTGCCGACGTGCCGGGTCTGCCATGCCGCCACTGCCTCGATTTCATCGCAAGCGGTGATGCCTACCTGCTGCTGGCCTATCGGCCTTTTGACAGTCTGCAGCCCTATGCGGAGGCCGGTCCAATCTTTTTGCACGCGGGCGAATGCCAGCGCGGTGGGGACAGCGATGCGCTCCCAGCGTTTTTTGATTCTGAAGCCTACATCGTGCGCGGCTATCATGCCAACGAACGTATCGTGGCGGGCACGGGCCAAGTCATTCCCACTGGTGAAATCGCAACTTACGCCGCAGATCTTCTGACGCGATCTGACGTCGCTTTTGCGCACGTACGGTCTGCCTCCAATAATTGTTTTCATTGCCGGATCGAACGGGCTTGAAAGCAAGAGATTTTGGGTCATTACCGCAGCCGCCAAACCGCCGTCGACTTGATTTCAGAGTCTTCCAACTCCCGGGTCACAGGAACAGCGTATCGCGCAATTTCTTCCAACTCATCAGACGGGCAGAAATAGCGGTTGGGATCTCCGATCAGCACAAGCGCGTTTGAGTCGATCGCGCATCTTGCAAAAGCCATTACGCGCTCCGCAAGCGCTTTTTCGTAAAATAAATCGCCAATCAGGATCGTGTCGAACTGACTTGGATCCGTGCTGAGTTTATCATCGCGTGTGGCGGTCAACTGCACATTGTTTTCGATGGCGTTCAGCGTGGCCGCGGACTGTGCGAATGGATCGGGATCGTTGGCTTCCGCAGATGCCGCGCCGGCGATCATTGCAGCGATGGCAATGAGGCCTGAGCCGGCGCCAAGATCCAAAACTGATTTGGTGGCGACGGTTTCGCGATTGTCGAGGATGTAGCGGGCAAGCGCCTGTCCGCCTGCCCAAGCAAAAGCCCAAAACGGCGGCGGAATGTTCATTTGCCCGAGTTCTTCTTCCGTCTTGCGCCAGATGGGCAGGCTTTCTTCGGCCAAGTGCAGTCCGACCTCCGGGACCAGTGGCGGTGCAAGCAACTTGGTGTTGGCGCGGATGAATGCAACGTAATCGTGTTTATGTGTCAGGTTTGTCATTTCAATTTGGGCAATGTTTTTTGTGCGTCTTTGATTGCCTTTAAGGTGAGGCCGCTCTTTTTGACGATATGTTTCCACTCATCATCCGTTACGGGCTGGACTGAGAGCCGCATCGATGTCACGAGCGACATGTCCTGCAGTTTTGCATCGGCCTTGACGTCGGCTAGCGTGACCGGTTCGGGCACGTCGATCACGGCGCGTACGTCGACGCATTCCCAGCGCTCATCATCGGTCGTGCTATCTTGATGGGCCAGTGCGCAGACTTCGCAAATGCCCACGATATCCTTGCCAGCGTTGGAATGATAAAAGAAGCCGAGGTCGCCCAATTTCATTTCGCGCATATTATTGCGCGCTTGGTAATTGCGGACGCCGTCCCATTCTTCGCCGTTGGCGCCTTTGGCCTTGAGATCATCCCAAGAAAAGACGTCCGGTTCTGATTTAAAAAGCCAATAGGCCATGGCGTGGCTCCTACGTGCTTTGCGCTTGATGGTGATTGGGGTGTCGCGGTTTTGGCGCGGGCGGCTTCAGTCTTCGGCTTTCAATGGCCGCTGCATCAAAGCGTCGATCGCGGCATCGACGGTGAGGCGATCCTCGACAATGGCGTGGACCGCGCGGGCGATGGGGACGTCGACGCTTTTTGCATCGGCCATGGCGACCAGGGCTGCGGCCGTAAACACGCCTTCGGTGACAGACTTGCGTTCGCCGAGAACGGCGTCGATGGACTGGCCCTGGCCGAGGGCGCGGCCAAGCGACATGTTGCGCGACTGGGCGCTGCCGCAGGTCAACAAAAGGTCGCCAAGCCCGGAAAGGCCGGCCAGGGTTTCCGCCCGTGCGCCATGCGCTTCGGCAAAGCGGCGCAGTTCAGCAAATCCGCGTGTGACGAGTGCTGCGTGCGCATTGGCGCCAAGCTGCCGTCCGTCGACAATACCGGCGGCGATGGCGAGCACGTTCTTTGTTGCGCCCCCGATTTCGACACCGACGACGTCGTCGGTCCAATACAGGCGGAGCTGATTGGAGCCAATCGTCTCAGCAATGCGTTTGCCGAGGGCTTCGTCTCGCGATGCGACCGTCAGTGCCGCTGGAAGCCCTTTCGCGACCTCGATGGCAAAGCTTGGGCCGGAGAGGAACGCGGCCGGGTGGTTAGGCGCGATCTCGGCCACAACCTCGTGCAGCAGCCGGTTCGTGCCGCGCTCAATGCCCTTTGCGCAGACGACCAACGGTGTTTGTGCTGCAATCAGGGGGGCGAGATCGGCCAGGATGCGGCCGAGATGCTGTGCCGGCGGCACCAGCAGTATGAGGTCTCGATCCGACAGGTCATTCAGGTGCGCAACGGCTTGGAGCGTGGTCGGCAGCGGCACGTTTGGCAAGAATTGCGGATTTGTATGCGTATCGTTGATTGCAGCAACCGTTTCAGGCTCATGCGCCCACAATTTGATGTTGCGGCCGCGGACGGCGAGAGCGTGCCCGAGCGCCGTGCCCCAGGCGCCGCCCCCGACAATGCCAATTCGTTCAAAGCTCATCTGCCGTCGGTCCCATTGCCATGGTGAGGCGCCGCGCCTTAAGGGCCGGATCGCTCAAGCTTTTGCGCCCTTGTGGCCTGCGCCAAGCACCGGTGCGGCCTGCTCGTCAAGCGGCCACCGGGCGCGCGCGGCGCGTTCAAACCCATCGCACACGGGCGGGCGGGCAAGCTTTTCAAGTCCCGCCCAGGCGACCATCGCCGCATTGTCCGTGCACAATGCCGGAGGCGGGACGATGAGCGTCAGGCCAGCGTCGGCGGCGAGCGTCTCCAACTTTGCGCGCAGACTGCGATTCGCGGCAACGCCACCGGCGACAACGAGCGTTGGCGCGGCGCCAAGCTCAGCGCGGGTTTCTTCGATTGCGCGTCGGACGCGGTCGGCCACGCAATCGCAGACGGCGGCTTCAAAGCTTGCGCACAGGTCGGAAATGTTCGCGTCGGTCAATGGGACGAGCGGCGTTGCGGCCCGCCTGACGGCCGTTTTCAGCCCGGCGAACGAGAAATGCGGCTCACGGCGGCCGACCATCGGTCTTGGAAATTCGAAGGCGCAAGGATCGCCGCTGCCCGCCATGCGTTCTACCGCGGGCCCGCCAGGTGCATTGAGGCCCAAGAGCTTGGCGGTCTTGTCAAATGCTTCGCCGAGCGCGTCATCGATCGTTGAGCCAACGCGGCGATAGACGCCGATGCCGGTTACCAGGACAGTCTGTGTATGTCCGCCAGAGACGAGCAAGAGCAGGTAGGGCGGCTGGCGCTGATCGGTCAGGCCGACGGTCAGTGCGTGGGCTTCCAGATGGTTGATTGCGAGGAACGGCTTGGCACATGCCAACGCCAATGCCTTGGCCAGCGTGGTCCCAACGATCAGGCCGCCGATCAGGCCGGGGCCGGCGGTCGCAGCGATCGCGTCGAGGTGCGCGACGTCAATACCCGCATCGCTCAGTGCTTCTGCGACAATCTCATCGAGGCACGACAGGTGTGCGCGCGCGGCGATCTCTGGGACAACACCGCCGTAGGGGGCATGTTCGGCCCACTGTGAACGAACAACGTTGGATCGGATCTCACCGCGACCGTCAGCATGGCGCACAACAACGGCGGCCGCGGTCTCATCGCAGCTCGTCTCGATACCCAGCACCGTTGTTGTGCGCGATTGGGTCATGGGCGGCTTGATATCCTGCATCCGTGCGTGGCGCTTTGGCCGGCTTGCCGCGGCGTCTCAGACTGTGGTCGACTTGTAAGGCGCGATTAGTGCGCGCATGCCTGACGGCCTGTCAAAGGTCTCCAGCACGCTGGGCTGAAGCAACGTTGCGCGTTTGCGGGTTGCCCTGTCAGGCCGTGCCCGACTTGAATGGAGGACGCATGCCGGCGCCGATACGCATTGGGACCCGCGGTTCGCCGCTTGCCCTCGCGCAAGCCCACGAAACGCGCGACCGGCTTGTCGCCGCGCATGGGCTGGACGCGGCCGCGATTGAGATCGTGGTTATCAAAACGACGGGCGATCAAATCTTGGACCGTCCATTGTCGGAGGTCGGCGGCAAAGGGCTTTTCACCAAAGAGATCGAGGAAGCATTGTATCGCCGCGAGATTGATCTGGCGGTTCATTCGATGAAGGATCTTGAAACCTCGCTGCCGGATGGGCTGGAGGTTGTCTGCGTGTTGCCGCGTGAAGATGTGCGTGATGCATTTATAAGCCTGCGATACGAGCGCTTGGACGATGTGCCAGCAGGCTCGGCGGTGGGGACGTCGTCTCTGCGCCGCCGCGCGCAATTGAAGAATGCGCGTCCGGATCTTGAGGTGGTTGAGTTCCGCGGCAACGTTCAGACCCGCCTCAAAAAGCTTGAGGATGGTGTCGCGGTCGCGACGTTCCTGGCTTGCGCGGGGTTGCGCCGGCTTGGCTATGAGGACCGCATTCGGGCCGCGATTGAGACCGATGCCATGCTGCCCGCGGTCGCTCAGGGTGCGATCGCCATTGAAACGCGGGCTGACGACGCGGAGACCAACGCACTGCTTGCCCCTTTGAATGATGATGTTTCGCGGATGTGTGTGACGGCTGAGCGGACCTTTTTGGCAAGGCTTGATGGGTCGTGTCGGACCCCCATTGCGGGACTTGCCCAGCCACAAGCCGATGGCCGCTACCGGTTCCGTGGGCAGGTGCTGTCGCCGGACGGGGCCCATATGATCGCGGCGGAACGGTCGGGTCCGGCAGAGGATTTGGTGGCTCTGGCGCAGGACGCTGCGGAGGATCTATTGGTCCGCGGCGCGCGCGAGATCGCGGCTGGCCTTGCCGGCGGCGCGGCGGGCTGATGCGGTTGTGGGTCACGCGGCCGCTGGACGATGCGGCTAACGTGGCCGCAATGCTGGCTGCGCAGGGACATGACGCGGTGGTAGAGCCGCTGTTGGCTGTCCATTTTCTAGAGCTTGCTGATGCAGCCTGTCCGCCACAGTTCGTCGTGGCGACAAGTCGGAACGCGGTGCGCGCGGTCACGCGAGGCAACGGGCAATTGCCGGATGCATTGGCAAAAGCTGATTGGATTGTGGTCGGTGATGCCACCGCACAGCTCGCAGCAGAGGCCGGGGCGCGCTCGGTCGCCGTTGGCGCTGGCACGGCACGCGATCTGGTCGACCCGATCGTGGCGGCGGTGCGATCATGCGATCAGGCCGCTGGGATGCGTCCGGGTACTATTGTCGCGGAAGGCGGTGGTCGCGTGCTGCACTTGCGCGGGGTCGATGTCGCGTTTGACCTGGCCGGCGCGCTCTCGGCGCATGGCATCACGCTGGCGCAGTCCATCGTCTACGAAGCGCGCCCCACGCAAGCGCCGTCGGCGCGGCTTGCCGCCCAAATCTCAGCGGGAGAACTGGGTGGTGTGCTCTTGTTTTCGCCAAGAACCTCACATCTGTACATAGAACGTTTAACGGCCCTGGGCTTAACTGAGGCAGCACGAAAATTGCACCATTTCTGCCTGTCCGAAGCGGTTGCAACGCCAATCAGGGCCGCGGGTCTCGGCTTTGTGGGTGTATCAGCAAAGCCAAATGTCAAGAAAATGCTTGAACTTATCGGCTAGAAAATTGTGCTGTGGCACGGCATAACGCTTGTGTGCGCTGGGCTCGGCTTCGGCAGGGCAAGGCGCGGTTAGAACACGCGTGGCCGGTCGCGGAGCACAAGCGGAACTCGTTCGCGGAGGATCTCTCATGAGCAATGGCAAAGGCGGCCGGGGAAAAGACCAAAAGGTCCCGAGCCGCGTGATCGATCTCAAAGCGACTGAGGTGCGCGGGAGCGAGACCGCAAAGGGGTCCAAGGTCGGCACGGCCGATAGCGGAGCGTCCGGCCAATCAGCGCAGACGTCGGTGCCGAAGGCTGGCGCGACGCCCACTGGGACGGCCGCAGCGCTTGCAGCCTCGAAGGCGACCGGTGCACGGGGCGCGGCACCGGCGGGCACAGGCGGCCGGTCTGCAACCGCGCAGGGCACGGCGAGTGGCCCTGCGGGTGGGACGTCCCAAGGCGGATCGGCTGCAGGCGTTGCTGCGGCGGCCTCGGGTACCGGCGGTTCCGGCCGCAGCGGCGGCGGATCTGGCTCCGGCGGCTCGGGCAGCAATGGGTCCGGCGGTGCAAACGAGCCGGAGCGTGTCGTCATTCGTGAGCGGCGCGGCCCCGGATTCTTGGGCACGCTGACGCATCTCGTGGCCGGTTTTATCGGCGGCGGCATCGTTCTTTACGGCGGTGAGCAGATCCGGGCGTTGGGCCAACAGGCTGGCCTGCAATTGCCGCAGCCTGCCGTTTCCGTCCCAGAGTCACTTGAAAATCGCATTGCGTCGCTTGAGCAGTCGACCTCCGGTCGTTCTGATCAGGCTGCAACAGAGCAGCTTGGCGAACGCATCGCCGCACTTGAGGCGAAGGCTGGAACGCTCGATAGCCTCGCGCAGGAGATCACCGCGTTGAAGACGGCGCAGGCAGAGCTTGCGCAAAATGCTGCGAATGGCGGCGGGTCCGGAGACGGTCAGTCTGCTGGCGATGGCGCCACCTCTGAGCAACTCGCGACCGTTGCGGGGCGCATCGACAAGATCGAGCAAACACTTGCCACGTTATCGCGCGCTGCTGGGCCGGATGGGACAAGCGGCGGCCGGCTTGCACAGGTCGCTGCGCTCTCAGGGCGTCTGACGGCTTTGGAAAGTGCGCTGAAGACCCAGGTTGAATCGCTTCGCACGAGTGTTCTCAATGAGGTCGACCAGCGCATTACGCCGGCGACGACCGCGAGTGAGGCGGCACGCACTGGTACCGAACGCGTGGATCGCGAAGTCGCCGATCTGCGCAATGAGGCCGCCAGGCTGAAGCAAACCGCGACCAACCTGCAAAGCGAGCTGAAGCAACTCGACAACGAGATCCGCGCAGCAAGCGATCAGGCCGCGACGATTGCTACGCAGGTGAAAGACCTGCGCGGCGACTTTGATCAGGAAATCAAGAAAGTTGCCCGTCCAGCCGACGTCAAAACGGCCGTCGCGCCGATCGATCAGAAGGTCACGGCGCTGCAAACAGATGTCAGTCAGATCAAGTCGGAAGCTGCATCGCGCAAGGCCAGCGGCGAGCGCATCGTTCTGGCATTGCAGCTTTCCAACCTCAAGCGGGCGCTTGACCGGGGCAGCGCGTATGCAGCCGAATTGGCGGACGTGAAGAGCCTCGCAGACCGCCTGAACCTCAGCGGGGATGGGGTCGATTTCTCTGCGCTTGAGGGCTTCAAGGACAAGGGCGTTGCAACGGTGCCGGCGCTGTTGAGCGAGTTCCGCTCGTTAAGCTTTGACATGATCCAAGCCGGCGAGACGGACAAGAGCGCCAATTGGATGGACAAGCTTGTCTCCGGCGCCAAATCGATCGTTCAGGTGCGTCGCACTGGTAGCTCTGCCGAGGTCGACCCCAACTCGCTTGAAGGGATCGTCGCGACGATCGAGCAGGAGTTGCGCGCAGGACGGATCAGCGCGGCCGTGGCCGCTGCGGAGAAGCTGCCGCCGCCGTCGAAGAAAGCGGCCGGCCAGTGGCTGACGCAGCTTAAGGCGCGCGGGGCTGTCGATGCCGCCATCGCAACGATCGAAAGCAACTTGAAGGGCGCACTGACGTCCGCCAACGCACCGGCTGAGAAAGGCTAGCCTCAATGGTACGCGTCGTCCTTTTCCTGGTGTTCGTGGCTGCGCTCGCAACAGGGTTGTCGTGGCTTGCAGACCGGCCGGGATCGCTGCTGATCAACTGGCAGGGCTATGAAATCCGCACGAGTGTTTTCCGTGCAGTCGTGATGCTGGCGATCCTGGTCGGTGCGGCGATCGTGATGTGGCAGATCGTGCGCGGCGTCTGGCAACTTCCCGCCGGGCTCGGTAACTTCTTCAATCGCCGTCGTGAAAAGCGGGGCCTGGAAGCCTTGTCCAGTGGCTTGCTTGCGATTGGTGCCGGCGACCGCTCGTTGGCCACGCGCTATGCCGTGCAAGCGCGCAAGTCTCTGCCGAATGAGCCGCTCACGTACATCCTGCGCGCGCAGGCAGCGCAACTTGCCGGCGACCGGCAAACGGCGCGTCGCATCTATGAAGCGATGCTCGGCGCGCCGGAAACGGAGACGTTTGGTCTGCGCGGGCTGTTCCTTGAGGCCGAACGCGAAGGCGAGATCGAAGCGGCGCGGCAGTTCGCTGAACGCGCCATGGAGATCAATCCGAAGCTGTCCTGGCCAGTGACTGCCCTGTTTGATCTGCAGTGCCGGGCCAAAGACTGGCAAGCCGCGCTTGATACGCTGGCAAGCGCCCGCAAGCACGGCCATTTGGACAAGGCCGTCGCCGATCGCCGTCGGGCCGTTTTGCTAACCGCGCAAGCCCAGATGCTGGAAGATAACGATCCGGAACGCGCAGTCCGGCTTGCGGAAGAGGCGCACAAGCTTGCCAACGACCTCATCCCGGCGACGGCGATTGCAGGGCGTATCGCAGCGTCGCGGGGCAACGTCCAAAAGGCCACGAAGATCCTTGAGAAGGGCTGGCGGAAGCAAGCGCATCCCGACATTGCCACCGCCTATGCCTATGCCCGGTTGGGCGATAGCCCGCGGGATCGGCTCAATCGCGTGAAAAAACTGGCATCCTTGAGCCCGCACTCAATGGAAAGTCCGATTGCCGTTGCCACCGCGGCGATTGAAGCGCGTGACTTTGAGACCGCACGTCAGGTGCTGCTGCCGTTGACCGAGGGGCGGCTTACCCAACGCGTATGTACTTTGATGGCGCGTGTGGAAGGCGAAGATGGTGCCAACGTTGGCGCGGTGCGCGAATGGTTGGCGCGCGCGGTGAATGCGCCACGTGATCCGGCGTGGACGGCCGATGGTGTCGTGGCGGATGATTGGGCGCCGGTGTCACCGGTTTCCGGTCAGCTCGACGCGTTCCAGTGGCGCGTGCCGGTTGAGGCGGCCGAGCCGCGTGATGGCGCAATCTTGGCTGAGAAGATCGAAGAACTGGTCAAGCTGGGCGCGCGGCCCGAGACCGTTGCTGCCGCCGCGCCAGGCATGGCCGCGGCTGTCGGTCTGACGCCGGTACCTGTTGGCAGTTCTGATCCAGCGGCAGCGGCTGCGCGGCCCGACGCGGCGGAGATGTCGACCCAAGGCTCTGTCTCCGAGGATCCGGCAGAGGCGCCAAAACCTGGCGCTTCGTCGACGGCCCAATCCGGCGAAACAAAGCCGTCGGCACCCAAACGCGCCGAAGATGTTGTCGATGCGCAAGTCGTTGAGCCTACTGCACCGGCTGGGAAACCAGAGGTTGCGCTCGGAAAGGCGGCGGGCGTCGATGCGGCTTCGATAGACAAAGGCGTCGTTGCTGGCCGCGCACAACCGGTCGCCCAGTCTGCGCCGGCTCAGGGCGCTGGGTCGTCTGCAAAGTCGCACGCGGCGATCAACGGCGCTGATGATGCGCCCGCAGGCGGCGGCACGGTGGGCGTGGGCGCTGCGCAAGCAGGCGCTGCCACCGCTGTCGCCAAGGCGCTCGACAGCGGCGATGCTGCTGTCAAGGGCGCGGGCCTGAAGGCAGATGCTTCAACGGCCGCAACGGGTGCTGGCGCGCAGGCTTCCGCCGGGGCCGAGGTCAAGGATGACAAGGGCGCTGAAAACCCAGTGCGCTCTGCTGATGGCGATGCGGGTGGTGCAAGCACCAGCGGGACCGGAGCAGCGCAAGCGCGTGGCGATGAAAGATCAAAGGCCAAGGCCGGCGCCGATGCCTGACGCGGTCTTGTCAAAGCTGGCGCGAT
>CAZOGY010000044.1:0-25150 GCA_964579305.1 uncultured Hyphomicrobiaceae bacterium
GCCCTCTGCGGGGGCGGGCCGTTTTCGTGTCGATGTTTCGAACACGAACATCGACAGCCCGGGCCGCTTTGCGGCCTTGGGGCGTGAACCCGATTGGATGCGACATGCATCACGTTTCGGACATGTGCTCTGAACCCTCAGTCGGCTGGTGGCAAATGTCTGAAACGGAAAACGAGCGACGCACCGATCTTTGCAAGCAGCCAGACAGTCATAAGCGATTGGGCTTGCGCGCCGGCGCTTGATCGACCGTCTGGGCGTGTCGCGGCTTATCCTTTGGCTTCAAGCGATGGATCGCTTGCCACGCGGTCAACGGCCATGCCTTTGCCGCGCAAAGTGTTGGCGATGATCTTCAGGTCGCCGAGCATGGTCCAATTGGCGGCATAGCTGCCATCCACGGCGGCCAATCGTAGTGGTTCGGACATATCGAGATCATTGATTTGCGCGAGCCCGGTGATACCCGGCCGCACATCAAGTGCGCCATGCTCAGCGCGCGCGCGGATCAGCACTTCTTGTGTCGGCAGACATGGGCGAGGGCCGACTAAGCTCATTTCGCCGCGTAGCACGTTCCAGAGTTGGGGCAGTTCATCGAGCTTGCTGCGACGCAGAAATCCGCCGAGCCGCGTGATTGCACTTGCGCCGACCATGTGGGTTGGCAGGTCTGCCGTGTCCGTGCGCATCGACCGTAGCTTGTAGCAGGTGAAGTCACGGCCATGGCGGCCGACACGGCGCTGCGCAAAGATCGCGGGCCCGGGGCTTTCCCATTTTATCAAGGCGCACACGATCGCCAGCACCGGACTTGCCACGATCAACCCGCCCGTGGCCGCTGCGATGTCGAACGCGCGCTTGACGCTTGCGGCACCGTCAAACCCGGTTGCGGTTCGGTCCGCGGCGCGCGCGTTCGGGTGCGTGGGGGCGGTCACAGTCTGTTTGCCGTTGCGTTTGGCCGGAGCGATACGGGTCGCCAGTTGGTCGTAGGCTGCCTTTTGCGCGGAAACGACATGCTGCTCGGTAAATCCGTTGAGGACCCGCTCGCGCGCTGCGGCCCCCATCGCGCTGCGCAACGCCGGGTCGGCAATCAGTTTGGTAAGAGCGGTTGCAAGTTCGGCTGGATTGTCAGGCGGCACGACGAAGCCCTCAACGCCATCGCGCACGAAATGACGGCAACCGGGGATATCGGTCACAACCAGCGGACGTGCACATGCGGCGGCTTCCAGCATGGCTCGCGGCATCCCCTCTCGGGCCTTGGCGGCCAGGACGAAGATATCGGCCGTTCGCCACACCGCGCTGACATCGTCAACGTGACCATGCCAAGTGACATCACCTTGTGCAGACCACGTGTCGATCTGATCGCGGCTGATGACTTCGGGGTTGTCCGCATCGAGCCGGCCATAGAGCGCCACCTTCAATGCGACGCCGTTCTGTTTGAGTTCGTCTTGTGCCGCCACAAGGGTATCGATCCCCTTGGACACCAGCATGCGTCCGGCATAGCCCGCAGTGACAGTCTCGTTTTCCGGTGGGGGCAGCGCGGCAAAGCGCGTCTCGTCGATGCCGGCGCCGCCAAGGATCGTGACACGGCCATCGGGCCTGGCGCCGTTCTGGGTCAAGACCGCGAGATCGTCTGGGTTTTCCACGAAAAGCCAAGTGAACGGCCGGTTGATCAGCCGCGCAATGTGAGCAAACACCAAACCGCGCACGGCGCCTGCCCGCCGTGATCCGCCCGTCACCAGATAGCCCAGGCCGGTCATGTGAACGACGACACCTGGCACACCGGCGAGCCGACAGGCCAAGCCGCCGAGCACGATGGGTTTCATTGCGATGAGGTGCACCACGTCTGGCCGCTCTGTGCGAAAAATGCTGCGCAAACGCTGGACGCTGCGCATTTCTTCCAGCGGGTTCATGGTGCCGCGGTTGTATTCGAAATTGATCACGCGAACGCCCATCGCCGCAATCTCATCGGCCCGGCCGGTATCGCGCGTGATCACGACGACCTCGTCAGCCAATTGTGAAAGCAGTCGCACAACCGGCTTGAAGTGGGACAGCGTGAACCAGTCCTCCGTCACGCACAGCGCAATTTTGCCAAAGGTCGCCACGTCCACCTTCCGTTGCCGAGAGATCCGTATGTGCCGTTTCGCACGTGCATGACGGCCGCCGTTGCATGAAGCGGGGCACACGCTTTGCTTGTTGCTGTTTGCGCGCGAACGCGGCGCGGCGCAATGGTCGATGTGCACACGATGGGACGTGACCCAGCCCTCCAAGACCCGCTGCAGGACAAAATGGCCAGCACCCGACGCAGGTGCAGTTCGCCACCAGTTGTGCCATTGAAGGCGCGGACTGCGACCCGTCGGACAATTGCGGGAAAAGGGGCAAGGCCTATGCGCATTCTCGTGACAGGCGCCGCCGGTTTCATCGGCTTCCATACGGCGCAGGCGCTGATGGCGCGCGGCGATGATGTCGTGGGGCTTGATAATCTGAATGCGTATTACACGGTGGCGCTGAAGGAAGCGCGGTTGGCGCGCCTCACGGCCAACAGCCGGTTTCAGTTCATACGCGCAGATTGTGCCGACCGCGCCGCCATGGAGAGGGTTTTTTCCGAGGGACCGTTTGACCGGGTGATCCACCTCGCAGCGCAGGCTGGCGTGCGCTATTCGATCGACAATCCGCAGGCATATATCGATTCAAACATCACCGGCACACTGAACATTCTTGAGGGTTGCGTGCGCACCGGCGTGCCGCATCTCGTGTTTGCGTCAACAAGCTCCGTCTACGGCGCGAACGCCAACATGCCGTTCAGCGAGCACCATGACGCCAATCATCCAATCAGCATGTATGCGGCGACCAAAAAATCAAACGAGCTGATGGCGCACGTTTACGCAACGATCCATGGGCTGCCGGTCACGGGGTTGCGGTTCTTTACGGTGTACGGACCGTGGGGGCGGCCGGACATGGCGATTTTCAAGTTCACCCAAAAGATGCTGGCCGGCGAGCCGATCGAAGTCTACGGGCACGGCAAGCACGTGCGCGATTTCACATACGTCGACGATATCGTCGATGGCGTGGTTCGCGTCAGTGATCGCATTGCCGCTGCCGATCCCGCTTGGTCAGCGCAGGCCCCCGACGCCGCCACAGCCGGTGTTCCCTATAGGATCTATAACATCGGCAACGCACAACCGGTCGTGTTGGGCGCGTTCATTGACTGCCTGGAAGCCGCGCTTGGCGTGCGTGCTGAGAAAATCATGCTGCCGGCCCAGCCTGGCGATGTGCACGGGACGATGGCCGACGTATCCGATCTGGCAACCGATACCGGATTTGCGCCGAACACACCGCTTGCCGATGGCATCGGCCGGTTTGTTGCGTGGTATCGGGACTACTATGGCGTTGGGGCGTAAGGGTC
This sequence comes from uncultured Hyphomicrobiaceae bacterium, assembly GCA_964579305.1. Lineage (GTDB taxonomy): Bacteria > Pseudomonadota > Alphaproteobacteria > Rhizobiales > Hyphomicrobiaceae > JBCBWG01. Next base: position 3,392 of record CAZOGY010000044.1, read on the forward strand.
GCGGCCTTGTCTCGGTTTGCATGACCGCTTCTGCCGTAGCCAGGATCGGCCCGGCGTCTCTGGCTCACGCCGATTGTGCACTGCGCCGGCGCGCGTCCGCGACGGGGGACCCGTTCGCAAAAAGGGGGCAGACAGCGCATCCGAAGTTGTGATGCGCATCGACCGCAGCGTGACCCGCGTTATTGCGGAGGCAGCGCGTCCCTGTAACGATTGGTGATCGGGTAGCGGCGGTCTCTGCCGAAGTTGCGCCGCGAGATCTTGGTGCCTGGCGCCGACTGCCGCCGCTTATATTCGGCAATGTAGAGCAGGCGTTCAATCCGCTTCACCGTTTCCCGGTCATGACCACGGCCAACAATCGCTGAAAGCGGCAACTCCTCTTCGACCAGTCCGCGCAGAATATCGTCCAGAACCTCGTAGTCGGGCAAACTGTCCTGATCGGTTTGATTTTCACGCAACTCCGCAGTCGGCGCCTTGGTGAGAATATTGACCGGGATGACCGTGCCCGATGGGCCGAGAGCACCTTGCGGACGGTTTGCGTTGCGCCAGGCCGCAATCCGGTAGACCTCTGTTTTGTAGAGGTCCTTGATCGGATTATAGCCGCCGTTCATGTCACCGTAGAGCGTTGCGTAGCCGACTGACATCTCCGATTTGTTGCCGGTGGTGACCACCATCGGGCCGAATTTGTTGGAGATTGCCATCAGGAGCGAGCCGCGCACGCGGCTTTGAATGTTCTCTTCGGTCACGCCTGCGGTTTGGCCCGCAAACAGTTGGCCGAGCGATTGCGAAAAGCCCTCGACCGGCGCAGCGATCGGGACGGTGTCATAACGCACACCAAGGGCTTCGGCACAGGCTGCTGCATCTGAGATGCTTGCGTTGGACGTGTAGCGATAGGGCAGCATGATGCAATGGACGCGCTCGGGCCCCAGCGCATCGACGGCCATGGCAGCCACGAGCGCGGAATCAATCCCGCCGGAAAGGCCGAGCACGACGCCGGGAAATCCGTTCTTGTTGACATAGTCGCGCAGACCAAGTGTGCAGGCGGCGTAGGCTGCGGCATCGCCCTCGGGCAGCACCGCGCGCTCACCGTCCCGGCATGTCCATTGACCGTCGGCGTCTTGCATCCAATCGGTGATGGCAATCTGCTCAGACCAAGCGGGCATTTGAACGGCGAGGCGTCCACCGCGGTTGAGAACGAATGATGCGCCGTCGAAAACCAACTCGTCCTGGCCGCCAACCTGGTTGACGTAGGCCAGCGGCAGCTCTGTTTCTGCGACGCGGGCGACGGCCACGTTCAGGCGGACATCGCCCTTTTGCCATTCGAACGGCGAGCCGTTGGGCACCAGCAGCACTTCTGCGCCGGTTTCGCCAAGGCACTCGCAGACCTCGTCGGTCCAGATGTCCTCACAAATCGGCACGCCAATGCGCACCCCGCGCACGGAGACCGGACTTGGCAGCGGGCCGGCGTCAAACACGCGTTTTTCGTCAAACACGCCATAGGTCGGCAGGTCGACCTTGTGCCGGATGGCGGTCACGGCGCCATTTTCCAGGAGCGCGACGGAATTGTAGAGCTTGTCGCCCTCTGGCCAAACGGTGCCCACGAGCACGGCGGGACCTTCTGTCAATTGCGCAGCCAGGTCTTCCACGGCTTGCCGGGAGGCGGCGGCAAACGATGGCTTCAACACCAAGTCCTCTGGTGGATAACCGGTCACGAACAGCTCGGAAAACACGATCAAATCCGCGCCGGCGTCACCTGCTTCGCGATGTGCTGCACGCGCCTTGTCGATGTTGCCTGGGATATCGCCGACCACAGGATTGAGTTGGGCGAGCGCGATTTTCATGGTGCGTGCGGCGTCAGTCATCGAACGGTCCTGGCTCGCGTCGGTCTGTCTTGGGCCGCACTGTCGGGCTTCGTTGCGTCAGGTGCAATGGCGGGCGGCGCGACCCAGGGGCGCAATTGGCGATGGGGACAGGTTACCGAGCCGCGCCGGTCTGCCGGTTGAGCGCGCCGCGCCCTTCCGTTTCGGTCATGTCCATGATCCGGTCGGGCTCAAGCTTGGCCTGGCGGTCGTAGAGAACGGTGCCGACAGCCATCGCCAAATTTAGGCAGTGTCGGGTTGGGATTGCCACGAACCGGTGGCAATGCCGCAAGGTGACGGAGGTCAGGCCGCCATCTTCAGGGCCGAACACATAGACGGCGTTTTGCGGATGCTCGAACCTGGTGAGAGGTTCGCTCTCAGGGCGCACCTCGATCGCGACAGGTGTGAGATCGGGGAACTCGGCGAACATGCGGTCGGTCCGTTTCCAATCGACCGTTTGATAACCCTTCATGCGCTCCTCGCGCGGCACGCGGTTGGAACCGGCCAGCGCGGTGTCCATGCGATCGCCGGTATAGCGCATGGTCGGCACGCCATAGGCCGCGCAGGCGCGAATGACGGCGCCCACGTTATGCGGGTACTTCGGGTTGATTAGCAGGATGGCTGCACGCGGCATCGCTCAAGTCCGTTCCAGCAATAAATTCAAAGGCAGGTTTTCAATTGCGTACGTGATAGAAAACACAATCAGCAAAGACAGCAAGTTGCCAATCAGGAAATAATTCACAGCCTTGTCGTTTGCTGTGTCGTTTTCGTCTGACTTCGGCTGCTCGCTTGCCAGGCGATTGGCGATCTTGAATGCACCAAAGGCAATGATGATCTGCGGGTAATTCGACAGAAGCCCGACGACGAGGACAAGGCGTTCCAACGTGCCCTTAAAGGTCTCGATCGAGAATACCGGTTGCCCCTGGTGCGGCCCGAAGTGCCGTCGCAAAATCAAAAACACCGGAAACGCGACAATCTCACCAAGCACGAACCAGATCATGAAATTTGTAATGTCGGCCACGTGACCTCCGGCCCCGTCTAACTGGAACCTTGCGCGACCACGTCCACGGCGGCCCAAAGCGCAAGATACTCCTCAATGAGAAGTGATTTACGACGACGCCAGACCGCAGACCGATGGCGGTTTATGGTCCTCCCGACGTTTGTATCATCACTGTCTGTCAGCAACGCGTAAATCACCGCGCCCTCATCAACGTTCCAACGCTGCGAAATCCCGTCGATTGCAAGGAAGACGTGATTGAGAATTGCGCTTTCATTTTCACTTTCCGCCTGGAACATGAAGCGGTCCCGGTCTCTGCCTTTTGAGACGAGCCGGGCCCTTGCTGCCGTCAGCGCGGGGCCAAGCATACCGTGTGCGACGGTTGAATTTATCGGCGTTTCAACTTCACCCGCCACATACGAATACCTCAACTGAAAATCGAGCTCACGCCGGAACCTTTCCAATTCCATGAATTGGATTATGGACAGGACGGTTTGAAGCGAGTCCGCTATCCCCTGGAACTCGTCACCAAGCGTTATTGTCAATGGCGAGAGCAGTTGATCCTTGTGGCGAGCAGTACAGGATTGAACGAGGTCACCCAACGCTGCCTGAAGCTGACGCGACGGGCGGTTGCGACTCCCGATCACGTCCGCCATCAGCACGTGGTTCATGGCTCGCCCGTTTGATGCAAAAATCCTGCAACAATGATAGGGCGTGCAAATTACCTGCACAACCCTCCATTGTTGCATTTTTTATGCACGCCAAACACTGTCACTCAGCGGCGTCGCGGGTAACATCGCCTTTGGCCAGTCGCTCTTGCTTAAGGCGATCTGCGACGGTGAATGCGAGGTCGAGTGCCTGTTCGGCATTGAGCCGCGGATCACAATGCGTGTGATAACGGCTTTCCAGGTCGGCTTCGGTCACTTCGCGCGCGCCACCGGTGCATTCCGTCACGTCCTTGCCCGTCATTTCCACGTGGATGCCGCCAGGGTGCGTGCCCTCTGCGGCATGGACGTCAAAGAATGACTGGACTTCGGACAGAATGCGGTTGAAGGGCCGCGTCTTATAGCCGGTGTTCGACGTGATCGTGTTGCCGTGCATCGGGTCACACGACCAAACAACGCTCCGGCCCTCTTTCTCAACGGCGCGGATCAACGCGGGCAGTTTGTCGGCAACTTTGTCATCGCCAAAGCGGCAGATCAGCGTGAGGCGGCCGGGATCGTTTTCTGGGTTGAGGATGTCGATCAACTCGATCAGTCCCTCAGGCGTCAAGCTTGGGCCGCACTTGAGCCCGATCGGGTTTTTGATGCCGCGGCAATACTCGACATGGGCGTGATCGGGTTGGCGCGTGCGGTCGCCGATCCAGACCATGTGGCCGGACGTTGCGTACCAGCCGCCAGAGGTGGAATCCTGCCGGGTCATGGCCTGTTCATAGCCCAGAAGCAGCGCCTCGTGGCTCGTGTAGAAGTTTGTTGCGCGCAGTTGCGGGCTGTTGGACGCACTCACGCCGCAAGCACGCATGAACGACAACGTTTCGGTAATCCGGTCGGCGAGTTCCTGATACTGATGGCCTTGCGGGCTATCGGCCACGAAGCCCATGTTCCACTGGTGGACGCGTTCCAGGTCAGCGAAGCCGCCCATGGCAAAGGCGCGGACCAGGTTCAGCGTGGCGGCCGACTGCCGGTATGCCTGAAGCTGGCGGTGGGGATCGGGAATACGGCTTTGCGATGTAAACTCAGACCCATTGATAATGTCGCCGCGATAGCTTGGAAGCTCAACGTCGCCTTTCTTTTCGACCGGTGAAGATCGCGGCTTTGCGAACTGGCCGGCGAGACGGCCAACTTTGACCACCGGCACGCCGCCGGCATAGGTCATGACAACCGCCATCTGCAGAAAGACTTTGAAAAAGTCGCGGATGTGATCGGCATGGTGCTCGGCAAAGCTCTCTGCGCAATCGCCGCCCTGGAGCAGGAAGCCGCGGCCGGCTGCCACTTCTGCCAAATGTGCCTTGAGATCGCGGGCCTCGCCGGCGAAAACCAGCGGCGGGAACGTCGCCAAGCGCTGCTCGACTTCGGCCAGGGCTCCGGCGTCAGGATACTCAGGCACCTGCACGATTGGTTTTGCGCGCCACGATTCCGGCGTCCAGGTTGCCATGGTCTCCTCCTGCCTCTGTTCGGGCCCACGCGAAGCCCGCCAACTCACACGTTCGCGAGCCGCGCTTATAGGCGCTCTGGCGCGGCGCGGCTAGCCCGTGAGGCGTTGCAAATGTCCGCTGGGCTTGGGAGAGGCCGTCGCACCTTCGGCGACGCATTCATTGCCTTTGGAAAGATATCGTCTTTCCTCAGCACCGGTTTGCATCGCTTGCAGGTGCATGCCATGTCGGGGCGGTGTCGCGTAGGTGAGTCGCCGACTTGCCCGTCATTTCCAAATTGACCCGCGCGCACCACGCCGCGCCCCCAATCGCGGAGCCGATCCATGCTGCAGGATGGCAAAATTTTCGTAGGCCACAGTTTTCTGAACGGCGCGCCCGTGAAGCCGGAATATCTCGATCTTGGGCTCGCAAACCGTCACGGCCTGATCACCGGAGCGACGGGAACGGGCAAGACAGTGACCATGCAAGTGCTGGCGGAAGGCTTTTCAGATGCCGGCGTGCCGGTGTTTGCCGCCGATATCAAAGGCGACCTATCGGGCATCGCCAAGCCCGGCTCGATGAACGGCTTTATCGAAAAGCGAAACGCCGACATCAAACTCGAGGCTTACGAAAACAAAGGCTATCCAACCGTTTTTTGGGATCTGTTTGGGAAACAGGGTCATCCCATCCGCGCGACGGTGGCCGACATGGGTCCGCTTCTGCTGGCGCGCCTGCTCGACCTCAACGAGGTCCAAGAAGGCGTTTTAACGATCATGTTCCGTGTCGCGGCAGACGATAATATTCCGCTCGTCGACCTCAAAGATCTGCGCGCCATGCTGAATGAAATCGGCGAACAACGCCAAGAGATCTCGACGCAGTATGGCAACGTGGCGACGGCATCGATCGGTGCGATCCAGCGGCGCCTCTTGGTTCTTGAGGAACAGGGCGGCGACCGGTTCTTCGGCGAGCCCGCTTTCCACCTGAATGACATGATGAAGACGACCTACGACGGGCGCGGCTTCATTAACATTCTTGCTGCCGATGAGCTTATGCAGCGCCCGCAGCTCTATGCCACATTCTTGTTGTGGATGTTGACGGAGCTTTGGGCAGACCTGCCGGAAGTCGGCGACGCGGACAAACCCAAGCTCGTGTTCTTTTTCGACGAAGCACATTTGCTTTTCGACGAAGCGCCAAAGGCCCTGCTTGAGCGCGTTGAGCAGGTGGCCCGTTTGATCCGCTCAAAGGGGGTCGGGGTCTATTTCATTACGCAAAACCCAGCGGACGTGCCGGACGATGTGTCGTCGCAAATCGGCAATCGCATCATGCATGCCCTGCGCGCTTTCACGCCGAAGGAGCGCAAGGCCGTTCGCGCAGCGGCGATGACCTTCCGCGATAACGACAATTTGGATGAAGTCGCAGCCTTCACCGAAATGGGGACCGGCGAAGCACTGGTGTCATTTCTTGAGGGAAAGGGCGTTCCATCAGTCGTTGAACAGGCGCTTATCAGACCGCCTTGCGGACAGATTGGACCGTTGACGGAGGCGGAACGTGCCGACGTGATCGGCCGCAGTCCATTTGCTGGCAAATACGATCAGATTGTCGACCGCGAAAGCGCGCATGAGATCGTTGCCAAGCGGCAGACCCAGCGGCTGGAGGCCGAAAAGAAGCTGCAGGACGAGAAGGCGCAAGCCGACTCGGGCTGGGCAAATGTTGTTTTCGGGCGGGGCCCGCGCGGCGGCCGGTCACTGGGCGAGCAAGTGGCGCGCGACGTGGGGCGTTCAATCTTTCGCCGTGTCCTGCGCGTCGGGATCAATTCGGTGTTGAAAGGTATCGGCATCCGCGGGCGATAGTCACGCGGTCGTCAACACGACCATGTGCAGGCAACGGGCGGGGGGCCCGGCCGGGGTTCCCGCCGGATACCAAAGGCCACAGCGGTCGGCGCAGGTCCGGGGGCGACGGTCGGCGCGCGGCCAACGTTTGTAAGCCGCGCGCACGATTGGCGCTCATCAATCGAGATTAAAGATGCCCGTGAGATCGTCACCGCCGAACATGTCGTGGCGGCCGGTCCGCTTGACCGGTTTCGGCTTGACCGCTTTGGGCCGCAGGCGCGTCGGCACCACTTCCGGCGGCACCTTCATCCAGCGGTTCTTCCGGCCGAGCTGGCGGCCAAAGTCAAACAACTTGCCCTGGTAGACAGGATCGAAGATTTCCACACGCTGCCAGGGGAATGTGACCGGCACGGACTGGAAGTTGAAATCGGCACCGGCGTCGCGCACGCGGCGGTAAATGCGGTAGATATTGGCTTCGGACTGGTTGAGCATCAGCGTCATCACCGCGCGACCGGCAATCTGCAACGTCTTTTGCTGTACGGCTTCGTGGGTCGGGGCAAGCTTGCCGTTCTTGATCAAGTAGACCCGATAAATCGGCCGACGCGCAAAAAGCGGGTTGAACGCGGTCAATGGCGCCTGGACGGGCGAGACAAACACCTCCCGCGTTGTCCCGCCGTCGACGTGCAGTTCATCAAAGCTCTTGCCATCGGCCTCGACGCTTAAGCGCACCGGCGGAAACACGCCTGGGATCGCGGCGGAGGCGAGCAGCACCTTGTGGAACAGCTCAGTGGCTTCCGGCGTGCGGATGCGCGCGAGTGCGCCCATGTTCCAGACAACGGGACGCTGGGCGTCCAGGTTGGTCGTCAAAATCAGCAAGAACCGTCCGCGCTTGTATTCTGCGGCGATTTCATCGAGCACATCGCGGGTCAGGTATTTCTTGATGAGATCGGCAAGCGGTGCCGTGTCGATGAGCGCATCGCCCCCGAGAAGCCCTGGCAAGCCAGCCAGTTTGACCAATTGCTTGGTGTCGTATTTCGTCCAGATCTCGCGCAGGACCGGGTCGTAACGTTCGCCCAGAAACGCAAACGGTGCGATCAGTGCGCCCGCACTCACGCCAGTCACGATCTCAAACTCAGGCCGGCGCCGACTTTCCGTCCAGCCCGTCAAGATCCCGGCACCGAACGCGCCATCGGCGCCACCGCCCGACAAAGCCAAAATCTCAATCAGCGGTCGGCCGCGCACGCGCGTGGCGTTCTGCGCTGGACGTGGCAGGTCCGGCATGACGCGCTTCAGCGTGGCGAGAGCATCATCGGGGACGTCGTCCCCCCAGAACCGGATGCCGTGCAGACGCGGAAGCTCTGCCTTCTCAGCAAGTTCAAGTGGGACGGGTTGGCGTGGCGCGATCAGATTGGTGACGGCGCAACCGGACGCTAAGAGCGCAACGGCCATCAACGCTGCAGCGGCGCGCAAACCGCTGCGGGCCCGTTGACCACCTGTTGCATTATGCCGGAACGCGAGCACGCCTAAGCCTCAAGCAGCGAAATGGGGGCGCACCGCGGGGGCGCGATTGATCGGGCCGAACAACAGCACGGCTGCGGCCACAAATCCAGACAGCGCGCCTGAGTTTGCGCCACCGGGCCTTTCAGGAAAGTGTAATGCGCCAATATTGTTGCGGCGCCGGCACACATATTCCGTTTGTTTTGCTCACTTGAGTGTCAAGAATTCCGCATTAATCTCCAGCTCGATCGCGTCGGATACGAGTGGAGCGCTGCGATCAATCCCCCAATCGCTGCGCTTGATCGTAGCGCGCGCGGTGAAACCGGACACCCACTGGCCGCGAAATGCGGGGTTGAACGGCGCAAGCGGATGCTCGCCGGTATAATTCCAGGTCACATCGAGAGACACCGGCTTGGTCGTGTCGCGAATCGTGAGGTCGCCGATGACCTGCCCGGTCTTTGGCCCTGTCTGGTGGATCTCGCGGCTTTTGAAGGTCATGCGCGGGTGCCGGCCTGCATCGAAGTAATCAGGCGATTTCAGGATCTGGTCGAGGGCGGCGACACCGGTTGACAGACTTGCAACTTGCGCCGTGATCTCAACCTGGCCGTTTCCGGGATTGGTGGGGCTGAATTTCAGACTTCCGGTGACCTCAGTCACCGTGCCGGATTGCTGCGAAACGCCCAAGTGATCCCAAGTGAAGCGGATATCCGTGTGGTCTGGATCCAGTTTCCAGATATCGTTGATCGCCTGCGCTGGCACGGCCATCACCAGCCAAAGCCCGACCAGTGTCGGCACGACGCATGCGCTCCACGCGCCGGACCAATTGCGCTTTGCCAGACCCATCATCGATTTCCCCCTTCCTCACGGCGTGCCGCTTGCCACGGCCGCCAGGCGTCAAAGGCCAGCGGCCATGCCACCGTCGATGGCGAGTTCAGCGCCCGTGATAAAGCTGGCGCGGTGGTTCGATGCAAGGAACAGGACAGCTTCGGCAACTTCGGCCGGGGCCCCAAACCGACGCAACGGCGTTTTATCGAGCAACGCTTTGCTAAAGGCGGGGTTGCGCAATACGCGCTCGGTCAATGCCGTTTCAATGAAGCCAGGGGCGACCGCGTTCACGCGGATATTGAAAGCTGCGTATTCGACCGCCAGCGCACGCGTCAGAGCTGAGACAGCGCCTTTCGTGGCGGCATACCCCGCAAGCTGACGCAATCCGCGATGGCCCATGATGGAGGCGAGATTGACAATCGCGCCGGCATCGGTGGCTGACTGCAAGAGTGGCAGGGCATCGCGCGAGAGCCTGATGACCCCATCGAGATTGACTTCGCGGATTTTGACCCAGTCCGCATCGCTCATGTGGCGGAAATCGCCGCGCACGTTGAGGCCCGCGTTATTGACCAGAATGTCCAAGCGCCCATGCTGCGTTTCGATTTCGCGCAGAATGGCGGTGATGTCTTGTCCGCTTGCCACGTCGACGCGGTGCGGCCGAACGCGATCCGCGGCCGCAATCCGATCCGCGGCCGCGGCGGCGGCATCGGCATCGATGTCGGTCAGGTAGACAACCGCACCCGCATTCGCAAATCCTGCCGCGATGGCTTCGCCGATGCCGTTGCCGGCCCCGGTCACCAAAACGACGCGCTCGTGAAACTCCGCTTTGGCCCGCCCGTGCGCTGCCTCATCGCCCCCCATGCGTCGCCCTCTCAAACCTGGCCGTGGCGAAGCGCCGGCACGCGCATCGTGACAAGCTCTTCAGCCGCGCTCGGGTGCAGGGCCATGGTGCTGTCGAAATCCGCCTTGGTTGCGCCCATGCGCATTGCGATTGCGACGACCTGTGCAATCTCGCCGGCATCGGTCCCCGCCATGTGGCAGCCCACGACCCGGTCGTTGTCACGGTCAACCAGCAACTTGATCAAGACCCGTTCGTGGGACCCCGCTAAAGTCGCTTTCATAGGCCGGAAGCTTGCCTTGTAGACATCCAGGTTTGGGTGGCGGCGCAGCGCTTCGTGTTCCGGCAGCCCGACCGTGCCAATCTCTGGCGTTGAGAACACTGCCGTTGGGATCATCTCGTAATCGGTCGAACGCGGATTATTGCCGAACTCGGTGTCGGCAAACGCGTGGCCTTCGCGGATCGCGACCGGTGTCAGCGTGACGCGATTGGTCACGTCGCCAACGGCAAAGATGCTTTCCACGTTCGTACGAGAGCGGTCATCGACCACGACTTCGCCAGCTTTGCCAAGCGCGACGCCGGCCGCCTCCAGACCAAGCCCGTTGGTATTGGGCGAGCGGCCAATGGCAAACATGATCTGGTCTGCTTCAAGCCGTCCGCCGGAGCGCAAGTGGCCGATCAGCCCGGCGCCCGTCTTCTCGATCTTTGAAAAGACGTCGTTGGTGACGATCTTGATGCCCCTTGCCAGATAGCCCTCGGTCACGGCGTCACGCATGTCCTCGTCAAAGCCGCGCAAGATCTTGTCGCCGCGATAGATCAAGGTCGTCTCAACACCGAGGCCGGCGAAAATGCCGGCAAATTCCACAGCGATGTAGCCGCCGCCCGCAACGACGATCCGGTCAGGAAGCGTGTCGAGGTGGAAGGCTTCGTTGGACGTGATGACGTGTTCAACGCCATCGAGGCTTTCATCGACGTTTGCCGTACCGCCCGTCGCGATCAGGATTTTGGCAGCCGTCACCTCGCGATCTTGAGCTTCCAGGCGCACGCTATGTGGCCCGGTGACAACAGCGCGCGTTTCAAAGGCTTCGACGCCAGCAGCCTCAAGATTTCGACGATAGGCCGCTTCCAGCCTGGCAATTTCGGTGTCCTTGTTGGCGATCAGGGTGGGCCAGTCGAATGACGTGGAACCACTGCTCCAGCCAAAGCCGCGGGCGTCTTCGAATTCCTGACCAAAGCGGCTTGCGTACACGAATAGTTTCTTCGGCACACATCCGCGGATGACGCAGGTGCCGCCGTATCGGTATTCCTCAGCAATCGCGGCTTTCGCGCCATGTGTTGCGGCGATCCGGGCCGCGCGCACACCGCCGGAGCCGCCGCCAATCACGAACAGGTCGTAGTCGAATGCGGGCATGCCGCCTCCCTTTCCATCAAAGCCGCAGCCCGAAGCAGGACGCATCGGAACGGTTATTGGCAGCGCGGCATGCCACCGGAGCACTCATGCGGCAGCGCGTTGTGGCACGATAACCGCCTTCGCGATCGGGCTCATTAAACGCTATCGCCATCAGGCTCTGGTGCGGTCAGTTCCGTGACACCGCGCTCGCCGGCAACGAAAGCCGTGTCCGCGATGCCAAGAAACAGGCCGCTGTCGACGATCCCAGGGATCAAGCTGAAGATCTCGGCAAGCAATTCCGGCTGGTGTATCTCGCCGAACGCGCAATCCAAGATGAGGTTGCCGTTATCGGTGACAAAAGGCTTGTTGTCGGCATTGCGACGCAATGTGATCTCGCCTTCGCATCCGGCCTCGGCGGCAAGCGTGTGGATCATGTTGTGGGTCACCCGAATGCCAAAGCGCACAACCTCCACCGGCAGCGGGAAGGCACCGAGCGTGCCGACAAGCTTGGAACTGTCAGCAATGACGACCATCCGCTCCGACGCGGCGGCAACGATCTTTTCCCGCAAAAGTGCGCCGCCACCGCCCTTGATGAGGCGCAACTGGCGGTCCAGTTCATCAGCGCCGTCGACTGCAAGATCCAAGAACGGCTCTTCTTCGAGCGTCGTCAGTGTAATACCGGCGGCTTCGGCCTGAGCGCGCGTCGTCTCCGACGTGGGGACGGCGACCACGTCGAGCCCCTCCGCCACACGCTGGCCGAGCAATTCGATGAACTTCGCCGACGTCGAGCCTGTTCCAAGCCCAAGCTTCATGCCGGGCTCAACAAGCTCAATCGCGGCCTCTGCGGCGCGCATTTTCAAGTCATCGGTGCTCACGGGGCGCCCCTTTCCACTGCAAGGCCTTGTCAGATCCATTCGGCGCACGGCCCAGCCGTGAACATCCGGCGTTGAGGCGAACGTCGCCGCACAAGATCATGGACCGCGTTCCTACGGCATCGCGATTGCCGAGGAAACAGCCCAAGCTTGCGCACTTTGGCCAGCATGGTAACCCGAGCCCGGCCGATGACGGCTGATTGCGCTTGTGCCGGTTGCACCTTGGGGCGCGGTCAGAGGTTGGCCACGGTCAACCTTGTTGGAGCACTGCAACCGATGACAGTTTTGCCGGCGACGGACCCGAAGGCCACGGACACCGCGACCGCCGGCGCGGATTTGACGGGCTGGACGATTGCATTCGATCTTGACGGGACGCTGATCGATACGGCTCCGGATCTGATCGCGACGGCGAATGCCATTCTCACGCAGAACGGGTTTGCCGCCGTCCCCGCCGAAGTCTTGCGCCCGCAAATCAGCTTTGGCAGCCGTGTCATGCTTGAGACAGGGTTGGCGCACCAGCGGGTGGAGATCGCGCCTGATGGAGATTCTCAGTCCGTTACAACCGTCCAGATGGACGCGATGTTTGCGGCCTTCCTCACGCACTATCGCGCAAACATTGCAGCCCACAGCCGGCCGTTCGACGGGTTGTCTACGACCCTTGCGCGTCTGCAATCGCGCGGCGCCACGCTTTGCGTTTGCACCAATAAGCTTGAGGAGCCAGCACGCGAGCTTCTGACGGTTCTTGAGCTTGCCCCGCGGTTTGCCTTCATTGCGGGCCGTGACACATTTCCCGTCTGCAAGCCGGACCCCGGCCATTTGGTGTCCGCGATCGAAGCGGCGGGCGGTCATCGGGAACAAGCGGTCATGGTTGGCGACAGCGACGTCGACGTTGCGACTGCGAAGGCGGCGCGCATTCCCGTTATCGGTGTGACGTTTGGCTATACGCCGGTGCCGGTCACGGATCTGAATTGTGACGCTGTCATTTCCGCTTACGACGCATTCGAGACGGCGCTTGATCATATCATTGGGCGGCGGTGAGGCCATGCGCCGCCACAATCGTGTGACGTCAGACAAAAAATCTTTTTCGCGCAAGTTTGAGTCGCGACCCCGCCATATTCGCCCATCACCCACTAACCGCAAACGTTGTCAGACCGCCTGAGGAAGGACCGCGACATGATCAAACGTCTCACGCTTGCAGCTCTGATCGCCGCTGCACCGCTCGCCGCCGCTCAAGCTCAGACCGTCGAAGAGTGTCTGAAGGCGACCTTCGAAGTTGCAAAAGTCGCCCAGACGAAAAATCCGACCGAAGAGCAGATCCGGACCATGGAAGCGCAGCTTCAGGCCATTGAGGCGCTGTGCGACGAAAAGAAATTCACAGAAGCCGACGAGGCCCGCCGCCAACTGGAGACCATGATCGCCACCATGTGAGGCGGTCGCGTGCGCTGAGGGCCGGGCCGCCTTTGAGCCCGCATGTTCGGACACGCTCGCCAGACGCGGGATGTCCTGTCGGTCTGCGTCCGCAATATTTTCAGCGCGCAACATCCACCGTGACATCGACGCGGCCCCATCGAGTGGCCGCGTTTCTCATTGGCGTCGCTGCACTTATCGGGTCTCGTCCGGCGACCTGTTATAGACGTCATCGCGCCGTTCGATGTCGTCCTCGCCCAGGTACTCGCCGTTTTGCACCTCAATCACTTCGAGCGGAATTTTTCCCGGATTTTCAAGGCGATGCCATTGCGTTGCTGAGATGTAAACGCTCTCGTTTTCGCGCACGAGCGAGGTCGCATCGCCAATTGTCACCTGTGCTGTGCCTTGCACGACAATCCAGTGTTCGGACCGGTGATGATGTCGCTGCATGGAGAGTTTGCTGCCAGGTGTCACGTGGAGCTTCTTGACCTGGAACCGCGGCCCCATAGCCAGTGTCTCGAAGTACCCCCACGGCCGGGCATTGCGGACATGCTGTTCGGGCTCGCTCCGTCCCTCTGCGCGCAATTGCGCAACCAGCTTTCCGACGTCTTGCGAGCGCGCTTTGTCGGCGACCAGAAGTGCATCGGGCGTGTTGACGATGACGAGGTTCGACACGCCGAGAGTTGCGACGAGGCCGCGTTCTGAGCGCACGTAGGTATCGCGGGTGTCGACCAACACGCTATCGGCATGGGGCACGTTGCCGGCCGCGTCATGGTCCGAAACCTCGGCAAGCGAGGCCCACGAGCCGACGTCACTCCAACCGATATCGATCGGGATGACCGCTGCCAAGCTTGTGCGCTCCATGACCGCGTAATCGACAGATATGCCCGGTGCCTTTGCAAAGGCGTCGCTATCGAGCCGCAGAAACTCAAGGTCGCGTTCGGCGCCGGCCAGGGCTGATTGCGCGGCGCTGACGATGTCGGGCTCAAGGCGTGTGACTTCATCCAAAAACGTGCGGGCGTGCAGAACGAATATGCCGCTGTTCCAGAAATGGCGGCCGGATGAGACGTAGCCGGTGGCGGTCGCAAGATCCGGCTTTTCGCGAAACGCGGCCACGCCGAACGCCTGCGTCCCGGCCCCGTCGAGCGCGTCGCCGCGTTCAATGTAGCCGTAGCCCGTATGCGGCGATGCGGGTCTGATACCAAAAAGCACAAGCCGCCCGCGCTCTGCGATCTTGCCCGCGTCGATGACGGCATTAGCGAACGATGCGGCATCGGCAATCAGGTGGTCGGACGGCATGATCGCCAACACGGCGTCCGGATCGTCGGCAATGATCCGCAGCGCTGCCACAGCGATCGCCGGCGCGGTATTGCGCGCGACCGGCTCCAGGATGATATCGCGCAGCTCACCTCGCCGCTCTGCCAGCGTCTCGCGGATTAAAAAGCGGTGATCATTGTTGGAAATGAAGGTTGGTGCCGCGAAAGCGTCGCCAATCAGGCGTCCTGCGGTCTCGCCAAGCAGATTGCCACGCCCATCGCCCCAGAAATCAATGAACTGTTTGGGATACATGGCCCGCGACAGCGGCCAGAGCCTGGTGCCAGAACCACCGGACAGAATTACGGGATAAATCGTTGCCATCGCGCTCGCCGGGACCGGTACGTTCGACGCCAACTTGATGTGGCCAGCGCCATCGGGTGGACAGCGTTTATCGCATTCGGTCCCGGCCGCAAGGTGGCGCCCGACCGGGGCCGTTTGCTCGACAGCGTGCGGTCAAGCTCCGCGGAGCTGCGATGGGCTTTGATCCGGCGATCAATCCTGGTCCAAAAGCTGACGGAGACCGTCGCGAAATGCGTCGCGCAAGTCGTCTCGTTCCATCGCGAATGCAGCATTCGCCAGCAGAAAACCGATCTTTGACCCGCAGTCGTGGATCTTGCCATCAAAGCGCACTGCGAAGAATGACTGGTCACCACGCGCCATGAGCTTGAGCATGGCGTCGGTCAACTGGATCTCATTGCCTGCGCCGCGCTCCTGATCCGCCAGGATGTCGAAAATCTCGGGCTGCAGAATATAGCGCCCGGTGATGTGCAGGTTCGACGGGGCGTCCTCACGCTTAGGCTTTTCGACCATCGCATTGATTTCGCTCACTTTCGCGGCGGAATCGGCAACACCGACGATGCCGTAGTTCGACACTTCGTCCTCTGGCACCGGCGAGACGGCGATATGATTGCCCCCGCGCTCGCGGTAGGCGTCCATCATGTCGGCCATGCACGGCGTTTCGGACTGGTGCAGCATGTCGGGCAAAAGCAAAGCGAACGGCTCGTTGCCAACGATGTCGCGCGCGCACCATACGGCGTGGCCAAGACCCATCGGCTCTTGCTGTCGCGTGAAGCTTGTCAGTCCGGGCTGTGGCAGGTCTGACTGGAGCACCTGGAGAATGTCGAGCTTGCCACGGCGCTCCAGCGTTTCTTCCAGCTCAACGGCGCGGTCGAAATGGTCTTCAATCACGCCTTTGTTGCGGCCCGTCACAAAGATCAAATGCTCGATACCGGCCGCGCGCGCCTCATCGACGACATGCTGAATGACGGGACGATCGACGACGGTCAGCATTTCCTTTGGCATGGCCTTCGTCGCCGGCAGAAAGCGCGTGCCGAGACCAGCGACCGGGAAGACGGCTTTGCGAATGCGTGACATCGGAGCTCCCGTGCAAAATTGACCCGTTCTTGGCTGCCCAGCGTCAAACGCCAAGCCGTTGTTGATCGCCTTGTTCCGGTTCGGCTAGAGCGTCTTTATCCGATCTGTGGATCGCAAAGCGGTCCCATAAGGTCGGATATTGCTCTAGACACCCGGTCCGCGAAGGCCCGTCAACCGTGCGTGGTTGATATGGCGAACAGAGAGGCGAACGCAGCTTCCTAAGAACCGACCGACATGTTACCGGCGTTTGCCTTAATAATGCACTGCGCGTGCAGACCGCGCCGCGGGAGATGCCGCATCCACCCCGACGGGGCGCAGTCGCCGCAGACGGTCAACAACGAGCCGGTTGGAGCAAAGTTATGGCAACGCTGACATCCGACGTAGACGAAATTGCCGGCGTCCGGTTTGGGTTGACGTTCGATGATGTTCTGCTTGTCCCGCAAGCCTCAAACATCATGCCGACGGCCGTTTCGGTTCGGTCGCGTGTCACAAAATCGGTGGACCTGAACGTGCCGATCATGTCGTCGGCGATGGATACGGTCACCGAAGGCCGTATGGCGATCGCCCTTGCGCAGGCCGGTGGCATTGGCGTCATCCACCGCAACTTGTCGCCGGAGGTCCAGGCGCGGGAAGTCGAAGCCGTCAAAAAGTTTGAAAGCGGCATGGTCGTCAATCCAGTGACGATCGCACCAGGCGCGGCCCTTCAAGAAGCCTGGGATTTGATGGATCAACACGGCATCTCGGGCATTCCCGTGGTCCAGCCCGAAACCGGCCGGCTGGTCGGCATCTTGACCAACCGCGATGTGCGTTTTGCCACCAATCCAGATCAACCGGTCTGCGAATTGATGACCAAGGACAATCTTGTCACCGTTCGGGACGGGGTTGCGCGTGAGGAAGCCAAGCGGCTTTTGCATGCCCACCGGATCGAGAAGCTGCTTGTTGTCGACGATGACTTTCGTTGTATCGGGCTGATCACGGTCAAAGATATCGAAAAGGCTCAGCGCTTCCCCAACGCCTGCAAGGATGAACAAGGCCGATTGCGCGTCGCGGCGGCGACAACCGTCGGCGATGACGGCCACGAGCGATCAGAGCGGTTGATCGCAGCGGGTTGCGATCTTGTTGTCGTCGATACGGCGCACGGTCACTCGGCAAAAGTCCTGGCTGCGGTCTCACGCATCAAGAAATTGTCGAACGCGGTGCAGGTGGTTGCGGGCAACGTGGCGACCGCCGAAGCCACACGTGCGCTGATTGATGCTGGTGCGGATGCCGTCAAAGTCGGCATCGGGCCGGGGTCCATTTGCACGACACGAATTGTCGCCGGCGTGGGCGTTCCGCAATTGACCGCGGTCATGGACTGTGTGGAGGCCGCGCAACGAAGCGGCACACCAATTATCGCCGATGGCGGGATCAAGTTTTCTGGCGATGTCACCAAGGCGATCGCAGCCGGGGCTGACTGCGTCATGGTTGGTTCGCTGCTGGCGGGAACGGATGAATCGCCCGGCGAAACATATCTTTACCAGGGCCGCACGTATAAAGCCTATCGGGGGATGGGCTCGGTCGGCGCGATGGCGCGCGGTTCTGCGGATCGCTATTTCCAACAGGAAGTCAACGACGCGCTGAAACTCGTTCCGGAAGGGATCGAAGGGCAAGTCCCCTACAAAGGCCCGGTCGGCGCCGTCCTGCATCAGCTTGTTGGCGGTCTGAAAGCCGGGATGGGCTATGTCGGCGCCGAAACGATCGGCGATTTGCAGGCACGCGCTCGGTTTGTCCGCATCACGCCGGCGGCGGTCCGCGAAAGCCATACACACGGTGTCTCCATCACCCGGGAAAGCCCCAACTATCCAGGCAATGCGTGACACGACGTGGGTTGGTGGGTTCTGTTCGAGGTCTGATGCGACTGGGCAGTCGCGGCTCGGGCAAATCCTGGCGCTTTTGACTGATCGGCCCCACGCCGACATCTCAAACAGATCCACACATCGGCCAGCGTGGCTGCGACAGTTTATTGGATATCGAAATGCCTCAGAACTTCATGATCCTGCCTGTGGTTGCGCAGGTTGCGCTGACGTTTGCCGTGCTCATCGTCATGGGTGGCCGGCGGCAAGCGTCGATGCGAGCGCAAGGCCAAGGCGTGCAGGACATGGCGACGGCAGAAGACGCCGACTGGACCGAGCCGGCCGCGCGTGCTTCCAAAAACTTTAAAAATCAATTCGAGTTGCCGGTGCTATTTTACGTCGTGTGTGCGTTCATTTTGATCACGCGCACGCTTGACGTTGTTCAATTCGTGCTGGCGTGGGGCTTTGTCGCAAGCCGCGCCGTTCACGCCCTTGAGCACCTCGGCGCCAATCGAATCAAAATCCGCGGCGGTGCCTATCTTGTCGGCTTTGTCCTGCTGGCTGCGATGTGGGCGTGGCTGACGTGGACGATTATTGCGACGGGGTTTTGAAATGAAACCTGGCGCACGGCTCGCGGCCGCGATTGATGTCTTGAACGAGATCTTTGAGCGGCATCGGCCCGCTGCTTTGGCCCTGAGCGACTGGGGCAAGGCGCACCGTTTCGCGGGCTCTGGAGATCGCTCGGCGATCGGCAACCTCGTCTATGACGTGCTGCGCGCGCGCCGGTCACTGGCGGCCAAAATGGGCACCGACACATCGCGCGCTCTTGTGATCGCAGCCGCTCAGACGTCACTGGGGCTGAGCCGCGACGCTTTGGTCTCGGCGGCTGACGGCAGCGGTCATGCCATCGCACCGTTGAGCGACGACGAACTGGCCGGTCTTGACCGGGATGTACCGCATGATTGCGCCGCCGCCGTTGCGGCAGACCTGCCCGATTGGGTCGTTCCTGCAATGGCGAGCGTATTCGGCGACGGGCTTGTCGCGGAGGGTCGCGCGCTTGCGAAACGCGCACCGGTCGATGTGCGCGTCAATACCTTGCGGGCGGACCGGGAGAAGGTTTTGCGCGCGCTCGCCGAGGCCGCCGCGGAGCCAACGGCGCTCTCACCTGTTGGGGTCCGGATCCCGCATGGCACTGCGGGCCGTCGCACGCCCAATGTCGAGGCCGACACCGCTCACGGCAAAGGCTGGTTTGAAGTGCAGGATGAGGGCAGCCAGATTGCCGCTCTACTGGCAGGCGCCGGCCCACGCCAACAGGTGCTCGATCTGTGTGCGGGCGCCGGCGGCAAAACGCTTGCCCTGGGCGCCGACATGCAAAACACCGGTCAGTTGTTTGCTTATGATCGCGACCGTACGCAGCTCCGTCCGATTTTTGAACGCATCCGCCGCGCGGGTCTGCGCAACGTGCAAGTGCTTGATGCGGGCAAGGAGCAGGCCTTGCGTGATCTCGGCGCGCGGTTTGACGTCGTGCTCATCGATGCGCCATGTACCGGCTCTGGGGTTTGGCGGCGGCGACCTGATGCCAAATGGCGGGTGAAGCCTGCCAATCTTACCACCCGGATCGCGGAGCAACGCGATGTGCTTGCGCTCGGCGCTGAATTGACAAAACCGGGCGGGCGGCTCGTCTATGTGACGTGCTCGCTTCTGCCGGAAGAAAATACCGAACAGATCGCGAGCTTTCTCGAACGACATCACGCGTTCACGGTTATCCCCTATGCGACGCGATGGGCGGATGCGATTGGGACAAGCGCGCCTCGTTCCGCCGATGGCCGTGATGACACGTTGTTGCTGACGCCGCACCAACATGGGACGGACGGGTTTTTCATCGCTGTTCTGGAGCGCGGAGCGGCATTCGATACGGCGCACGCGTGAACCGGCAAGGCACGCCGCGCAGGACCTTTGGGAGTGGGCCGGGATGGGCGACTGGTTGAGCATACTGCCGTTTGCGCTGATCGTGATGACCGCGGCTTCAACCGGCGCCATCTTCACGCCGGGGCCCTGGTACGAGACGCTGCGCAAACCCTCTTGGACGCCGCCAAAGTGGGCTTTCCCGGTGGTTTGGACCACGCTCTATATCATGATCGCGGCGGCCGGCTGGCTTGTCTACAAGGCTGAAGGGATCGGACCTGCGCTTGGTGTGTGGGCCATCAATATCGTGCTCAACGCGATGTGGTCCTGGTTGATGTTCGGGCGCCACGATATCAAGCTTGCGCTTTACGATGCCGGCGGAATGTTTCTCACAATCGTGCTGTTCATGGCGCTTGCCTGGCCGGTCAGCCAAGTCGCGGCGGCATTGTTCGTGCCTTACCTGATTTGGGTTGGCACCGCATTCGCGCTGAACTGGCGAATCTGGCGGGATAATCCCGCAGCCAGCGCCGCTTAATTCGGCAAATACCTCAAGTGGTGTGGCACATCGCAAATGCTGCTTACATCCAAACTCTTGCGCCAGGAGACCGCTGATGCCGGAAAGCGCGCTCGCTAATCTGAAAGACCGCGCGGCGTTTTCGCATTGGGTCAGCCATACCATCCGCTATAATGACCAAGATCCGGTCGGCCACGTGAATAACGCGGCCATGGCAACTTTTCTGGAACAGGGCCGCACCGATTTCATCTACCCTTTGATGAAACAATATGCCGGACCGGAGCTTGAAATCGTTCTGGCGCGGCTCGAAATCGATTATCTGAATGAGTTTCATTATCCTGGCGCCGTGGACATCGGATCGCGCGTCATGGCGGTCGGCTCCAAATCGCTTCGGCTCCAGCACGGTGTTTTTTTGTCAGGAAGCGATACGTGCGTCGCAACCGGGCTCTGTGTCCTTGTATTTTTCGATCCCATCGCGCGGTCATCGACCAATCCGCCTGCGGCGTTGCGCAACCTGCTCGCTGATATGATTGCTGGCTCCTGACCAAGCTGTCGCTTGAACCGGCGATAATTTTCTCGCGATTTTCGCGCGATGCGGGAACATCTTAGCGTGCCGTGTCGACTGACTGTCACCACACGGGGGAGACAGGGTCCATGCACACAACACATCGAAACGCCACTATCCAGACCAAGCCAGCCCGCCGTCTTGCAATGATTTTGCTGGCTATAACGACGGTTTTCTCGCTCAACGGCGTTGCGCTTGATACGGCGGTAGCTGGAAAGCTCAAACTCGCGCGCAAAAGCGGCAAGCTTATTCTCAAAGGTATTGGGCGCGCGGGCAAAGCGGCCTCCAAATCCAAACATAAATGGCTTCGGAAAGCCGGTCGCGCCCTGCAGAAAGGCGCGAAAAAAGGCTCCAGGAAACTCGATAACATCAGTCGAGCTGGGACCCGTGCCATCCGCTCAACGAAATTAGGTCGGAAAACCCAAAAAGCTTGGCGCAATGCTGGGCGTTGGAAAACGAAGCAGCTTAATCGGGCGTTTCGCCAATGCAGGGGCAGGGCGTGTCAGCTTGGCAAAACTGCCGCTGACTTTGCAACACCGTTCTAAAGCGTGTCGCATGAAATGCGCCTGGCTTTAGCTTTGTTGCGCTCACGGGCCGTTGGCCCTCCGCG
>CAZOGY010000045.1:0-9630 GCA_964579305.1 uncultured Hyphomicrobiaceae bacterium
CGATTCCGCGTGTTGAGAGGGGCTTTGCTGGTTCAACTGCACTGGCGCGTGTTGAGACGTGTTTGTTCAACATCGCTGCCGCGTGTTGAGATGGGCTTTGCTGGTTCAACATCGCTGGCGCATGTTGAGATGTGTTTGTTCAACATCGCTGGCGCGTGTTGAGACGGGTTTATTCAACATCGCTGCCGCGCGACGAAATCGCGGAATTTTTCGAGTGTTTCATCGCTGACGTGGTGCTCGATGCCTTCGGCGTCGGCGTCGGCCGTTTGCGGGTCGACGCCCAGCGCGATCAGGAAATCCCGCACGGCGGCATGGCGCTCGCGGGACATGTCGGCCAGCGCCTGGCCATCATCCGTCAGAAAGATCGAGCGATACGGCTTTGACGTCACGAGGCCGTCGCGCTGGAGACGCTGGATCGTGTTGTTGACGGTCGCTTTGCTCACCCCGAGCCAATCCGCCAGATCCACCAGCCGCGCTTCGCCCGTTTCATCGATAAGCTTGGCGATCAGCTCGACGTAATCTTCCGCGATCTCGGTCTGATGCGCATCGCGCACACGCTGAAAACGCTCGGCATGGCGGCGGGCCTCATCTGCGGTGTTCTCGTCTGTCATCGCGGCCTCCGCGCAGGGTCGTCGTTGCCGCATCCCCTTAGCGCACTTCGCCCTTGACGCGAAGTTAGTCTCTGCTTACTTTTCTTTGCATGACATGCATTCTCAGCGTATGCGAAATCTGTTTGGGCAACTTCCGTCGTAGACCGTCGGAAAGGGCGCCGCAATCTGCGGGTGGGCGCGCACGGCCGAGGGACCTGCAAATATGAGAAACACTGCGAGCCGGCGTCTGGTTGCGGCAGTTTTCGCTGCGGCCGTTTCTCTCATGGCACCTGCCTTGCCGGCGGCGGCCGCCAAGTTACAAGTGGTTGCAACCACCGGCATGATTGCGGACGCCGCGCGGCAGGTTGGCGGAGATCACGTCACCGTCAGAGCATTGATGGGCGCTGGTGTTGATCCGCATGCGTATCGCCAGACACGCACCGACATTATTGCGTTATCGCGCGCCGATCTGGTGCTGGCTCACGGCCTCTATCTCGAAGCCCAGATGGAAGACTTTCTCAAGCAGCTTGCCCAGCGTCGCGCTGTCGTCGCGGTTGCAGAGACGCTGCCAGCCGAACTTTTGATGCGTCACGACGATTACGCCGACAAGTATGACCCGCATGTGTGGATGAACCCGGATCTGTGGGCACAAGTGGTGGTCGAGATCCGCGACGCGCTCATCAAGGTCCGCCCAAGCGCCGAAGCTGCTTTTCGCGCGAATGCCAAAACGCATTTGGCCGATATTCGTGGGCTGGCGGACTATGCCCGCAAGGTGCTGGCTTCGGTTCCAGCCGAAAGCCGCGTGCTTGTGACGGCGCATGACGCGTTCAACTACTTTGGCGCCGCGTACGGATTTGACGTTGTCGGCATTCAAGGAATTTCGACCGAGAGCGAAGCGGGGCTGAAGCGCATTTCAGACCTCGTCGACATGATCGTGCAGCGCAAGATCAAAGCGGTGTTTGTCGAAAGCTCGGTTTCCGACCGCAACATCCGTGCCCTGATTGAGGGAGCCGCCGCTCGCGGCCACGAGGTCGTCATCGGCGGTGAGCTGTTCTCCGACGCCATGGGAGAGACGGGTACCTACGAAGGCACCTACCTTGGAATGATCGACCACAACGCGACAATCATAACGCGGGCACTTGGCGGGGATGCGCCACGCGGCGGCTGGCGCGGCGAATTATCGTGACAGACCTGCCGCTTAAAACCTCGAACTGGTGAAGGGAACCAACTGTGACATTGCCTGCTTTGGACATCGTCTCGCGTGACGGCGCCGCGGTTGCCGTCCCCAAAGCCGACGACAGCCCATTAGCCATTCGCGGCATGACCGTCTCCTACGGCGAAAAGCCTGCGGTGTTTTCGGTGGACGCGACATTTCCGGCCGAGACGATGTCGGCGATTATCGGCCCGAACGGCGCTGGCAAGTCGACGTTGTTGAAGGCTGCGCTTGGGATCGTCCCGCGCCTGTCCGGCGACATCACTGTGTTTGGCCGCCCGATCGAGGCGGCTCGCGACCGCATCGCTTACGTGCCGCAACGCGCAAGCGTCGACTGGGACTTTCCAACCACGGTGTTGGACGTCGTTCTGATGGGCCTCTATCGGAAAGTCGGGCTGCTTGGCTGGTTGAGGAACGGGCACCGCGCCGCAGCGCGCGCATGTCTCGACCGCGTTGGCATGGCCGACTTTGCACATCGACAAATCGGGCAATTGTCAGGGGGGCAGCAGCAGCGTGTGTTTCTTGCGCGCGCGCTGGCTCAAGACGCTGATTTGTATCTGCTGGATGAACCTTTCGCCGGTGTCGATGCCGCCACGGAACGGGCCATTATCGATGTGCTTAAGACTTTGAAGGGCGACAAGAAATCCGTGATCGCCGTGCACCACGATCTGGCGACGGTGGACAGCTACTTCGATCATGTTTTTCTCATCAACGTCCGCAAGATCGCAGAGGGTCCCGTCGCGGACGTGTTTACCGCCGACAACCTGCAATTGACGTATGGCGGCCGGCTTGCGACCGCGCATATCGAACAGCTTGGCCCATCGGTTGGTGGAGCGGCGCGCGGACCCACCCAGGGATCGGGACCGGCGACGGCATGAGCGACCTCGTCAACGCGCTGCTGCTTAGTGCGGGGTACAATGCCGCGCTGGTGACCGTCGGGGCGACATTGCTCGGCGTTGCGGCGGGCACATCAGGCACATTCTTGTTCTTGCGCAAACGGGCGTTGGTATCCGACGCCGTCGCACATGCGACGCTTCCAGGCGTCTGCCTTGCCTTCATGGTGATGGTTGCGTTTGGCGGAGATGGGCGCAACCTCCTCGGTCTTCTGGCCGGATCTGCAATTTCGTCTCTGATCGGGCTTGTGTTCGTCGATGGGATCACCCGGCACACGCGGCTGTCGGAAGACGCAGCAATCGGCGCGGTGCTTTCGGTCTTCTTTGGTGTCGGCATTGTTCTGCTTACCGTAATTCAAACCATGGCGTCGGGCCGGCAGGCGGGGCTTGAAAGCTTTCTGCTTGGCTCGACCGCGGGCATGCTGTTTGCCGATGCGATCCTCATTGCGATCGGCGGCGCGGGTGCCGTGTTGCTCACCTTCGTGCTGCGTCGCCCCATGACGCTCGTTGCGTTCGACCCCGAATATGCGGCTGCGAACGGTGTCAACGTGCGCGCGATCGACTTTGTCATGATGGCCCTTGTGATGGCGGTGACCGTCGTCGGGCTCAAGATTGTCGGTCTGATCTTGATTGTTGCCATGTTGATCATCCCGGCCGTGACCGCGCGCTTCTGGTCGGATCGTTCCGATCGCGTGCTTTTGATCGCCGGTGCGATTGGCGGAACGGCCGGCTACTTCGGGGCTGCAATATCGGCAACCGCGCCGTCTTTACCCACGGGGCCCATCATTGTCCTGGTCGCCGCGGCCTTGTTTGTGGTGTCGCTATTGGCCGCGCCGATTCGCGGCGTGGCGGCAGCGATCTGGCGGCATTGGCAATTCCAAAAACGGGTCCACTTGCGCCAAGGGTTGTTGTCGCTATCGCGGGCGGAGCCAATCCACGACCGGTTCACGTTGGCGACGTTGCGCAACGCTGGTTTCATTCGCCGCGACGGCATTGCGACCGAACACGGGCGTGCGCAGGCGGCAAAGGCTTTGCGTGATGAGCACCGTTGGGATGTTGCGCGGCGCATTCATCAAGACACCGCGCTGACCGGCCGCTACGACGGCCTCACCCCGATCGAACAGGTTTTCACGCGAGATGAGATCGCCGAATTCGACCGGTTGATCGGACGCCCGCGCATTGTTCCGGCAGCCGCCGTTTCGGGAGCGTGACAGGGATGGGCGACATCTTTGGTCCTGAGTTTGTGCAGTTCAGTCTCACGCCAATCCTGATCGGCGTATTGGCGTCAATTGCCTGTGCGCTGCCCGGCAACTTTCTGATCCTGCGCCGACAAGCGTTGATCGGCGATGCAATTTCTCATGTCGTGCTGCCAGGCATAGTCATTGCGTTCCTGGTGACCGGCGTGGTGACGGCGATCCCGATGCTGCTGGGCGCTGCCGGCGCTGCGATCGTTGCGGTTATCCTGATCGAGGCGATCAAGCGGCTTGGCGGTATCGAACCAGGCGCAGCGATGGGGGTGGTCTTCACGTCGATGTTTGCCGGGGGCGTGCTCCTGCTAGAGCAATCCGACACGTCTTCCGTCCACCTGGATGTCGAACATGCGTTGATGGGCAATTTGGAGAGCCTGATCTGGTTTCAGGCCAATGACTGGTCGTCGCTGCTCGACGCGGAGGCGCTGGCTGCTCTGCCCGCCGAGTTGGGGCGCATGGCGATCGTGTGCCTGCTGGTCATTGCGCTGCTCGTTGTGTTCTACCGGCCTCTCAAGATCTCGACCTTTGATGAGGGTTTTGCGCGCACGATCGGGCTACCAACGGGCGTGATCGGGTTTGGTCTCGTCGTGGTCTCGGCCGTTGCTGCCGTTGCCGCGTTTGATGCGGTGGGATCAATTATCGTGATTGCGATGTTTATCTGTCCGCCTGCGGCGGCGCGGTTGATGACCAATCAACTTGATCGGCAGATTTGGTGGAGTGTTGCGTTCGCGACGCTGTCTGCCGTGCTTGGTTATGTTTTTGCCGGGTACGGCCCGCTCTGGTTTGGCGCGCAGAATGCCGTTTCGGCCGCGGGCATGATTGCTGCGGTTTGCGGGATCATCCTTGCCCTGGCCTGCATATTTGGTCCGCAACGTCGCCGCGTCGGCGCAGCTTTGACTGCGCAGTCTTAACCGCGGACACGGATGGTGCCGCTGAGTGCGCAAATGTGATCAACCACGCGGTGGATGCGTGTCATACCGCGAACGGTGTGTCAGCACGGTCAGAACTAGCCAAGCCGACGCCGTAATGAGAAACGTGAACATCGCGATCGGCGACACCAGCGCGATGTAACGCGTGAAATCCGACCCATCCGTCGACACGAAAGGGCCACCGATCATTGCCGTTGCGGCAGCAATGACCGCGACCACGATCCACGTCAAAAACAGGCGGCGCCGCCAGATTGTCAGCAATTCGCGGTTGTTGGGTTGATTAGACAAGATTGCCTCCATTGATACGGCCACATCGCAGCGGCCTCACTGTGTGAGAAACGCGCGAGGGCGTTGGCAGTTTCGGGAGTTGCCGCTGACTTGGCCGATGCGGTTGGCAAACCAAGCCCGGTTGATCGGCGTTTTGCTCAGCGTCATGAGCCAAACTTTCCAACCGGGAGGGCCACAGATGGCCATTATTCAAAGCGCCAGCGATCATGTGCGACCGCGCGGCGGGTGCGCGCGCGTGGGGCAAACGATACGCGGCCTCATCGCAGCCGTTCTTGCGTACGCGCTTGGTTTCGCGGCGACGGGGGCACACGCGCAAAGCGATGCTGAACGTGCGCTGGTCGCGCAACTCAATGCCGGCACGGCGTTTGCGATGATGCGCCATGCTTTGGCGCCCGGCACGGGGGATCCGGGGAACTTCGACGTCAACGATTGTTCGACACAACGCAATCTCAACGACACAGGCCGCAACCAAGCGCGCGACACCGGCGCCTATCTCAAAAAGCTTGGTCTGGAGCGCGCGTCGGTATTTTCCAGCGCCTGGTGCCGTTGCCAGGACACCGCAAAGCTATTGGACCTGGGCCCAGTGACCACACTTGCCCCGCTCAATTCGTTTTTCCAGCGTTATGCAAACCGCGAACCGCAGACGCAGGCGATGCGGACTTGGCTGGCCAGCGACAAACCAGACGGGCCGGTCATGCTCGTCACCCATCAGGTCAACATTCGTGCACTGACAGGCTCGTTCACGTCGTCTGGCGAGATTGTCGTCGCAAAACGCGATGGCGACGGCGCAATAACCGTTCTGGGAACCATCGCCCCGCGCTGAGGCGTCCTGCTGGCGCTCAGGCATCGCAAATGCGCCCGAGCGTCCTGCTGGCGCTCAGGCCTCGCAAATGCGCCCGAGCGTCCGACCGGCGCTCAGGCGTGATGCATGCACGGCGCCAAGCTTCCTATTTTGGCCGCCTGGCCATGAGCAAAACTTCGCAAATGGTCTTACTATCTGCATGAAAGCCGCGGACATTTGGCTCACGCCCGCGGATCAGCATTCGCGCATCCAACGTCGGCATGCGCGCGGCTCACCGTCGTCGCATCTGGCGCCAAGCCGCCAGCAGCGCCGCGCCTCGGCCCGGAACCGCCGCATGGCTTGACGGCGTTCGCGCCAGCGCTCAACGCGCCAGCCGGGGCCGACCCTGTCATCGCGCCAACGCCCCTGGGCGCCGTCGTCCCAGCCGTCGTCCCAAAGATCAGCCCCCCGTGCGTCGCGCGGTGTCGGCGGTGCCCGCCGCGGGGCTGGATCGCGCCAGTTCTCGTTATCGGCCCGGCTGTTGGCATCGCCCGCGTCATCCCGCGGCGTGACCCGAACGCGATTTGCCAGGCGGGCGGCTCGCACCTGGGTCAATCTTTGACCGGACGGCTTGGCGACGGGCGGCGGCGGCAAAACGGTGCGGGCTGGCGCTGCTGCGATTTTCGGCGATGCCTTTGGTGGGGCGGTCACGGGCCGCTTTTCAGGGTTTGCAAGGTTTTTTGGCGGCGCGTACGGGCTTGGTGTGACCGCACGCGGTTTCGCCTTATCGGCAGCCTGGCTGCGTTTCGACGTCGCGCTTTTGTGTGAGGACGTCTTGCCGCGATCGTGTTCGCCCGACTTTTTTGGCCGCGATGTGGCGGACTGGCTCGGTCGACGGGACGCCTTGGATTGCCCGGGACGATTGATGATCTCGACGCCGGGCATTGCGCCGGGGTCGCTATCTTGGGCCGATGCCGGCACCGAAGCGGTTGGCGCCGCTATGAGAACTGACGCCAACGCAAGCAAGCCAAAGGGGAGGCAACGTTTCATCAGATCTTTCCTGACACCGGCGGGTTAGCCCGCATTTGCGATCGCAGCGCGGATCAACCGCACGGCATCGTCGCTTGCCCATTTCGCAGGACCGACAAGACGGCCTAACTCACGCCCCTTGCGATCAATCAACACGGTGGCCGGCATGCCGATCGTTTTTAACTTGGTGCCTAAGCGCGATGTCGGGTCGTGGTAGAACGCAAGCTGGTCGATGCCGATTTTTTTCAAGAACGCCCGTGGCTTGGCGTCAGACCCTCGATCAAGCGAAATTGCGACCACTTCAAAGTCATCACCGCCGAGCTTGGCTTGTAATGCGTTGAGGTCCGGCATTTCTTCGCGGCACGGTGCACACCACGTCGCCCAAAGGTTGACCAGGATCACGCGGCCCTTGAAGGCGTCCAGTGAGATCTCTTTGCCTTGCGGGTCCTTGAACCGGATGTCGGCGATTTCCATCGGCTGCGGCTTGAATACGAACATCGCCATTTCGCCGACGCTCAGCGGATTGCGCCCAGGACCTTTCGGCAGCGCTGCCGGCGTCACTTTGGCACCAGCCGGTTCAGCGGCACGTGCGGTTGTCCCGCCAGCCTGCGCCGATAAAGGCTGTGCGCCGGTCGGGCCATCACGCCCCGGTGCGATCGCGAAATAGACGGCGGCAAAGCCGACAACTGCGCAAACGACAGCGACCACCGACAATTTGAGGCTCTGTCTAACCCCGCCGCGCTGGCCATCTCCGGTGTCCGGATCGGATTGGCGGGCTTGCGTTTCACTGCGATCGTCTGCCACGGCACATTCCTCAGCGTTTCTTCCGGCCGCAAAAAATGCTCCGGTCTCAGTCCAAATTATCAGCGGATTGGCCCGCACCATCGGCCAATCCAGCAGCCTCAGCCGCACATGGGAAATCAAATGGGATCGAAACACGTCAATAAAATGTGGGGTGGGCGCTTTGCGATGTCACCCGCTGAGGTCATGGAAGAGATCAATGCGTCAGTTGGCTATGACCAGCGGTTTGCAGCACAGGACATTGAAGGCTCAAAGGCGCATGCGGAAATGCTAAGTGCCCAGGGCATCATTGCGAAAGCGGACGCGCGCGAGATCATCAAGGGCCTTGGCAAAATCGGCAAGGAGATCACCGCTGGATCTTTCACGTGGGATCGGGCGCTCGAAGATGTCCACATGAACATCGAGAGCCGGCTGGCCGAAGAGATTGGTGCGGCGGCAGGGCGTCTGCACACCGCCCGGTCTCGCAACGATCAGGTTGCGACCGATTTCCGGCTCTATCTCCGCGCCCGCATTGACGCGTTCGACAAAGCGCTTGCTGACCTGCAACTCACGCTGGCCACCAAAGCGGAGACCCATGCTGGGGTCGTGATGCCGGGGTTCACGCACCTGCAACCGGCCCAGCCGGTTACCTTCGGGCACCATCTGCTGGCCTATGTTGAGATGTTCGCGCGCGACCGCGGGCGCCTTGCAGATGCCCGCAAGCGGCTGAACGAATGTCCACTGGGCGCTGCGGCACTTGCGGGGACATCGTTTCCAATTGACCGCAAAGCGACAGCGACAGCGCTTGGCTTTGACCGGCCGACGGCGAACTCCCTCGACAGTGTGTCGGACCGCGATTTCGTCTTGGAAACGCTTGCCGCGCTGTCGATTTCGGCCATGCACCTGTCGCGTTTCAGCGAAGAAGTCGTGATTTGGACGACGCCGCAATTTGGTTTCGTCACGCTGAGCGATCGTTGGACGACGGGTTCGTCCATCATGCCGCAAAAGAGGAACCCCGACGCTGCGGAACTGGTTCGCGCCAAGGTCGGGCGGATCGCCGCCGCTTTCCAAAGCCTCATGATCGTGATGAAGGGCCTCCCGCTCGCCTATTCCAAGGACATGCAGGAGGACAAGGAAGTCACGTTCGACGCGCTCGACAGCTTTGCCGTTGCCGTGGCAGCACTGTCCGGCATGGTCGCGGAAATGGAGCCGGTGGCCGAGCGGCTGGAAGCGGCGGCAAGTGCCGGGTTTTCCACCGCAACCGATCTGGCCGACTGGCTGGTCCGGGTTCTCGACATGCCGTTCCGTGACGCCCATCATGTGACCGGGCGGATTGTTGCCGCGGCTGAGAAGGCCGGCGTTGCGCTTGAGGAACTCACGCTTGAGGCTATGCAGGCGATCGAGCCGAACATCACCGAGGATGTCTTTTCGGTGTTGAGCGTGGCCAACTCGGTCAAAAGCAGAACCAGTTTTGGTGGAACTGCGCCACAGCTCGTGCGGAATTCGGCCCGGCGTTGGATCAGGCGACTGGAACGCGACGGCGCAGCGGGCTAGTAGGGTATGGACCCACTGGCGAGCGCCAGTGTTATCGGTGTTGGTGTGCGCAATGGCAGGTCTCGCAAGCATGGCTGGTCGCAAATTCATTAAAACGACCGTGGTGGCTGGTTGCCTTGCCGCCTTGCTAAGCGGCTGCGGCACGCGCGGCGGACTGGAATTGTCACCGGAGCAGCGGGCGGAAGTCGCACGCAAAGCGACCGCGCAAGAAGGCCAAGGAAAGCCTGAAGGTGCGACTGGCAAACCGCACCAGGGCTTTATCCTCGATGATCTGCTCCGCTAAAAACCGCTGACTTCACTGGCCGCTTACTTGACTGGCCGCT
>CAZOGY010000045.1:9730-25108 GCA_964579305.1 uncultured Hyphomicrobiaceae bacterium
GATCTGCTCCGCTAAAAACCGCTGACTTCACTGGCCGCTTACTTGACTGGCCGCTCACTCAACTGGCGGCCAACGTCACCGGGCGGCTGGCTTTGAGCTGACAGTGATCCAACGCTGTTGACGGGCGGTCGTGTCGCCAGTGCGCGGTCGCACCACGATCGCGGTTGCGCCGATCCGACGCCCCGTCGTACGTCCGAGCGGGGCAACGGTGGTGACGCAATGCCCTCCCATTCCACCCACTTGCGCGCGCGAACGGCTCAACATGCACCACTTTTCCTACGTGAACGGCGAACTGCACGCGGAAGGCGTGCCGCTCACGGCGATCGCAAACGAGGTGGGCACGCCCGTCTACTGCTATTCCACCGCGACGCTGCGCCATCACGTTGATGTTCTGCAATCAGCGTTTGCAGGCACCGACACGCTGATCTGTTATGCAGTTAAAGCCAATTCCAACCAGGCCGTGTTGCGGACTTTGGCGGCGTGCGGCCTCGGCATGGACGTGGTGTCTGAAGGGGAATTGCGCCGGGCGCGGACCGCGGGCGTGCCAGCCAACAAGATCATTTTCGCAGGCGTGGGCAAAACGCGCGCTGAGATGGCGTATGCCGTGCGCGAAGGCATCCTTGGTTTTAACGTCGAAAGTGCCGCCGAACTGCGGGTCCTGAGTGATGTGGCGACTGAATTGGGGGCCCAGGCCAAGGTGGCCTTGCGGGTCAACCCCGACGTCGATGCCAAGACGCACGCCAAGATTTCAACGGGAAAGTCGGAAAACAAATTCGGCATCCCGTTCGACGATGCGCCGGCGCTTTACCGGCTTGCCGCAAGCCTGCCCGGGATCGAGGTCACCTCGATCCACATGCACATTGGCAGCCAGATCACAAACCTCACCCCCTATCGCGACGCATTTCGCTTGATGGCAGAGCTTGCGCGCACGCTGCTTGCCGAAGGGCATCAGTTGAGCCACCTCGATTTGGGCGGCGGCCTTGGTGTTCCCGACAGGCACGACGCTCCACCGCCGCCTTCGCCAGCGGCATATGCCGATATCGTGCGCGAGGAATTGGGCGCACTCGGACTGCCGTTTGTCATCGAGCCTGGCCGTATGATCGTCGCCAATGCCGGCGTTCTGGTCACGCGGGTGCTTTACACCAAGCCAGGGGCCCAAAAGACCTTCACGATCATCGACGCGGCCATGAACGACCTGTTGCGACCGACGCTCTATGAAGCGCACCATGACGTTTGGCCCGTGCAGCAAACGCGCGCCGATCAAGGCGCAATCGCGCAAGATATTGTTGGCCCGGTCTGCGAAAGCGGCGATTATTTGGCGCAAGCTCGCATGCTGCCGTCGTTTGAGACAGGAGATTTGATCGCACTGATGACGGCAGGCGCCTACGGTGCGGTCATGGCGTCGAACTACAATACCCGGCTGCTGGTGCCAGAGGTTCTTGTGAACGGTGATCAGTTCGCCGTGGTCCGACCGCGCCAGAGCTATGAGGCGCTGATCGGCATGGACAAACTGCCGCCCTGGCTCGGCCCTGATCCTCGCTGAACGCGGGCTTCTTTGAAGCGTTGGATGGGTTGATTGACCTGCAAACGACCGCTTGGGCGCTGCACGTCACTGGGTCAGTCCTGCCACGTCAGCTTTTTCGCGCCGCAGGGCATTACCGAGCTTTAATGGCAACCTGACGGTGCAGGGTCTTTCGGAATTCACGTTTGCGCCGCCATAATACGGCCCGAGCTTGAAAATCGCCGCGGTGAATCGCGCGCGCTGTCGGGACTGCGCAGCACGGCTGCGCTCTCCCGGCCGATCATGATGGTGGCTTGAGAAATGTCCCAGTCCAACGCGAAGCGGGGCGCCGGCCCCGGGCGCTCCAGCGACAGTGACGTCGGTGCAACCGATCGGGTCGGCCTGACACTTGCGCAGCGGCTGAACCGGAAAGTGCGCCGCGGCCAATGGGCGATGTTCATTGAGCGGTTTTGGCTTCGGCTCTGGCCGCTCATCGCGCTTGGTGCCGCCTTCGTCGGGCTCTCGCTGGTCGACGTATGGGCGTCGTTGCCGTTGGTTTGGCATCAGGCCGTCATCGGCGCGTTTGCCGTGCTTGGACTTTCTGCCCTCGTATTTCTTGTGCGGACGCCCTGGCCGTCGTTCGACGAGGCGCTGAGGCGGCTTGAGAAGCGCAATAATGTTGAGCATCGCCCCGCCACGACGCTGAAGGATACGGTCTCAGCCGCCGAGCCAGGCAGCCTGGAAGCCGAATTGTGGCGCCGTCACCAGCGGCGGATGGCAGAACAAACCGAGCGCATGCGCGTTCCCGCGCCAGAGCCGGCGACCCACCGCTACGACCCGTTCGCGGCACGCGCGATGGCGGCGCTGCTTCTCGTGCTGGGCTTCGGTTTGCTTGGTCAACAGGCCATCCCGCGCCTCAAGGCCGCGTTTGATTTCGGCCGGGCCGAGGCGGTCGCCGCAGCATTGCGGCTTGATGCTTGGATCACGCCGCCAACCTATACGGGACGCCCGCCGGTGATCCTCGCCGACGGCGGTCGGGGTGGCAATGTGGTCAGTCCGGAACAGGCTGATAAGACGTTCGAGGCGCCCCAGGGCAGCGTCGTCACCGTGCGCATGTCAGGCAAGCTCGATGGCGAGGTGTCGCTTGTCGCATTGGACAAGGACGGCAACTCGCTGGCGATGACGCCGGATCCAGCCGACGCAACGGCGGCCGAGGACAAAGCGCAAACCGCAGAAAACAGTGATGACGCGGAACGCGGGAACGCGACGTCCTCCGACCGCCGCCGTGTGCACGAGGCGAAACTCACGCTTGAGCCTGGGATGGCCAAGATCTCGGCGCGTTTCCGCGGCCGCGAAGTTGCCGCCTGGCCGGTGAGTGTGATCCCTGATCTCGCGCCGAAAATCGTTTTGACAGGCGAAATCGAAAAAACCCGTCGCGGGGGCATGAAGATCTACTATGCCATCACGGACGATTTCGGCGTCGCCTCGGCGGAGGCCAAGTTTCGGATGCTGCCTCCAGACGAGGAAGATCCGCGGACCCAATGGGCCCGGCCCGAGCTGTTGAAGGGTCCGCGCCCGCCGCTGGAACGTCCGCCAGAGGTGCGCTTGCGGCTTCCGCCACGCACGTCAAAGGACGGCAAGACGTGGAGCTTCAAAGATATCGGTTCACATCCGTGGGCCGGTCTCAAAGTCGAAATGACGCTGCTTGCGCGCGACCATGCGGGTAATGTGGGGCGGACCAAGCCGATCACCATGCGGTTGCCGCAACGGGTGTTCCTCAAGCCGCTTGCGCGTGCGGTGATTGAGCAGCGACGCAACTTGGTGATCGATGCGCGTTATCGCGACTTGGTCGGCAAATCGATCGCTGCTCTGACGCTTGAGCCGGACGGGTTTATCGACGATCTCGCGGTGTATCTGGGGCTGCGCAGCGTCTTTCATCGCTTGCGTGAGGATACCTCGCGGGCGGGGCTGCGGCTTGTGATCGACCAGCTTTGGAACATCGCGGTGCGCATTGATGACGGCAAAGGCCTCAGCGAGGCGGAGCGCCGGCTGCGCGAATTGCAGGACAAGCTTTCGAAAGCGATCGAGAATGGCGCGAGCCAGAAAGAGATCGCGGAGCTGATGAAACAACTGCGTGAGGCGCTCAACCAGTTCTTGAACCAGCTTGCCAAGCAGGCAGACCAGATGCCGCAACAGCAAATGCCGCGCGGTATGAGCCCTGATCAAATGATGTCCCGCCAGGATCTTGAGCGCATGATGCGCAACCTGGAGAACATGATGCGGCAGGGGTCGCGGGATTCGGCCCAAGAGATGCTGAGCCAGTTGCGCGATCTGATCGATCGGCTGCAGTCGGGCCGCATCGCCAGAGGGCAGCAGAACCAGCAGTCGCAGCAGATGATGCAGATGATGGATCAGTTCGGTGATCTGATCGGGCGACAACAACGGCTGATGGACGACACCTTTGACCAGCGCCGCCAAGGGCAAGGGCAACAGGGGCAGCAGGGCCAACAAGGCCAGCAGTTCGGTCAGGGTCAGCAGGGTCAGGGTCAGGGTCAGCAAGGTCAGGGTCAGCAAGGCCAAGGTCAAGGCCAGCAGCCCGGACAAGGACAAGGGCGCGGCCAAGGTCAAGGCCGAGGCCAAGGCCGTCAGTTCGGACAGGGCCAGGGCCAACAACCTGGCCAGGGGCAAGGCCAGGGCACGCTGCAACAGCGCCAGCAGCAACTCGGCCAAATGCTGGATCGTTTGCAACAGGGCATGCGCGGTCTTGGAATGCGCCCGCCAGGTCAACTTGAGGGCGCGCGTGATTCCATGGAATCGGCACGGCGTGCGCTTGAACGGGGTGACCTGGAAACGGCGACCCGCGAGCAGCGCCGTGCGCTTGAGCAAATGCGCCAGGGTGCCCAGCAGATGGCCCGCCAGATGCTGCAACAAATGCCGTCGCGCTTTGGACGGGCCGGTGATGCACCGCTCGATCCACTCGGCCGGCCGCAGCGATCGGAGGGGCCTGACCCTGGTTCGTCCGTTAAGGTGCCCGGGGAAATCGAAATGCAGCGCGCTCGCGAAATCCTGCGGGAGTTGCGCCGGCGGTTGGGCGAGACGACACGCCCGCTGTTTGAGCGCGATTACCTAGAGCGGTTGCTGGAACGGTTCTGATTGCTCAATAGAGCGCTTCGGAGTTCGTCTGGAGCGCTCTTTTCATTCAGGTCCCGGGCCCTCGGGCTTGTTTGGGTAAAGGTGCGCGCCACGTATTCGGCGGCGTTTTTGACGCGTTGCGGTCTCCCGCCGCGGCCCAAGTTTGGCGGCGCCGCGCCTCTGCCAGGCCGCCTTCGTCTTGAGGCTTCTACCAGGCGCGATCAGGTGGGCTATGCGTGCGCTGTGGTGCCCGTCATGGCGCTGGCGCGTAACGCGCCGGCGCGGTCGACTTGACGAGAACGCCGGCGACACCGTGGTGGGTCAACAGCGGCACACGCAAACGCCCACCCGGCGGGGTGCGCCCGTAAAGCCAATCCATAAGCTGTTCCCAAACGTCGGTCACAAGCAGCCATCCCGGGCTGCGATGCGTGAGTGGCACGTCGTAGGGCGCGTACGTGAATTTGTACTCCAGGAACACCGCGGCGTGACCGACCTGGATTTCCAGACCGCCGAGCAACTGCGCGGCCGGTCCAGCGTATTGGTACTCGTAGGTCCGGACATTATCCTTGCGAAAGCCGATCTCGGTATGCGGCAACGTGATCCCGCCGCCAAGGCCGAGGTACGGCCGCACCCGCGCCCACGACGGTGCCAGCCGCACAAGGCCGTTCAGCGTCAGAATGTTGTGGCCGTGGCTGAATTCCAGCTTGGAGAAGATGTCCTTGATCGGCGCCTTTTCAGGCAGCGCCTCGCCGTTATGCTGGCCCGTGAATGTTGCGACGTCGTCTGGGTTTGCGATCGCCTTGGCGTGGATGAAATCAAACATCCCGCCGAGCCGCCCAGCCGTCCAGCGCTGAACGCGAAGTCCATAGTATACGGGCGCCTTGAATGGTTTTCCGATCCAGCCGAAGTCCTTGACCGTGACGTTCGTTCGCTCTGCGTTGTCGATCACGACGGTGGCAGGGTGGGTGTATGCGACGCCTCCATAGCCTCCGAACGTCCATTCCGTCGGCATGACGATGCCTGGCCCTTCGCCAGTGCCCGCGGCGCCCGATGTCGCCTGCTGTTCGTCACCGCGCGCGTCTGGCGGGCCATCGCTTGCAACGGGTGCCGTGGCCATCACCGCCCACAGGCTCAGACACGCAAGTCCGGCGGTGCGCGCCAGACCATCAGCCAGGTCACGCCGCCATCGCGGGCCACGCATGAATGCGCCGGGTAAAGTCTGCGCGCTGACGACGGCGTGCGTCGGACGTGCCGACGGCGATGGAAACAGAAAATCTTTCAGCACGCCCGGTCCCCCAACTGCGCTTGGCGCTTGCATTTGCGATCCATTGCGACCGCCTCACAGGCTGTAAAGTGCGCGCGGTTCAATTTCTGGCGGTTCGCGTCGCAAAGCCGCGCCAGTGGCGCCGCCCCGGCACGTCGGCTGCCCCTTGCGATCACGCATTGATTGGGTGCGACGTGCGAACGCGACAGCGACGCTGGCCGCCTCCTTGCCAGCCGCCTGCTGGGCGACGGTTGACCTCGATCAAGCTGACGCTGGCGCCAAGGCCCGATGTTGCCGGGAGCCAACATTGGCGCGTGGTTACGATCACAAAAGGCCCATGGCACCAT
The DNA here is from genome assembly GCA_964579305.1 of uncultured Hyphomicrobiaceae bacterium. GTDB lineage: Bacteria > Pseudomonadota > Alphaproteobacteria > Rhizobiales > Hyphomicrobiaceae > JBCBWG01. The sequence continues at coordinate 15,975 of CAZOGY010000045.1, forward strand.
GGGCGTCCTGTTTGCGGGCGCTGATAACGCTACCGGGCGGTGCCGTCCTGGCCGGTTTTGGGTTTGGCAACCGCCCCAAGCATCGCGCGGACCGCCCTGATCTGGGGCGCTTGGCGGGTCAGATACGCATCACCGCCAGTATAGCCCCACCAGTCCCAACAACCTTGCGGATTGGAGCTCCAGTTCTTTGCGATCTGGGGAAACAGCACGATGATCCGGTTGGCGGCGGCCCATCGCAGATAGCCGGTGTCGGTCACAAAGGCCTCCTGGACGTGATCAACCGATTGATTGCAGCCATGAAACGCCACATGCACGCGGCAACCGGATTCCGTTTCGCAGGGCCGGGGCACGAACGCCAATCCGACGGGGCCCAGGCTGTGGTTAGGCAGTGGCGGAAAATACGCGCGCTGTTCGAAGCGGATAATCTGTCCGTCCGGCGGGCCGGCCGGTGGCTCTTGAAGCGGCCCGTAAATGTGCGCCAGCATGCGCCCGACCACGTCAATGTCACAGTCCATAATGTAGGGACTTGCCGTGATCGCACAGTCATTGCCGTTGTCGAGCGTGGGCAAACCGTGGCCAGCCGGCACGTCGTTGCGCAATTTGACGTTGGCCGCTGGCAGCTCAAGGGCGCCATAAAGGGCTTTTGCGAAGTCTGCCATTGACGGTGAAACGGTTTCATCGTTGCGGCCGGCAAACAGGTAGACACGATCGGTTTTTAATGTCTCGAGTTTGGCAATCGCGCCTGCGCTTGCCAGCTTGCGCGCCCCGTCGCGTAGATCTTCGACGTTTGGCAAATCGAGGAATGACAGCCAGCGGCCCATGCATGCAAACAGTGCCACCGACACGCGGGGCACAACACGGCTCTCCGCACACCCGTATGGTCCGCCACCGATCAGACCGGCACCGACGACGAGATCACCGTGCGCGAACTGAAACTGCGCGGCCATGTAGGCGCCCGAAGACAGGCCCGATACGCTTGTCTTCTTGAGATCAGCGCCGAGCGGTGGGAGGGCTGCAACCGTCGTCTGCGCAGCCACCGGCGCCGGCGCCATGCAGGCCGCGAGACACAAGATACCGCTTGCAATGAGCGCTGCATACGACTGGGACCCTCGCAGCGCCATGCGCCGCCCCGCAGAAAAGCAATTGATAGGCATTGGCAAACATCCGTGCGGGCCTAATCCTGGTGGAGGCGCACGGTGACCCGATCTGTGCGCCCGCGCGCATCCATGACCACCAGTTTGACGAAACCCTGTCCATGGGGCCGGAAAAGATGTTCGCGCGTCAGGCCGGGCGCTGCAATCGGCACGCCATCGACCAACCAGGTTAGTGGCAGTTGGCCGCCTTCGGCCCGTAACACAATGATCGGCGCGCCGGCGTCGAGGGCGATTTCAGATCGATCTGGCGGGAAGGCGATCTGAATGGGCGGGTCGAGATACGGCGATGATGCGGTGTCGGCGACGTCGCGTTCAAACCGTCGCAACGGCATGGGCAAATCGCGGGCATCAAGCTTGGCCATGCGTGACTTGGATCTTGGAAACGGTGCGCGCGTGCGCGAGATGCGTTCAAAGGCGTCGAACAGAACGGGAGCGGCGGCTGTCCGGCCAACAAGGTCTGGCACAGCCGATGCGTCCGCGCGGCCGACCCACACGCCCACCACGTGCCGTCCATCATAGCCAATGGCCCAGGCGTCGCGATGTCCATACGAGGTGCCGGTCTTGAACGCGATGGCGCCACCACGCGCGTTCGGCGGTGGGGGAGCCGCCCGCAAAATCCGCGTGATTGCGTCGGCGCTCTCCGGCCGCACGAGTTGACGGGTTTTGCGCGGGCCACGTGGCGCCACGCCGGTCTCGCTGGTCGATAACTGGGCAGCAACGGCGGGCGGGCCGGTTTCGTCAAACAGCGTGACCGGCTCGCCGCCGCGAGCCAGGGCTGCGTAAAGCGTGACGAGATCGCGCAAAGTCGTGCCGACCCCGCCAAGGGCAAGAGACAGGTTTGGCACGGCATCGCCAGGCAACGCCAATTCCACCCCGGCGCGGCGGAGGCGGGCTGCGAACCGGCCCGGACCAACGGCGTTCAAAACCTTGACGGCGGGGATGTTGAGTGAGGCGGCAAGCGCTTCTCGTATGGTGACCGTTCCGCGGAATTCCGACTGGAAATTCGTGGGCGCGTAGGCGCCAAATCGTGTGGGGCGATCATCGATCAATGTTTCGGGATGGGCCAGCCCACGATCGAAAGCGATGGCGTAGACGAATGGTTTCAGGGTCGAACCGGGCGAGCGGGTCGCGGCCGTCATGTCGATTGCCCCGAGACGGCCGCGATCGGTGTAGCCAGCCGAGCCAATGTGCGCGAGCACTTCGCCGGTCGCGTGATCAGCGACCAGGATTGCGATGCTGGTGCGCGGCGCAGTCCTCCGCGCCGCCTGGGCCGCGAGTGCTTCGAGATCCACCTGCAGACGGGCATCGATGGTCAAGCGATGGACCTTACGATCCGGGTTTGCGCGCATCGTGCGGTCGACGAGATGGGCGGCAGTCATCGGAAACGCCCTGCGCACTGTCGGAACGGGTTCCAATTTTGCCTGATCTGCGTCGTCTGCGCTCACTATCCCGCGGCGGACGGCGACATCGATCACCCGATCGCGCGCGCGCTTGGCGGCATTGCCATGGCGGTCCGGACGGCGCGCTTCGGGCGATTGGGGCAACGCGACAAGCAGAGCGGCTTGGGCAATGGAAAGATGTCGCGGCTCTTTTCTGAAATAGGCCAGGCTTGCCGCGCGGACACCTTCAAGGTTGCCCCCAAACGGGGCCAAGGCCAGATAGGTCTCAAGGATCGCACGCTTGGACAGTTTGCGCTCAAGCTGCAATGCATGGCCGGCCTGCAAGAGCTTTCCTGAAAAGGTGCGACCGTGGCGATCGGCCATCAGGCGCGCGACCTGCATCGTCAAGGTGGACGCGCCCGACACAATGCGACCGGAACGCGCGGCCTGGGTTGCAGCGCGGACAACAGCGCGCAGATCAACGCCGGTATGCTGGTAAAAACGCCGATCCTCGAAAGCAAGCAACATCCGCAGATAAAGCGGGTCGACGTCGTCTTGCGATATCGGGAGCCGCCATCGGCCTTGCGACGTCGTTGCGGCACGCAAAAGAGCACCGTTGCGGTCCAAAGCAATCACCGAAGTCTCCGCGGTCAAATGTTCAAAAATCGATGGCGTATGACGGATCGCGATTTCGCGCGCGATCCAGAGGCTCACGAGTAATCCTGCGACGACAGCCCCACAGACCGCGCCGACCCGATGCGCGATGCACCGCATCCGGCGACGCACAGGCGGTGTTAGTGTCTCCGGGCGCAGCATGCTCAGGACTGCGGTTTCACGATCAGGCGGCCTGCGCCGGTCCGGCCATGGCGTTCGGGACGATACATGTCCTCAACGCTTGCGGCTGGGTGCACGTAACTGCCTGGCGTGACCGCGCGCACGACGTAGGCGACGCGGAAGGTGTTGCCCGTGTCGAGACGGCCGCGGTGCGCGAACAGGTTGAATGCGGCGACAAACCGGTCGTCACGGAAGCCCGTGTGGGCCGGCCGCACATTGACTTTCAACCAATTGAAATCCTTCAGATTGCCGCCGTCGACAATGCGCGGGTTTTCGATCTCAAGACCGGCCGGCAGACGGTCCACCAGAAGCAGGCGCCCGGCTCGCTGACGGGCCGACACCGAGAGCACGACAACGAACCTGTCATTTTGCGTGACCTCCGCGCGGCCGCCATCGGTGTTTGCGAGATCCAATGGCTGACCCGAGAGCGTGTAGAACGCACGGCCGACGACAAGGCCCGCATCGCGCTGCGGTGGCAAGGCGCGGCGCAACGGGCCAGCAAGCGTCGTTGCCAAGCCTGTCGACGTTGCACCTGCGTTTTCAATACGGATCGGATTGGCACGTAGCGCCATCAGGCCGACAAGGCGGCGCATTGGCCCTTCCACGACCTGCGCCGGCCCGGCGCCGCTGATGCGCAGGTTCACGTCCTTGCCGGTTTCCGACACGGCCTGCGCAGCGCGCAATAGCCAAGCCTGCTCTTGGGTGGAGGCGATCCAGCCGCGTGCAAGGCCTTGAGAAATCCGCTCGGCCAAGGTCTGGGCATGGGCCGTCGCGTTGAAGCCAGCGATGCGCGCTTCCGCACCGAGCGCGACGACGGCGGCCGCATCACGCAAGGACGATCCAAAGTCGGCTCGCGTGGGGCCGATGGCAGCAGCGGGGTCGGCTCCGCCGGCTGCGGCAACGGCCGCCCGGAAGACACGTCGTGCCCTGGCATTGTCGCCGATCATCGCGAGGGCTGCTGCGATTTGTGCTTTCGCCAAGGGCGTTTTGAATGCGGCTAGCTTGGCTTCCGCATAGTAGCGCAACTCGCCAGCAGCGACACGGCCATTGCGAGCCAAATTGTAGAGCGCGTAGGCAAGTGCGCCGCCGCCGTCGCGAACATCCGACGTGTAGGCCACGGCATTTGCCAGTCGGTCGAGTGCAAGGCGCAAACGGTCCGGATCGACGGTATAGCCTTCAGACTTGGCGCGGGTCAGGAAGTCCACGGCATATCCCGTCAACCACAGGTCGGTGGCATAGGGGCTCCACACACCAAAACCACCGCTGGATGCTTGGCGCGCAAGAACCCGTGCAACGGCCGCCTGGACACGCTGCTTGAGATCTGCATCGCGCGGCAGCCCAGCGGAGATCGCCAATTTGTTTGCCGCCAACAGCGGCATGGCCTTGGAGATTGTTTGTTCCGTACAGCCGTAGGGATAACGGTCCAATCCATCGAGCAGGCCCGGAACATCAAATGCGGCCAACGGGCCGACGTTGATTGCCATGCGCGATTTGGCGGCCAGGAAGGCATCCGCGTCCGCAACCGTGAGCGTTTGGGCTTCGCCGGGCGCAAGCTGGGAGATGAGCGTTCGCTTGCCATCGCCACCCGGCGCGTGGACCTCAATTACATGGTCGCGCGTGATGGTTTCGCCAGCAGGGGTCTTGAGCGTCATTGTCACGACCATCGCGCCGATCGTTTCGGTCGTGAGGTTGAGATTGACGCTTCGGCGCGCGCCGGCTCCAAGCGTGACGGTCTGGCGCGTCAAGGTGCGTACGGGGGCGCCATCGTCCGCGGCCGTGACCGTGAGTTCGTGCGCGCCGCCGGGTCCATCGACATTGTGCAGATCGATGCCGAGCCGGGCCTGGTCGCTCAACGTCAGAAAGCGCGGCAGACTGGTTGTGATTGCGACGGGATCGCGCACGATCATGTCATGTGTTGCTGCGCCAGTGCGATCAGATGACCAGGCGATCGCCATAAGCCGGAGTGATCCATTGAACTCCGGGATGTCGAATGTCACGCGCGCGCGGCCATCCGCATCGGTTGTCACCAGCCCGGAAAAAAGCGCCACGGTTTTATGAACCGGCGGGGAACCATCCATCTCAAGCCCGGCGGCATCACCGCCCGTGCGCATTGTGCCCCGTTCAGCGCTCATGCCGTTGATGAGGCGTCCGTAAAGATCGCGGAGTTCTGCGCCGAGCCGGGTCTGTGCGGAAAACCGTGCGACCGGATCTGGCGCTTTGAAGCGGGTCAGATTGAGAATGCCGATATCAACCGCAGCCAACGTCAGGTGCGCCTGGTCACCGGCGCGGAGGCCATCGACTTTCACGGGGACAGTGACGCTGCGACCGGAGCGAACCTTTTCAGGCGCGGACAGCGCAACGTTGAGTTTGCGCGCGGCTGGGTCGATGGCGAGCCACGCAAGGCCCAACGCGCGCGTCGGCATGCGCTTGGCGGTGGCATCCATCGGACGATGCAGAAGCACGGCCACGTAAGCGCCGGCGCCCCAATCGGCGGAAACCTGAATGGGAAGTTCGCTGTCACCGTCCGGCAATTCGACTGTTTTGCGGTCCCAAACGCCATTGGCCAGCACAAGCACCGTTGCGCGACCGCCGCGCTTTGTGGCGACCTTCAGCAGCGCCATTTGGCCTGGCGCATATTCAGGCTTTGCCAGCGCCACATCCAGCACTTCAGGGCTTTCAACATCGTCGCGCGCCGTCCATCCCGCCTGGAACGTCAAGCTCGACAGCATCGGTCGGCTTGCGCCTCGCCCCGCGCTTGGCGGTGCGCTGACCTGCAGGCGGTAGCGGCCCCACGTCACCTTGCTTTCAATTGGGGCAAGGCCACTTGCGCGCGCATCGAGCGTGCCTTCAGCAACGGTACGCGGGACGGTCGCCGCTTCGTAGGTCCATCGCCCGTCACGCTTGTACCACTGCCAGACCCGTTCGAGACGTTGCAGCGTCCACCGCAGGTCGGTCTGCGCAGTCTGTGATCCAGCCGCGTCGACGGCGATCACCCCAAACCGCGCGGTTTCCCCCTCGCCGATGTAATTGTTCTCGAAGTGCGGCTTGATGCCGATGCGGGCACGGTTGGCCGCGACCGGCAAATCAATCACGCGTTCAATGGCGCGACCGCCAGGCTCGTTCAACCGGACGCGGACGCGGGCTTGGAGCGGCCGGGCCGTGTTGGGGATGCGGGGCAGATCAACGCGCAGTTCAGCCTTGCCGTCAGGGCCCGTGACTTGGCCGGCTGTTAGCGCCGCGCGCACCGGCGCGACGATGGCTTTTGAAATGCCAAACGTGAAGCCGGGATAGGCAGGATCGCCGTTGGCCGCCGGGCGCACGATAATGTCCCCATCAAGCGCGAGGCCTGCTGCCGGTGGCCCGTACAAATAACGGCCGTCGACGCCGATGCGGCCGGGCGTACCCGGGTCGAGGGTCTTGGTTTTCGCGCTCAGCGATAGTGCCAAGCGCTCGGGCACGAAATCTTCCACGAGAACCGCAGTCTCTGCGATCGGCGCGGCTTTGGGATCGAGATAAAGCGCCAGACGCCACGTTCCGGTCATCGCGCCGTTGGCCAGGACGATTGCCGACGTTCGGCCGCCGGCGCCTTGGTCGGCCCAGGCGATGCGGCGGTCCACCACGCCATCGGGGCGGCGGATCACCAGTGTGGCGGGCAAGGTTGCGGCCTTTCCGGCCTGGTCGCGCAGGATAGCGGTGGCATGGACGGTTGCACCGGGACGGTAGATCCCGCGGTCCGTCGCCAGGAAGGCATCGATTGGTCCGGGAGGTGCGCGGCCTTTGACGCCTCGGTCGGTCAGATCGAAGGCCGCATCGGCGAGGCTGAGAAAGCCATAGTCGCCGGCATCGGTTTCGGCGACCAGCAACGCTGGCGCCTGGCCGCCCTCACCGCGTGCAAGACCGGCGTCGAAGCGCACATAGCCGTCTGCGTCCGTGACACCCGTTGCCAGGATTTCGTTATTGCGAGCGACCAGGCGCACCTTGACCTGCGCAACCGGTTTCGCCGTTTCAAGCGACCGCACAAAACCATGGACACCATCGCGGCCGTTGACGGCGGTCAAACCCAGATCCGAGACGACGAACCACTGCGTTGCAGGTTCGGTGTCAGCGTCGAGCCCTGCGGGATGCTGCGGCGTCGCGTTCAGAACATAAATGCCGGGGGCGAATTTCTTGATCGCGTCCATCACGGGAATCGCCGTGACCACTTCGCGATTGCGCACCTTCCTGACGTCGAGGCTGCCCTGGAACACGCGGGCGCCATCGCGCGCAAGCAAATCCGCCGTCTGCCATCGGCGCAATTGGCGCATCAGACTGCCATCGATGATCGAGGTCACGAGCCGGCGGTCACCGATCCGGAAGATCTCAAAGTCAACGCGCTCGGTATTAATCGACACCACCGGCACACCAGCCTGGCCTGTGCGCGGGAGAACGTAATTGCGGCCGGTAAAGCGCACGCGGGGGCTGCGATCACGAATGTAAATGGTCAGCGCCGCCGTCTTCGTCAGGGCCTCGCCGATGGTCGCGCGCAGCCCGGAGCGTACGCGCACGTCGTAACGTGCGCCATGCCGCAGTCCGCCCAAGCACAATTGCTTGCCCTCGGCGGTGACGTCCTCGGCATCGCGTCCATCGATCGAGACAAAGCCAGACAGATTTTCCTGATCGGGCGCGATGGGCTCGGACAGATTAATGCAGACGCGCGGAGCTTTGCGCTCATTTTCCACGCGATAATCCAGAATGCGAAAGCCATGCCGGCCGCGCAATTCTAGATACCGGCTCCGAACCGCCGCATCATCGGCGTGTGCCAGGCTGACCTTCAGTGCATCGATTGCCGGCCGCCACTGATTGCGCCGGCCGAAACCTCGCGACAGCTCGGCCAGGGCCGCGGCCTTGGTCGCATCGTCTTGCGCGCGCTGAAACGCAAGGTAGGCGGCAGCGGTGGCATTGGTTGGCGCGCTGACCCGCTCGCGGCCCTTGAGGCTGCGCTGCGGGATTGCCAACATCGACCGCGCGATGCCAAGCCAACTTCTGGCATCGGACGGATCGACGACGATGGCGCGTGCAAAGTGCCGTGCAGCGGCGCGCGGGTCGCGCGCTTGGCTCAATGCCAGTTGCCCCGCCGCACGGTGGTCAGCGGCTGGCGTGCTGTCCGGCTTCCAGTTTTCTTTGAGCCAAGCTTCATAACGCTTTGCGATGGCCGCCGTTGGGTCATGCTGAAAACGCTTTTCGGTGCGCTCGCCGGCCGAAGCGTTCGACTTGGCGGGGGGCGGCGCGGACGCCTGCACGGGCGCCGGTGTTTGTGCGTGTGCCTGGGCGAGGCCAACCGCGACACAAGCCAATGCGATTAAGAGACGGAGCATTCCAACACCTTCGCAACGCGTTCGACAAAACCGAAATGCAGTGTGTCGCGCGAACCTTTGCGAGGGAATGGCCTAAAGCGGGCAATCTCTGTGAGAATGCCCAAACTTCATGGCGGGGTTTCCGGAGATTGCGGGAGATTTCGCCCTTGCAGATTGCGGATTGCGTTGAAGCCGGTATTGGCCGTCGCTGATGCTGCGGGCGAGGGCTCTGATTGGTCAGCGCCCGGGATGAAACGGCTTTTGATTATCGCAATCATCGATACGGCGACATCAAACAAAAAACGCCGGCGTTTGGATTGCCGGCGTTCTTGGGTCGCAGCTTATAGCGTGTCGCATTTCATGCGTCACGCTATAGGCCGTTGCGCTCACGTCGCTATTCCTCCCTGCGGTCGGGCGCCTCCGCGGGGGCGGCG
>CAZOGY010000046.1:0-24226 GCA_964579305.1 uncultured Hyphomicrobiaceae bacterium
CGCGTTCGCTCGGTGCCATCCGCGGCGGCCGTACGGACGGTGCTGCTGACGGCATCCACTCGATCTCGCTCGCTGGCAACATTGACCAGATGTCGGACAACGGCTTCTCGGATTTCATCGGCGACGGCTTCGCTGTTCCTGATGACTTCGACGGCGGTTCGGCTGGCAACGGCGTGATGTACATCTCGCCATCGGTCGCTGGCTTCATCTTCTCGGCTTCCTACCTGCACGAAGAAGCTGACATCGAAGACGGTGACGGCCAAGACGACGAGCGCTGGGGCGTTTCGCTTCGTTACGCCGGTGAGTTCGGTGCCATCCGCGTCGCAGCTGGCGTTGGCTACACCGAGTTCAACCAGAGCGACGTCGGTGCCAACGGCGCATTCGCGTTCGACGCTCCTGAGAGCGAGCTGGTTGCTGGTCTGTCTGTGATGCACGTGCCAACCGGCCTGTTCATCAACGGCGCTTACGGCGAAGCTGACCTCGGCAACGGCGAGCCTGACGATCAGGGCTACTCGGTTGTTGTTGGTATCGAGCAGAAGTTCATCTCGCTCGGCAAAACGACGCTGTGGGCTATGTACCAAGTTCGCGACAAAGACTTCGACGGCGACGGCTCGGCTGAAGACGGCGAGCAGTTCGGCTTCGGTGTTGCTCAAAACATCGACGCTGCTGCTGCAACCTGGTACATCTCGTACAACAACTTCGAGTGCGTTGACGAGACGGCTTGCAACGACGACGCAAACGTCGTGATCTCGCAGTTCAAAGTTAAGTTCTAATCGGAACTTTCCGGTTTGAATTGGGAAGGGCCGCCGGTTGGCGGCCCTTTTCCTTTTGGCGCGTTGTCAGTGCGGTCAATTCTTGCTCGGCTGCACCGTGGCAAGGCTCAATTAGAGGCAAGACCTCTGAGTGCAGAGCGCAGGTCCGCTGTTAGTGCTTGGCCTGGTTCCCGTTTATTTGCTCAGGTCCATGCCTGAGTTCAGGCTCGATCTAGAATAGTTCGGACATGCGCGACGGCGTTGTGTCTGACTTAAGTCCGGTTTGGCACTCGCGCGCTGACTCAATGGCCGACCTGTTGCATTCGGCGAGATCCCGTGATGAGGCGAATTGGTTTGCAAGCGCGCAATCTGCAAAACCGAGCGCCTTTGTTTTTGCTATTCGGTCGCAGTTTGACCGGCCGCGCCTGGGGCTCTTGATTGGCGCCACGCTGACTTCACGCCGCGGCGGTCGTGTTGATGTGTCGTTTCCATGTCGAAGCCGAGACCGTTCCACGCGTTTGATTTGTATTGGGCTGCCCCGATTGCCCATCGTTTGCACTTCCGCGCTCAGAAATCAGGCTGTTGTTGCGTCCTTGAGTCGGGTCGCGCTGCGTTTCTGACATCAAAAGCGCTGTAGCGCGCGTTGTGGAAACTGTGCAAAAACTGGAACATTGCTGGAACACGAGTGTTGCAACTTGGCATTTCGTGTCTCTAACGCCACAGAGTTGCCTGTCCAGCGGGGACAAGCGCTGCACGGTATTTGCGACTCTCTCAAACACAGCCTAACGCTCACACATCGTTTTCGAGTCGTGCGGCGGGGCCTCGAGGTCCTCCAGTTCAGAGGGTGGCTTAACCGGGTCGCGGTTTCAGCATCGAACCAAAGCCCGACACCTCGTGGCGCTGCAGGGAGCAAGCCCGGCGACCACGGTAGCCGCACCAGGTACCAGCGTTCAGTTTGCGTTTTTGTAGCGTGTTCAGTCCGAACGGCGAGCGCACACGCGCGTGCGTGCGGTTCTGACTGAGCACGAGCTGTCGCCGGGCAGCGCGTGGTGCTCACTGCTTAGAACGCAACATCTTTGTGGAGATGAGAATGATTGGGGGAATGAAGAAGACGGTTTCCCGTCTCGCCCTGGCAGCCGCTGTTGCTGGTCTTGCGACCTCGGCAAGCGCTGCAGACCTCGGTGGCTCGTGCTGCGCCGACCTTGAAGAGCGGATCGCAGAACTCGAAGCCACGACCGCTCGCAAAGGCAACCGCGTGATGTCGCTCCGGATCTCCGGCTCGATTTCGCACCGTGTCTTCTGGCACAACTCGGATGCCGACGACGCCTATCGCCCTGACAAGGTGACGATCGAAGATTACGACGACGGCGGCGACCTTCGCCTGTCTGGTTCGGCCAAAGTCAGCTCTGATATCACGGTTGGTTTCCGGATGTCGTTCGACCCGAACGACTTCGGTGCAAGTGATACCTCTGCCGACAGCGCTCCGCTCGATGACCTCTACCTGTATGTCGAGAGCAAGCGTCTTGGTTCGATCTTCATCGGTCGTGTCGACCAAGCCATGGACGGCATCAACGCCATCTCGCTGGCCTCCATCGAGGACATTCAGCTTGATGACGCCGGTGCAGACTTGTTCTACGGCTCAGGCTTCCTGAACGCTGGCGACCTTGACGGTACTGACGCCGAAGGCGGCACGATCCGTTACGTTTCGCCAACGGTTGCTGGCTTCGTGTTCTCTGCTTCGTACTCGAACGAGGCTGACGAACAACAGTCGTTGCCTGCGGGCACGGCCGGTAGCCCATTCGACAACGATGAGGTGTGGTCCGTCGCGCTTCGTTACGCTGGCGAGTTCAACGGTATTCGCGTCGCCGCGGGTATCGGTTATGAGCAAGAACAGGACGACGAAATTTCAGGGAATGACATCGAAACCCTCACGGGTTCCTTCTCTGTCATGCACGCCCCGACAGGTCTGTTCTTCAACTTCGCGGCGGGCCGCGGGTTGTCGGAAGATCGTCAGTCCAGCGACGAGACCGAAATCACGGGCTACGCTTGGGTCTTCGGTATGGAGCGTAAGCTGATCGCTCTTGGTGCAACGACGATGTATCTCAACGTCGATTACATCGAGAGAGACACCATCGACGGCGGCGTGTCCGCTTCGGTCGATGCCATCAACTGGGGTGTTGGTTTCGTCCAGAAAATCGACGCCGCTGCCTCTGATCTGCGCTTCCAATACCTCCGCAAGGAGTGTGTTGAGGCCGGCTGCACCGACGACGCTGACCTGATCTGGTCGGGCCTGGTCGTCCGGTTCTAATCGGTATCGAAGCACGCTATAGGGGGTCGCCAGTTGGCGGCCCCTTTTTTTGTTTCCCGACTTTCATTCGCGGTCTTATCCAGTCGGCGAGTCGCATTCTCGCGGCGCTTGAGGAATGTGTTGCAAGAATGGCGCTATTGCTTGCGGACCACATCGTTATGGAAAGCGTTCAGGCGGCTTTAACAGCTGTGGATGCAGGGTTGATCGCGCGTTACACACTGTCCAGCTTCGGTAGCGGAGCGTATGACTGGAGATGAAGCCGATGCGGTGCTCACTACTGGGCTGCATGATTGCGAGTGCGTTGTTCGCCACGGCCGCGTATGCGTTCGAGCAGGAGACTGCGCCTGCACCGAAGGCTGGCCCCAACGCGAAGTTGTCGGGTGAAGACTTGCCAAAGGGCAAGGGCGATGACGGCACTGTGGTTGCTATTCCGGGCCTCGGTAAGCTCGGTGTTATCCCGAAACTCGATTTCGGCTTGGATCTGCTTTATGGCGACGATGCCAATAAGCCGGCGATTGACGAAGGTCTGAAGTCGAACGACCAGAATAGCGATGATCTGCGCATTCGCGGCAGCATCAAGCATCGCTTCTAAAGCGCAGTTCCGGTTTGCCGGAATTTCGGGCGGCGCGTCACTCGGCGCGTCGTTTTTGTTTGCGCAAATTTTTGGTTGTGCACGCGCGTCTCGTTGGCGTCTTTTTGCAACGATGATCGCGCTGTCGCGTCGACAATCGTTTTCCACCGTTGATAAGCCGGGGAGATCGATGGCGGCATGTTGTGGATTGCGGTGTGAGGGCGTAGCCAGGGCTTGCGAGTGCTGCGTCGTGATTCCGAAAATAAAGGGGTTCCCATGCGAATGATCCAACTCGGGTCCCTCAGCGGCTTGGCTCTGGTAACGGTACTCGCTGGCTGTGCGGGCAACGGTACGAACCTGTTGACCACCGCGACGGTTCCGAAACCGCAGGCCAAAGCTGTTGTCGATCCGCGCTGCGTTGCGCTGCTCGCTCAGATTGAGCAATTGAAAGCTGACGGAACCGTGGGGCGCGTCGAGAAAGCGGCCGATGGAAAGACAAGCAGCGTGCGGGTTAAGCGCGCCGCCCTGGGCAAAGTTGCCGAACTGAACCAAGCCTATGCCGCCTACCAGACTGAGTGCTCAAAACCCGGCCTGATCAAAAAGCCTGCGGCACCTGCGAAGACAGCCGCAACCGAGAAGGCGGGCGCGGCGCAAAAGGCGCCGGTGAAACAGGCCCAGGGTGAGATCAAGAAAGCCCCAGCCGCCGTGGCATCGGCGCTCAAGCCGAATTGAGACCCGGTCGCGTGCTGCCTGTCGGCACGCGCGAGCCTTATCGAAAAAGCCAGCGGCGTGCTGGCTTTTTTTCTTGCACGACACGCTGGCATGTTTGAACGCGCGGCTGCGCGGGGTGTTTTGACATATACATCCGTTAAAATCGTGACGGCGCATGGGGCGGTGCAATTCGAACTTTGAGGGGGGCTTCTCATCATGGACGATCGGACCCAGCAGCTTTTGGTGTTTGCCGTTATCGGCTTGGTCGCCGGATTTCTGGCCAGCTTCATCGTCGGCGGTGGCGGGCTCGTCCAGTATCTGTTGTCGGGTATCATTGGCGCGTTTGTTGGCGGGTTCGTGCTGAATGCTGCGGGTATAAATCTCGGCATCAAGAATGCGCTGCTCTCGCAAATCGTAACGGCAACGATCGGGGCCATCATTGTGGTCGTTCTTGCGAAATTGATCGCTTAACCCGGACTCCAATCCCATTTCGCATGGGTGGGTGCCTGTTGCGCAATTGGTAACACATAGGGCTTGCCGGGATTGGGGCTTGGCGTCCATGAGAACAGCAGGCGATACGCGTATTCACAGGGGGAAACGCTTATGGAAGCGCTTGGTCAATATCAGAGTCTGATTATTTTCCTGCTGACCGGCTTGATTGCGGGCTGGCTGGTCGGCCAAATCCTGGGTGGCGGTGGTTTGATCCGCAACTTGGTCGTCGGCGTGATCGGCGCGTTGATTGGCGGCTTCCTGATTGAGCGCGGCGTCCTGCATCTCGGGTTCTCGACCGGCTGCGAACTGCTCGATGGTGTGATCGTGGCGACCATCGGCGCGTTCATTTTCGTGATCTTTGCGCGCATCATCGGGCGGTAACGGGTCTTGCCGCGACGCGATGGCTGAACGCGCGCACGTATCAACGTGGCGATCTGCCGACGCGGCATCGCAGCGGGTTGATCGACGTGGCCCGCATCGCCATTGTCATGTGTGTTAGTGGCAAGGGATGCTCGATGGTTACGTTGCTGGATACACGCGCCGGGTCAGGTGACGCTGCGGAGAACGCCGCACGCGAGGCCCGGCCGCGGCATCCGGAAAAGGCGAATCGACCCGAAACGCCGGTCCTAAAGAAGCCGGACTGGATCCGGGTCAAGGCGCCGGGTGGCGGGGGCTACAGCGAAACCCGGCGGATCGTCAAAGAGCACGGGCTGCATACCGTTTGTGAAGAAGCGGGCTGTCCGAACATTGGCGAGTGTTGGACCGAGCGCCACGCGACCATGATGATCATGGGCGATACGTGCACGCGCGCGTGCTCTTTCTGTAATGTCCGCACCGGATTACCCGAACCGCTCGATACAGACGAGCCGCGACGTGTTGGCGACGCGGTCGCAAAGCTGGGCTTGCGACATGTCGTGATCACGTCGGTTGATCGCGATGATCTGGCAGATGGCGGGGCGCAGCATTTTGCCGACGTGATCGCCGCTATTCGATCGGCAGCGCCCGACACGACCATTGAAATCCTGACGCCCGATTTTTTGCGCAAGGATGGCGCGATCGAGATCGTGGTTGCTGCGCGACCTGATGTGTTCAATCACAATCTTGAAACCGTCCCCGGGCGCTATCTCAAGATCCGCCCCGGTGCGCGCTATTTCCACTCCCTACGTCTTCTACAGAAGGTCAAGGAACTCGATCCGGCGATGTTCACGAAGTCCGGTATCATGGTCGGGCTGGGGGAAACGCGCGACGAAGTCCTGCAATTGATGGACGATCTTCGTTCTGCCGACGTGGATTTCCTGACGATCGGTCAGTATCTGCAACCCACGCGGCGTCACGCGGCTGTGGAACGCTTTGTGCCGCCTGACGAGTTCCAGGGTTACGAGCGCACCGCGTATGCGAAGGGCTTCCTGATGGTCTCTGCGACGCCGCTGACCCGTTCCAGCTATCACGCCGGCGAGGATTTCGCCCGCATGCGCGCGGCACGGCGGGCGCAATTGGGCCGTTGACCGCGCATCTGAGTTGGCGGACCGCTGCGTGTTATCGCTCGCTGCATAGGTCTTTTGGGGCAAATCGGTCGCAGCGACGTCGAAACACAGTGCGGTTGCGACTGTCCCGTCATACCTGTCTGACATGAGAGAATTTCGCACCGAGCGCCGCGTGCCGTTCACGCCGAAGCAAATGTTCGATCTGGTAGCGGATGTTGACCGCTATCCGGAGTTTCTGCCGCTGTGCGAAGCGATGCACGTGCGTGCACGCCGGGAGGCCGACACGCACGAAATCCTGACGGCCGATATGACGATGGGCTATAAAGCCATCCGTGAAACCATATCGAGCCGGGTGACGCTTGAGCCCGATACGCCGCGTGTCACCGTCAGATACCTGTCTGGTCCGTTCTCAAACATGCAGAACGAGTGGCGCTTTGAACCGGTCAACGGCGGCTGCATCGTGCACTTCTACATTGCCTACGAAGTGCGCAACCCGCTTTTGAAAGTGCTGGTCTCACAGCTGTTTGACCGGGCTTTCAAGCGCTTTGCGGCGGCATTTGAAGCCAGGGCCCATGCGGTTTACGGCCGGCGAAGTCCGATCGGCGTCACATCGGCGGCAGCTGGCGGCGCGTAAATTGTGTCACGTTGCGTGCGCTCTACTCAGGCGTGTGTATGCGCCAATCCGGTGAGCTGCCGTTAACTGCGCCCAGGCACTTGCGTTGCCAACATCGCCAGTGCGGCATGAACGGTTGCAAGTCGGACTTCGCTCCGCCCGATATCGCCAAACCGATGCTCCGAATGGACAAGCGTGCCGCCGCGCAGGGCTGTCGCCATATGGACGAGACCGACCGGTTTCTCAGCCGTCCCGCCACCTGGGCCGGCAACCCCGGTGACCGCGACGACCAAGTCGGCGCGGCTGGCACCGAGTGCACCATCGGCCATTGCGCGCGCAACGGGCTCACTGACAGCGCCGTGTTCGCGCAACATGCTTTCGGGCACGTTCAAATGCGCCATTTTGGCTTCATTGGAATACGTGACAAAGCCGCGGTCGAACACGTCGGAAGACCCAGGCACCTCGGTCAGAACGGCTGCGATTAAGCCGCCCGTGCAACTTTCGGCGGTACCAAGCTTGAGCCCAGCCGCGCGGCACCAACTTAAGAGCTCGGCGCTGGCTTCGATGAGATCGCTTGCGAACATGATGATCTCCCAAAAAAGAAAAGCGGGCACGCAAAGCGTATCCGCTCTTAGAAGACCAAGCAAAGTGAAGCCGCGGAGAAGCGGTCCGACTTAAGCTGGCGCCAGTTTCTCCGCATTCTGCAACAGACCATCGAGCAGTTCACGGCTCTCGTGGCCCATAACACCGACCGCACGGCGCTGCGCTTCGACCCAAAGCGGGTAGGCGACCTTGATGACGTCCTGACCCTTCGGCGTCAGATGCAATCCGCGACCACGGCGACCGGCCGGCGGGTCCATCACGATCATGCCAAGTGAGAGCAAGCGCTTCAGGTTGCGGGATAACGTCGATTTTTCGATATCCAGCGCGTAGCCGATTTCGACGGCTGTGATGCCGTCGCGGCTGGCAAGCTGTGTGAGAAGCGTGAATTGACTTGCCGTGATGCCGTGCGGGCGCAAGGCGTCATCATACATGCGGGTTACAATACGGCTTAACTGACGAACACGGGTAGCAAGACACGCGGATGCGGTATCCTCCGCGATCCGCGCGATATCTTCGGCGTCGTGCGCGACCGGCGCGGACATCATGTTCATGTCGTCCCCCAAGCGGATGGTCTTCCCCAAGACCAACAGGCCGGCGTCACCCCGGCCTAAAGCGTCGGTTATCCACATGGCGTGATTCGAAGCTGGCGGGCAACGCGGCGCTTGCAAGGCAGACCGTCGGACCGCGCGTTGCAGGCGGGGGTGTGTCCAGGCGATGGTCTTGCGCAAGGGATCAAGGAGGCGGGGAAACACGATGGCGGCCAAAATCGCAGCTGTACATGCGCACGTTCTGTCAGCACCGCTGTCGGAGCCCTTTCACTGGTCGTTCAACAGCGCAGACAGCCGCGCAAGCTGTCTGGTGGAGATTGTTGCTGACGATGGGACGGTCGGTTGGGGCGAGTGTTTTGGGCCAGCGCATCTGAATGCGCCGATCGTGGCCGCCTATGCCGCGTTTTTGATCGGCGAAGACCCGCTGGCGACGGAGCGGCATTGGCAGACACTCTACAATCGGTTCCGCGATCAAGGCCAGAAAGGCCTCGCGATCACAGCATTGAGCGGTGTTGACATTGCGCTGTGGGACCTCAAAGGACAACTGCACGCCGCCCCGGTGCACGTGCTCATGGGTGGGCCGCTGCGACGCCAAGTCCAGGCCTATGCGACGGGCACCTACCGCAAACAAGGCGGCGACCCACTCGATTACATCGTGGCGGAGGTGCGCGGTTATCAGCGCGAAGGTTTTCCTGCGGCGAAGCTGAAAATTGGCTTTGGGCTGCGTGATGATTTGGCGTTGATCCGAGCTGTACGCGAGGCCGTGGGGACGAACTTTGGCCTGATGCTGGACGCGAACCACGGTTACGACGTTGTCGACGCCGTTGCGCTCGGCAATGCCGTCGCTTCCTGTGAGATTGGCTGGTTTGAAGAGCCGGTCGTGCCCGAAGACCTCGACAGCTATGCCGAGGTTAAAGCCCGCCAGCCGATCCCAGTTGCGGGCGGGGAATGCGAATTCACACGGTGGGGATTTCGCGAGGTTTTGACCCGTCGGGCCATGGATATCATTCAGCCCGACACATGCGCGGCTGGCGGGCTGTCCGAGTGCAAGAAGATCGCGGACATGGCGACGGCTTTTGGGGTGCGCTACGTGCCCCACGTCTGGGGCACCGGAATTGGGCTTGCGGCGGCGCTTCAGTTGCTTGCGGTGCTCCCCAACACGCCGCCGCGCTTGATCCAGCGTGAGCCGATCCTCGAATTTGACCGTTCGGAACATCCGTTTCGACAAGCGGTCCTGTCGGAGCCGATCGAACATAGCGCAGGCGTTGTGACGATCCCGGACGGGCCTGGGCTTGGCATCACCGTCGACCGCGACGCCGTTGCCAAGTTTTGCGTGCAGACGATGTAAAGCGGGATCGGCGCGGAAGTTTTGCTTTGAAGTCCGCCTGGCAAGGCCCCGCCGAGCATGGTTGGCCTCGCGCGGGGCGGCGCTCACTGTTGGAGCCTGTCACCAGCTTCGTGCCGGCGTGGTTCACGCGGTGCGTGTCCGCACCCGTTGTCTTGCTTCGATTGTATCGTGGCCGCAAACCGCGCGTCCGTTCGATCCATTCGGCGCGTCTACAACCACTGGGTCGGGTTGGCGCATGGTCAATGCGCGTGCCCCGGTGGACCCAAAGCTTCCTCCTTGAGAAGTCGCTCGCAGGTTCCAACGCCTGGTGCACCTGTCACCGCCGCTCATTTGATGAGGTCCGGAAGCGTCCGGTCATCGCGGACCGCAACCGACGGTGCCAACTGTCATCCAG
This sequence comes from uncultured Hyphomicrobiaceae bacterium, assembly GCA_964579305.1. Taxonomy (GTDB): domain Bacteria; phylum Pseudomonadota; class Alphaproteobacteria; order Rhizobiales; family Hyphomicrobiaceae; genus JBCBWG01. The sequence goes on from CAZOGY010000046.1 coordinate 9,825, forward strand.
CCGTCATGAGCAGCCTGGGCCGCCTGCGACATTTGGTCAAGCAGGCCGCGCGAAAATGATTTTGCGAATTTGGCCAGCGGTTTTTCTCAAAGCGCGGGCAGCACAACGGTGGCGCTTGCCATCGCGGCAATCCCTTCGCGACGCCCCGTGAAGCCAAGCTGTTCCGTGGTTGTCGCCTTCACCCCGACGCGCGAAACGTCGATTTCGATGATCTGGGCGATGCGTGCGCGCATGGCATCGCGATGCGGCCCAATCTTGGGTGCTTCGCACAACAACGTCACGTCGACGTTGGAGATGCGGCCGGCTCGTGCGCGGACGCGGCGCGCGGCATCGGTCAGGAAGAGATGGCTTTCGGCGCCTTTCCATTGCGGGTCGGACGGCGGGAAATGCGCACCGATGTCGCCATCGCCGATTGCCCCCAATATGGCGTCGGTCAGCGCATGCAGACCGACGTCGGCATCGGAATGTCCATCAAGGCGGGCGTCGTGCGCAATTTTGACACCGCACAGCCAAACGTGATCGCCCGGGGCAAAGCGGTGCACGTCGAAGCCTGTTCCGGTGCGGACGTCTGGCAGCATGCCCATCGCGATGCGTTCCTCAGCCATGCGATAATCCTCCGGCGTGGTGATTTTGAAATTGCCAGAGCGCCCTGCAACAAGCCGGACAGGGATGCCAAATGCTTCGGCGACTTCGGCGTCGTCTGTGAATTCGTGATCTGTGCGCGCTGCTGCCTCATGGGCCAGGCAAATTGGGCCGAACGCGAATGCCTGCGGCGTCAGGGCACGCCAGAGGCCTGCGCGTGGGATCGTCTGGGCAATCGTCCCGCCGGGCGCATCACGCTTAAGCGTATCGGCGAGGGGCAGGGCGACGATGGCTCCGGTCGCGGCATCAACGGCGGCCAGGACCTGCGCAATATCGTCGGTGGTCACAAACGGCCGTGCTGCATCGTGGATCAAGACCACGTCGGGCGCGATGTCCCGCAGACTTTCCAAGCCCAGACGCACGCTTTCTTGACGGGTGGCGCCACCGGTCACGGGGGAGAGAAGGCGCTCGCGACAATCGTCAACGGCATCAGCGTAGAGCGCGTGATCGTCCTGGTGGATGACAACGCGGATGTCATCAACGGTGCTTGCGTCGAGGAATGGCTGCAAGGTCCATCGCAGGATTGCCCGGCCGTCAGCGCCGAGTGGCAAGTATTGTTTTGGGGCCGTTTGGCCAGAAGCGCGAGCTTGCGCGCCGAGCCGGGTGCCGCGGCCGGCTGCGACGATCAAAGCCGCAACGCGCTGGCGCAGCGGTTCGGCAGGCGTGGCATGGCCGGTGTCATTGGTCATGTTGGGTCCGGGCGTAAAGACATGCGGTTTGCGGCACAGCCGCGTGCTGCGGCTTCGGTTTGCGCGCAACCCACCGGTTGGCAGGCTTGGGGCCGTCCGGTCAAGCCGCCGTTACCGCCGGCGTTTGCCTCGCGCAGACTTATCCGATGCGCCGACCCACTTGTCGCGGCACGCTTGCATTCGCTGGCGCATCGCACTAACTTGCCTGAAAGCAAGGCACTATCAATCAGTGCCTAAGCAATAAGCAGATCGGCGATCATGCAAGCGGCCACGCCCGGCGCGAACCGGCTTAGTTTGTCTCTTCAACGTGTTGGCGTGCGCGCGCGCAACGCCGCCCTTTTGGCGCCGATGTCCGGGGTCAGCGATCCGCCTTTTCGCAGGCTTGCCCATCGCCTTGGAGCGGGGCTGGTCGTGTCGGAAATGGTCGCCAGCGGCGAGTATGTGCGCGCGCGACGCAAAGCCGTTTCTAAAGCAAGTGACGCGGGCGTTACTCCGTTCGTGATGCAACTTGCCGGGTTTGACGCCCACTGGATGGGTGAAGCAGCCAAGCTCGCCGTGGACGCCGGTGCCGATGTCATCGACATCAACATGGGTTGCCCGGCCCGTGAGGTCACGGGCAAGCAATCTGGCAGCGCGCTGATGCGCGATCTGGATCACGCGCTGACCCTGATCGATGCCACGGTGCGTGCGGTCTCGGTTCCTGTCACGCTCAAGATGCGGATGGGCTGGGACCATGCCAGCTTGAATGCGCCGGAGCTGGCACAGCGCGCCGAGGCCGCAGGCGTGCGGATGATCACGGTGCATGGGCGCACGCGGTGTCAATTCTATAAGGGTCAGGCGGACTGGGCATTCGTGGCCCGGGTCAAGGCTGCGGTCAGCGTTCCCGTCGTCGTCAATGGCGACATCACGGGCTTGGGCGACGCCCGCGCGGCGCTTGCGCAGTCCGGCGCCGATGCCGTCATGATTGGCCGCGGTGCCTATGGCCGACCGTGGCTCCCCGGCGCAATCGGGCGGGCTCTTGAGGCAAGTGATGCGTCGGCTGACGTGGATCCGATGTCGCCGCCGGAGCCGATCGCGGATATGGCCCAAGCGCACGTGGCAGACATGTTGAGCCACTACGGACGTGCGAACGGCGTCAAGAACGCGCGCAAGCACATCGCCTGGTATCTCAAGGCGGCGGGTTTCACGGGCACAGAACTGAAGGCGCACCGGAGGGAGCTTTGCACTTGCGAGAGCCCTGATGTGGTGTTGCGCGCGCTGGGGCACGTGCTTTCAAACGCACCGGGGGGCGTTCAGCCAAGCGATCCGACGACCATGGATGCCGCCGCATGAGCAAGCGAAGCGCAACAGCGAAGGCACGCAAACGGGACAAGCCAACACCGCGCGTTGAACCCGCCGGGCTTGACAAGCGTGCGGCGGGTTTTGAGGCCCTGCTTTCGGCACTGCCGCACCCGATTTTCGTGGTCACGCCGGATAATCATATTGCTTACGCAAACCCAGCGGCTGAGCATTTCATCGGCGTCAGTATCAGTGTGCTCCGGCGCCAGGCGCTTGATGATCTCGTCGCATTCGGATGTCCGCTTCTTGCCCTGTTGGATCAAGTCCGGCGCAATACGGCGACGATCAACGAATACGGCGTCGAAATCGCCGTGCCGCGTGCTGGGGGTGCCAAGCTCGTCGACATCTACGCGGGCCCGGTGCCCGAAACGCCCGACCACGTTTTTATCCTGATGCAGCAGCGCTCCATGGCGCAGATGATTGAGCGGCAATTGACGCATCGCGCTGCCGCCCGTTCGGTTTCCGGACTCGCTGCCATGCTTGCCCACGAGATCAAGAACCCGCTGTCGGGTATCCGCGGGGCTGCGCAACTGCTTGAGCCGAATTTGTCTGAGAGCGATCGCGCGCTTTCGCAGCTCATCTGTAGTGAGACCGACCGGATTCGCGATCTTGTGGATCGGATGGAAGTTTTTGGCGATGACCGCCCGTTGCAACCCGAAGCGCTGAACATCCACGACATTCTGGATCACGTCTGTCAGGTTGCGCAGAACGGTTTTGCCCAATCGATCAAGCTCATTGCTGCGTACGATCCCTCCTTGCCGCCGATATCAGGCCATCGCGACCCGCTCGTCCAAGCGTATTTGAACCTGGTCAAGAACGCGGCTGAAGCCGTCAGCGAGACCAACAAGCCAGGGCGGATCACGCTGCGGACGGGGTTTCGGCCCGGCGTGAAGTTCTCTCTGCCTGGCGCGGGCCCGCGCGTTGCGCTGCCGCTTGTTGTCGAAATCGAGGACAATGGGCCGGGTATCCCCGAAGACCTGCAGCCGCACTTGTTTGATCCATTCGTCACCACCAAGCGCTCAGGGTCCGGACTGGGCCTTGCGCTGGTTGCCAAGATCATCGCCGACCATGGCGGGGTCATCGAATTTGAAAGTGCGCCGGGCCAGACGATTTTTCGAACGCTTCTACCCATGCATCAGGCCAATGAAACTGCCGCCAAAACGGCACGACCCCAGCGCAGCCCTTAAGCGGGGCCGCGTCAACCAAACGGCGGAGCGCCCGCGCGGCCGCCATAGACGGACGGGAGATCAAGACCATGGCGAAGGGCACCGTACTCGTCGCTGATGACGACGCGGCGATCCGCACGGTTTTGAACCAGGCGCTGGCACGGGCGGGCTATATCCCCAGAACGACCTCGAACGCGGCGACGCTTTGGCGCTGGATCAGCCAGGGTGAGGGCGATGTGGTGGTGACCGACGTGGTCATGCCCGATGAAAACGGCTTTGACCTGATCCCTCGGGTGCAACGGCTTCGCCCGGAACTGCCAATCGTGGTCATGAGCGCGCAGAATACGTTGATGACGGCTCTGACGGCGACCGAAAAAGGCGCCTTCGAATATCTGCCGAAGCCGTTTGATCTCAACCAGTTGATTGCCATTGTCGGGCGGGCGATGTCGCGTCCCGTGCCCCAGTCGATGAATGGGCACACCGGGCCGGACCACGACGATGACCTGCCGCTGATCGGCCGGTCGCCGGCAATGCAGGAGATCTACCGTGTGATCGCGCGGCTGACGCAAACCGATCTGACGGTGATGATCAACGGCGAGTCGGGCACCGGCAAAGAGCTGGTCGCCAAAGTGCTGCACAACTACTCCAAGCGGCGTGATGGACCGTTCGTGGCGATCAACATGGCCGCGATCCCGCGCGAACTGATCGAGAGCGAGCTGTTTGGCCACGAAAAAGGGGCGTTCACGGGCGCGCAAACCCGCATGTCGGGGCGGTTTGAGCAAGCTGAAGGTGGCACGCTTTTTCTCGACGAGATCGGTGATATGCCGATGGATGCGCAGACCCGACTTTTGCGCGTTCTGCAGGAAGGCGAATACACAACTGTCGGGGGGCGCACGCCGATCCGGACCAACGTGCGGATTGTGGCGGCCACCCACCGGGATCTGCGCACCCAGATCCAGCAAGGTCTGTTTCGCGAGGACTTGTTTTACCGCTTGAACGTGGTGCCGTTGCGGCTGCCACCATTGCGTGAACGCCGGGACGACATTGCCGATCTCGCGCGGCACTTCCTAAATCAAGTCACGACGGAGACAAGTGGCCAACGCACCATCAGCAGCGAAGCCGTAGACTGTCTCAAGCAGCATTCCTGGCCCGGTAACGTGCGCGAGTTGGAAAACCTGGTCCGCCGGCTTGCGGCGATCTACCCCGAAGAGACGATCACACGCGAAATGGTGGAGATCGAACTGGCCGAGGCGCTGACGGCGCCGCAGCCGGTCACGGATTCGGAAGAAGCGTTGAGCCTGTCTGAACTCGTTGAGCGCCATCTTGCCCAGTATTTTGCGACATACGGCACAGACTTGCCGCCGCCAGGCCTCTACGACCGCATCCTCAGGGAAGTGGAAGCGCCGTTGTTTACGGCCGCACTGGCCGCCACGCGCGGCAATCAAATCCGCGCGGCCGAACTGTTGGGGCTTAATCGCAATACGCTGCGGAGCCGGATTAAGCTGTTGGATATCCAAGTGATCCGTTCGCCGGGCCGCTAAAGCGTGTCGCATGACATGCGCCGCGCTTTAGCTCTGTTGCGCTCCGCGGGGGCGGGCCATTTTCGTGTCGATGTTTCGAACACGAACATCGACGGCCCGGGCCGCTTTGCGGCCTTGGGGCGTGAGTCCGATTGGATACGACGTGCATTCGTGTGGCGGTTCAGACAGTTGCCACCACTCGCAGCAACGCTCAGAACCACTGGCTGAACCATCAAGGAACACGCGCAACATATTGTTTAGAGTGTTGCTTTCATCGCCGACGCTTGCATGCCGTCCGGGCGACAAGCGGATGGCACGCGCCGGTGACGCAACGTTGGTGATAGGCGTCGGCGACCCGTCACATTGCGATGGGGAGGGTGTGGGCGACCTCTTGGCTCCTCGTTTCAGTGGAGGCGCTCAACCCCTCGGATCTCGCCGACCGTTTTTGTTGCGGCGGGCGGGCCGGCGACCGGCTGGCATCGCCCGGGATTGGCCCGCTCTCAATTCATTCGCCGGCGTGGCTGACTGCGACTGCGCCGCATGTGCGGGCGTCCATTTTTTGCCGGTTTTCCCCGTGCTACTCCGTCGGTGCGAAACAGCACTGGTGCTTGTCGCGCATATGTCACAGTTTGCGTATTGAAGAGTTTGGAGTGTGGCCGCTTCCGCGCACGGCGGGACGTCCATTGCACATGAAGCGGCCGTTGCACCAACCAGGGCGTGTGGTCTGAAAATGGCTTCGCGTTTTGCGCAAGGCTGGTCGTCTCAGGTGTGGGGATACAGGGCAACGGCCGGGATCGGCCAAGGGATTGGGGACGGGCATGAGCGCGCAGGCGGGTAACGAGACCGCGCCGTCGGCTGCCGTCGCAGGGTCGGCCGCGCGGCCAATCCTTGTCGACGACGCGGCGATGCCGTTTGCCGACACGTCGAGCCGCGCCTTTCGCACAGGGCTTGTGGTTGTTGTCCTGTCGCTGGTTTCGGCGCTGTCGACGTATCTCATTCTCACCAACCTCACGCCGATCACGCCGCGCGGTGAAGTCGTATTCGTCGTGCTGTTTTTGAACGTCGTGATGATCCTCGCCGTAATCGCCGTTGTCGCCTATCAGGGGGCAGCGCTCTATCGGGCATGGCGCGAGAAGGTCGCCGGCGCCCGTTTGCATATCCGCATTGTGGCGCTGTTCTCGCTGATTACGATCCTGCCAGCCTTGATCCTGGCCATTGCAGCAACCAGCACGTTTGCGCGCGCGATCGATGGATGGTTTGCGGAGCGGACCCGGCAGATCATTCAAACGTCGCTTGATGTGGCGCGTGCCTATATCGAAGAGCATGGCCAGACGATCCGTAACGATGCGGAAAACATGGCAAGCGACCTCGTGGGCCAGGTGGCATTGCTGAATGACAATCCCGAAGCGTTCAAAACGCAGGTCTTCATCCAGGCGGGTCTGCGTGAGCTTCCCGTTGCGCGGATTGTCGATTCAAGCGGTCGCACGGTTCTCAACGCGGCCGGCGTTATGGAAGACGCGCAGCGACGGGTGCCGGCCAACGTGATTGCGTTGGCCCGGGCCGGTCAGGTGCCGGTTTCAGAACCTGACAAGAATTTTCGCGTGGCTGCTTTGACCAGGCTTGGTGATGATACCGGTCTCTATCTCTATGTGGCGCGCGGGGTGAGCCCCAAGGTCTTGAGCCAGCTCAGACGCACTGAGGCTGGCGTGGCCGAGTACACCCAACTCCGGAAGCGGCGGAGCGGCCTGCAGATTGCCCACGGACTGCTCTACTTCATGATCTCGCTCACCGGGCTTCTGGCTGCGATTTGGGCCGGGCTCTGGTTTGCTGGCAAGTTCGTTGCGCCGATCGGACGGCTGATTGCGGCCGCGCAATATGTGTCGCAGGGCCACCTGGACGTGATCCTGCCTGAGCGCCGCGGCGAGGGCGATCTGCGGCGCCTGTCGAAGACCTTCAACACGATGACCGCGGAGCTGAAGAGCCAGCAAACCGAACTGGTCAACGCCAACCAGCAGTTGATGGAGGATCGACGCTTCATCGAAGCCGTGATGTCCGGGGTGACCGCCGGGGTGATCGGTGTCGACAGCAATGGCCTGATCCGGCTTGTTAATCCGTCCGCGCAAGCGCTGTTGGCCCGGTCAGCCGATGACCTGATCGGCGAAAAGTTCGATGCCGCGTTGCCAGAGATCGCAGGTCACCTGAAGGCGATCAGCGCGGACCCGGGACTAGCGCGCAAACAGCCACCGCTTACGATTCCGATCGACGGCGAGGACCGGACGTTCAATGTGCGCTTGACCAATGAGGCGACCGGGGCGGACCGCGGAACGGTCGTGACGCTCGATGACATCACGGAACTGGAGCGGGCACAGCGTGCGTCTGCATGGTCGGGCGTGGCACGATACCTCGCCCATGAGATCAAGAACCCATTGCAGCCGATACAACTGTCGGCCGACCGGATTCAGCGGCGCTTTGGCAAGTATGTGACCGCGGATCGGGAGATCTTCGACAACTGCACGGGCACCATCGTGCGTCAGGTCGAAGTCGTGCGCAATCTCGTCGACGAGTTCTCGAAGTTTGCAAAATTGCCAGCGCCGAAGTTCCAAATGGCCGATGTGCGCAAGGTCGTGCGTGAGGCGGCGATGGCCTACGACGTGACGCTGGATACGGTGAAGGTCACCACTCAGGTGCCTGACGCGCCGATCATGACCGCGCTTGATCCGGATCTGATGAACCAGGTCGTGACCAACATCGTGAAGAACGCAACCGAAGCGATTTCGGCGGCCGCTCCAGACCGCGGCGACGATTATCGCGGGTTGATCACCGTTGCTGCTTCAAGCGATGGCGATACGGCGCAGATCGTTGTGACCGACAACGGCACCGGCCTCGATAAGCAAAACCGCAAGCGGCTGCTTGAGGTCGGCGTCTCCACCAAAGCCAAGAGCCGGGGGCTCGGGCTTGCGATCGTCAACCAGATAATCGAGGCGCATGGCGGCACGATCCGCCTGGAGGATGCGCCCGTCACTCCAGACCGCCCGCGCGGCGCGCAAGTGACCGTCACTTTGCCGATGCGCACCGTTGATCAAGCCGCCGCCAACGTGACCCGCTTGGCGGCTGCAGAGTAGGCCGCGCGTGCGCGCCTGAGACCCAAGACGGCTGCGTGCCGCGACAGAGGGAGGACCTTCCAGATGGCTTCCGACATTCTCGTTGTCGATGACGAGACCGATATCCGCGAATTGGTCGCCGGTATCCTCGAAGACGAGGGCCATACGTGCCGCTTGGCGCGCGACAGCGATGAAGCCTTGATTGCGATCGAGAACCGGCGGCCGCATTTGGTGATCCTCGATATCTATTTGCAGGGCAGCCGGCTTGATGGGCTGGAATTGCTCTCGGTCATCCGCAAAGTGCATCCCGATCTGCCTGTCGTGATCATTTCCGGCCACGGCAACATCGACACCGCCGTCACCGCAATCAAACGCGGTGCGTACGATTACATTCCAAAGCCGTTCACTGCGGACCGGCTGATCCTGGTGACGATGCGTGCTTTGGAAGCCTCGCAGTTGCGCAAGGAAGTCCAGCAGCTCAAAGAGCGCAGTCCCGTCAGCGCGGAAATGATTGGCAACTCAGCCGCGATCAACGCGCTCAAGGCGCAGATTGAAAAGATCGCGCCAACCAACAGCCGCATTCTGCTGCGGGGCGCATCAGGCAGCGGCAAGGAGATCGCCGCGCGCGCCATTCACGAAAAATCGCTGCGCGCCGACGGGCCGTTCGTCGTCCTCAACGCCGCCGCGATGGCGCCCGATCGCGTGGAAGAAGAGCTGTTTGGTGTCGAAGACCGCACCGGTGGGCCGCGCAAGGTTGGGGCGCTGGAAGAGGCGCACACCGGGACGCTTTACATCGATGAGGTCGCCGACATGCCCTATGAGACCCAGGGCAAGGTGTTGCGCGTTCTGGTGGAGCAAAAATTCCTCAGGCTCGGCGGGAGCCAGAAGGTGGCCGTCGATGTGCGGATCATTTCATCCACGGGGCGGCATATCGAACGCGAGATGGAGGAAGGGACGTTCCGCTCCGATCTCTATCACCGGTTGGCCGTGGTGCCGGTGCGTGTCCCGTCCTTGGCCGAGCGGCGTGAAGACATCCCGCTGCTCGTTGAGTATTTCATCAACCAGATCGGGCAGTCGTCGGGTCTGGCGCCGCGGAAAGTCGGAGACGATGCGATGGCGGTGCTGCAGGCCCACGATTGGCCAGGTAATGTCCGTGAGCTGCGCAACAATGTCGAACGCGTGATGATCCTGGCCGGCGGGTCGGCGGACGCGGCAATCACGGCGGATATGCTGCCGGACGAGATTGGCTCAAACGTGCCGCTTCCAGTCAACGGGGGGGCTGAGCACCTGATGTCGCTGCCGTTGCGCGAGGCGCGCGAGATTTTTGAGCGCGAATATCTGTTGTCCCAAATTAACCGGTTCGGCGGTAACATTTCGCGGACAGCAGAGTTTGTCGGCATGGAGCGCTCGGCGTTGCATCGCAAATTGCGGGCGCTTGGTGTGACGTCGGAACACCGCAGCGGCGGTGCGCCCGGCGCTTAGATCAGTTCAGGGACCGGTGTGCTCGCCTGCGATGATCTAGGTTGTTGCTGATCGCGACATCTTTCGGTTCAGGCAATCCCGCCTGAACCGGATGAGAGGGGCCGTTGGCAGCACCGCCGGGAGCCGGCTGGTGGCGTTGGCGCTGGCTGTCTATGGTCGCGCGGCTGCGCCGATTGGAGATACGATGCGTGTCATCATTTGTGGCGCCGGCCAAGTGGGCTTTGGCATTGGCGAGCGGCTGGCGTCAGAAGGCAACGACGTCACGATCATCGACAGCAACGCCGCCCTCGTGCAACGGGCCAACGACGTGCTCGACGTGCGCGCAATCGAAGGTCACGGGGCGCACCCTGACGTTCTGGCTCGCGCGGGCGCCAACGACACCGACATGTTGATTGCCGTGACGCTCTATGACGAGGTCAACATGGTTGCCTGTCAGGTTGCAAACACGCTCTTTTCGGTCCCAACGCGGATCGCGCGCGTGCGCGCTCAGACCTATCTCGACAAAAACTGGTCAGCGCTATTCTCAGGCAAAGGACTTGGGATCGACTATATCATCTCGCCCGAGATCGCGGTCGGCAACGCGGTGATGCGCCGGCTGAAACTTCCTGGTGCGTTCGAAACATACGCGCTGGCCGATGACAAAATGACCGCGCTTGGCATTTCGTGCCAGCCGGAGTGCCCGGTGGTCGACACCAAGCTTTCCGACTTGGCTGAGCTTTTTCCGGATCTGCCGGCGCTGATCGTTGCCATTGTGCGCGGTGGAGAGATGCGGGCGGCGCGCAAAGATGACGTTTTGAAGGTGGGCGATGACATCTACATCGTCGTGCCCACGGCGAGCGTCACGCGCACGCTGAAGATCTTTGGCCATGTCGAGACGCAAGCACGGCGCCTTGTGATTGCAGGCGGCGGCAACATCGGTTTGTTCGTGGCCAAGGCGATCGAGAAAAGCGAACCGAACGTGCGCGTCAAAATCATCGAGGCGAAACGCGAGCGCGCCGTCGAGATCGCAGAGCAGTTGTCACGCACCGTGGTTTTGAATGGCTCTTCGCTGTCGGAAGATCTTTTGCGCGAGGCGGAGGTGAATGCGGCGGAGACGATGGTTGCGCTGACCAACGATGACCAGGTCAACATCCTCACGTCGGTTCTGGCCAAGCAGCTTGGCTGTGCGCGCTCGATTTGCCTGGCAACCGCGCCTGGCTATGCAACCATGATCCGCTCTTTCGGGATTGACGCGCAAATCAACCCACGGGCCATCACGACGTCCAACATTCTCCAGTACGTGCGACGCGGCAAAATCCGCGGCGTGCATGCCATCCACAATGGCCAAGGCGAACTTCTGGAGGCGGAGGCGCTCGAAACATCGGAAATCGTGGGCCGCAAGATCCGGGATTTGCATTTGCCGGAGGGCATTCGCATCGGTGGCATCTGGCGGCAAGGGCAACCGGTGATGGTGCGCGGCGATACCGAGCTGGCGCCGAAGGACCGCGTGATCATGTTCTCGCCGACGCCGCTGGTCCGCCAGGTGGAGCAGATCTTTCGCGTGGCACCGGACTACGGCATTTGAGGCTGCTCGCGATTGCGCTGGCCGCTGTCCTTTGACGACGGCGCAATCGTTGCAACGACTGTAATTGGGCGCTGGGAAGGACATTCAAACATGGCACGCGTGATTTATGTCGACGGGCAATATGTTCCGTATGCGAGTGCGAGCGTGCATCCAGAAGACCGCGGCTATCAATTCGGCGATGCGGTCTACGAAGTATGTGAAGTTCGCTCTGGCGCCATCATTGACGAAGCGCGGCACCTCGACCGCTTGGAGCGATCGCTCGGTGAGTTGGACATCTCCCAGCCGATGCCGCGTCGCGCCCTGGAACGGGTTCTTCGCGAGACGGTGCGTCGCAACCGTGTTCGCAATGGCGTGATCTATCTGCAAGTTTCGCGCGGCACGGCGCGTCGAGACTTTTTGTTCCCAGCGCCAGGTACGCCACCGACCGTCGTGTGCCTGGCGCGGCCGAGCAATCGGGCTGCGCAAGAGGCCAGCGCGGCGCGCGGGATCAAGGTCATTACGGAACCCGATCCACGCTGGAACCGGTGTGATATCAAGACGGTGATGTTGCTGCCTGCCAGCCTCGCCAAGGAGCGGGCGCGCGCGCAAGGCGCATCGGAGGTTTGGTTCGTCGATGCAAATGGTCATGTCACCGAAGGCGGGTCGTCGAACGCGTGGATCGTCACCAAGGATGGCGAAGTGCTGACCCGTCAGGCAACGCCTGCGATTCTGCGCGGTGTGACGCGCATGACAGCGATCGACGCGCTGGATGCGGACGGCCTTTCCGTGTCGGAGCGTCCGTTCACTGTGGAAGAAGCAAAGGCTGCACGCGAAGCCTTCATCACGTCGGCTTCAAATCTGGTCATGCCGGTTGTGGAGATCGACGGAGCGCCGATCGCCAACGGACATCCGGGAAGCCTGACGCTGAGATTGCGGGCAAATTTTCATCAGGTTGCTCAAGTATCCCGCTGATCAGCGGTCCACATCAGGCCAACGTCTGACACAGCAATTCGCGCTGATCTCTCGCATGTTGCAGTGCAAGACGCTATCTTATGCGCCGGGAGGAGCCGGTTTCGGCGACTGCACCCGCAGGTCTCAAAAAAACAACATCAAAAGGATGGCCCGGGATCATGGCTGGCGAACGCGCGCAAAGTCTGCAGGACACGTTTCTCAACACGGTCCGGAAACAAAAGATCTCGCTCACGATTTTCCTTGTGAATGGCGTCAAGCTGCAAGGGATCGTCACTTGGTTCGACAACTTTTGCGTCCTGCTGCGCCGCGACGGCGTCTCGCAGCTGGTTTACAAGCACGCAATTTCAACGATCATGCCGAACCAGCCTGTCAGCTTGATGGACGACAGCGAGAGCCAGGACAGCGAAAGCTGAGGCGGTCTGGCGAGTTGAAACGGAAACGATCTGACGAGACGCCGCGTGCGCGCGGTGCGGTCGCTGGATAGGCACGCGCCACGTCGACCGCCCCATCGTATGTCATTGAAACCACCCGTGAACAGGAGCCACGCGCGGATTGGCATCCTCTTTCGACGATGATCGGCGTCGGCCGACTTTCGGCTCAGACGTCGTAGCGGAGCCTGATAAGCCGGCGACGCGGGCCTTGGTCCTCGTGCCGGATCTGCGACGCTCTGCGGGGCAGCGGTCGGCGGCTGGACGTGGCGGTGATGTCATAGAGCATTCGCCAGCGGAGCGTTTGGTTGAGGCCAGCGAGCTTGCGCGCGCAATCGACCTTGATGTCATAGAGGGCTTGGTCGTGCCGGTTCCGACGCCGCGTGCGGGCACGCTATTTGGCACAGGCAAGATCGAGGAGTTGGGCGCCCTGATCGATGCTGAGGAGATCGGGCTGGTCATTGTTGATCACGCGATTACCCCCATTCAGCAGCGCAATCTCGAAACGGCCTGGAACGCTAAGGTTCTGGATCGCACAGGGCTTATTCTTGAGATCTTTGGTCGGCGTGCGCGGACGCGGGAAGGTCGCCTGCAAGTTGAACTGGCGCACTTGACCTATCAGCGCGGCCGGCTTGTGCGCTCATGGACCCACTTGGAGCGTCAGCGCGGTGGTTTCGGGTTTCTCGGTGGGCCTGGTGAAACGCAGATTGAGACCGACCGCCGGCTTATCCAGGAGCGCATCGACAAGATCCGGTCTGAACTTGATGTCGTGGTGCGCACGCGCGATCTGCATCGGGCTGGCCGCAAGCGCGTGCCGTACCCGATCGTTGCGCTTGTTGGGTATACGAACGCGGGCAAGTCGACGCTGTTCAACGCCATGACGGACGCTGACGTGTTTGCGAAGGATCAAGTGTTTGCCACGCTGGATCCGACAATGCGCGAAGTCACCCTTGAGAGCGGCCGGAAGTTGATCCTGTCGGATACCGTTGGGTTCATATCGCATTTGCCGACGATGCTCGTTGCTGCGTTTCGCGCAACGTTGGAGGAGGTGGTGAACGCGGATCTGATCCTCCACGTGCGAGACATCTCGCATCCGGAAACGGAGGCGCAAAAGGCCGATGTGGAGGGCGTTCTGGCCGATCTGGGTATCGATGCGCAAATGGCCGAAGCGCCTCTGTTGGAGGTCTTGAACAAGGTCGATCAGCTCGGCGACGACGCGCTTGAAGTCCTGCGCAACTCCAACGTACAGCGCAATCAGCCGGGCGTTTTGATTTCTGCGTTGCGCGGTGTTGGCTTGGATGACTTGCGTGCGGCTATCGACGCGCGGCTTGCCGTTGCCGACGTGACCATGGCCTTACGTTTGGCGCCGGGGCAGGGGCGCATACGCAACTGGATCTACGAGCATGCGGAGGTGTTGCGCGTCACCAGTGATGACGACGGCAGCCAGCGGTTCGAGATCAGACTGACACCGGAGCGCAAGGGCCAGCTTGACGCCCAGCTTGCGGCTGCTGGCTCATAAAG